>NZ_JAUSYQ010000002.1:7423198-7731837 GCF_030816965.1 Streptomyces canus
CTGGGCGACGAGAGCGGTGATCGTGGTGAGCAGGGCGCGTTCCTCGTCGTCGAGCAGCCGCGGCCGGTCGAAGGAGACCACGCACACCCCGAAGGTGTGCCCGGACGCCGTCAGCGGCAGGAAGGCCCAGGACTTCTTCTCGCCGCGGGCGGGGAAGCCGGCCAGTTCGGGATAGCGGGCGGCGTACTCGTGTGCCGAGGACATGAACAGCGGGAGGCCGGACGCGATCGTGTCCCAGGCGGGATCGCCGGTCGCCGCCCGGGAGCGGCTGTCGAGAAGGGCCACGAATTCCTGGGGGTAGCCGACCGCACCGACGTGGTGGAGCCGGTTGCCCTCGCTGACCTGGACCATCAGCCCGGAGGCGGCGAACGGCGGCAGCACCCGCCGGGCGACCGCGTCCACCACGTCCCGTGACGTCGTCGCCTTGGCGAGCTCCGTGGTCAGCTCGGCGATGCGCTGCGCCCGCTCGGCCGCGGCCCGTTCCGTGGCCTGTCGCTCCTCCGCCAGCCGGCGCTTCTCCGTGACGTCCTGGAAGTACAGGGTGCGGCCGTCGGGGCCCGGCACCAGCCGCACATGCAGCCGCCGCCGGCAGTCCGCGAGATACACGTCGAAACCGGCGGGCTTCTCCTGGGCCCCGGCCTCCAGACAGTCCTCCTTCAGGCCCGGGACCTGCCGGGTGGCCGGCAGGTCCCACAGCAGGCGACCGAACAGCTCCTCCTCGGAGAAGCCGAGGAAGCGTTCCGCCTCCAGATTGGCGAAGGTGATCCGCCACTCGTCGTCCACCGCGAGGAAGCCGTCGCTCATGTGTCTCAGGGCCCTGCTGAGGGCGTCGCGCGCGGTGCGCGACTCGTTGCTCTCCCAGCCCACCCCGATCATCCGGAGCGGCTCGCCCTGCTCGTCGTAGGTGGCCCGGCCGCGGGCCTGCGTCCAGCCCCAGGTGCCGTCCAGGCGCCGTACGCGGTACTCGGCCTCGAAGACGCTGTGGTCGAGGATGGCCTGCTGCGCCGCCGCCAGCGTGGGTGCCAGATCGTCGGGGTGGACGATCCGCATCCAGTTGTCGATCCGGCCGGTGAAGTCGGTCGGGCGGGTGCCGTACAACGCCAGGGCGGCCTCGTCCCAGATCAGATCACCGTTGCGGATGTCCCAGTCCCACGAGCCGACCTGAACCTCCTTCAGGGCCTGCCGGAGCCGTTCGCCGCCCAGTTCCGTCTGGGAGGGGCCGGACGGCGGTGGTGCCTGGGCCATGCGGTCCTCGGTCCAGGCGACGACGTCCCGCAGGAAGTCCCAGTGCTGCGGGGTGGGTTCGCCCCGGTCGCCGGCCAGGACGGTCAGCGCGCCGATGCTGCGCCGGCCGCTGAACACCGGGAGGGCGGCGAGGCCGGTGCCGGGCCAGGGAACCTCGTCCTGCGCGTCCTGGGACAGCGGCACCCAGACACCCTCGCCCTGCTGGAGCGCGCGGGCCGGAGCCAGGGGGCCTTCCTGGTCGACGATCTCCAAGGAGCGGGTGAGGTCGGGCGGCAGACCGACGGACGACACCAGACGCAGCGCGGACATCGGGCCGCGCAGGTGCATGGCCCCGCCGAGCGCGCTCAGCTCGCCGACCGCATGCCCGAGCGCCAGCCGGAAGACCTCGCTCTCCGTCGCTCCAGGGGTGACCGTGCCGAGAAGAGCGAGCCGCGCGTTCATGGAGGGAACCTATCGTTCCCGTTTCCGTTCGAAACCTGCTTCACAGTTTCCGACGAGCTGTTTCCCACCCCTCCTTTACCTCAACTACCCATACTTCACAGGAAGTTGCCGAAATACCGGCCGTGTACCGTGCCGTCGGACCGGGCAGTCTCCGATCATGAGGAGCGGCATGGACATCGGTGTCTTCATCCCCATCGGCAACAACGGCTGGCTCATCTCCAAGAGTTCCCCGCAGTACATGCCGACCTTCGAGCTCAACAAGGCGGTCGTGCAGAAGGCCGAGGAGCACGGGTTCGACTTCGCCCTGTCCATGATCAAACTCAAGGGCTTCGGCGGCGAGACCGAGTTCTGGGACCACTGCCTGGAGTCGTTCACGCTGATGGCGGGCCTGGCCGCGGTCACCGAGCGGATCAAGCTGTACGCCTCCACGCCGATCCTCGCCCTGCCGCCGGCGATCGTCGCGCGCATGGCGGTCACGGTCGACTCCATCGCCCCTGGGCGGTTCGGCGTCAACATCGTCACCGGCTGGGCGCCCGGCGAGTACGCGCAGATGGGCGTGTGGCCCGGCGACGAGCACTTCGGCAACCGGTACGCGCGGGCCGTGGAGTACGTGACGGTGATGAAGGAGCTGTGGAGCGAGGGCGTCAGCAACTTCAAGGGCGAGTTCTACGAGATGGACGACTGCGTGCTCTCGCCGCGGCCCACGGACGGGCGCATCGACATCGTGGCCGCCGGGCAGAGCGGCACGGGCATGCGGTTCGCCGCCGGGCACGCCGACTACAACTTCATCCTGGGCAGCGGGGTGAACACACCGCTGGCCTTCTCGGACAGCGCGGCCACGCTGGTGGAGGCGGCGCGGGAGACCGGCCGTGACGTCGGTGCCCTTTCCCTGTTCATGGTCATCGCCGACGAGACCGACGAGGCCGCCCGCGCGAAGTGGCAGGACTACCACGACGGCGCCGACCACGCGGCGCTCGCCTACATGGCGGGGGAGTCGGCCACCGACACCACCGCCGACGACTCCTCCACGGCCCGCACCATCGTGCTGCCCGAGGGCGCCGTCAACTTCAACATGGGGACGCTCGTCGGGTCGTACGAGAGTGTCGCGCGCATGCTCGACGAGGTCGCCGGGGTCGAGGGGACCAAGGGGATCATGCTGGTCTTCGACGACTTCCTCGAGGGCATCGAGAGGTTCGGGACGCGGATCCAGCCGTTGATGCGGTCGCGGGAGGGGCGGACATGAGAAGAGGCCGGTGCGCGGTCGCACCGGCCTCGCTCACGAGGTGAACAGGTCTGTCCGGAGGTGCCTCAGTCCGTGCCGAACTCCATCGCCGCCCGGTCCAGCAGGGCCTCGTCCTCCGAGACCTCGCCGCGGGACGCGATCGCCTCGGCGCCGCCTTCGGGGAGTTCCGGCATGGTGCCGATCAGGCCTGTGGCCGCGGCCTGGGAGGCGCCGATCGTGGGGCTGCCGGTGCCGATCAGGCCGAGGCCGGCGTACTGCTCCAGCTTGGCGCGGGAGTCGGCGATGTCGAGGTTGCGCATGGTGAGCTGGCCGATCCGGTCCACCGGGCCGAAGGCCGAGTCCTCGGTCCGCTCCATCGACAGCTTGTCCGGGTGGTACGAGAACGCCGGGCCCGTGGTGTCGAGGATCGAGTAGTCCTCGCCGCGCCGCAGACGCAGGGTGACCTCGCCGGTGATCGCCGCGCCGACCCAGCGCTGGAGCGACTCGCGGATCATCAGGGCCTGCGGGTCCAGCCAGCGGCCCTCGTACATGAGACGGCCCAGGCGCCGGCCCTCGTTGTGGTACTGGGCGACGGTGTCCTCGTTGTGGATCGCGTTGACGAGACGCTCGTACGCCGCGTGCAGCAGGGCCATGCCGGGCGCCTCGTAGATGCCGCGGCTCTTCGCCTCGATGATCCGGTTCTCGATCTGGTCGGACATGCCGAGGCCGTGCCGGCCGCCGATCGCGTTGGCCTCCATGACCAGGTCGACGGCAGAGCCGAACTCCTTGCCGTTGATGGTCACCGGGCGGCCCTGGTCGAAGCCGACCGTGACGTCCTCGGGCGCGATCTCGACCGACGGGTCCCAGAACCTGACGCCCATGATCGGCTCGACGGTCTCGATGCCGGTATTGAGGTGCTCCAGGGTCTTGGCCTCGTGCGTGGCGCCCCAGATGTTGGCGTCGGTGGAGTACGCCTTCTCGGTCGAGTCCCGGTACGGCAGCTGGTGCGCGACCAGCCACTCGGACATCTCCTTGCGGCCGCCGAGCTCGGTCACGAAGTCCGCGTCCAGCCAGGGCTTGTAGATCCGCAGGTTCGGGTTGGCGAGCAGGCCGTAGCGGTAGAACCGCTCGATGTCGTTGCCCTTGAAGGTCGAACCGTCGCCCCAGATCTGGACGTTGTCCTCCAGCATCGCCCGGACCAGGAGCGTGCCGGTGACGGCGCGGCCCAGGGGCGTGGTGTTGAAGTACGCCCGCCCGCCCGAACGGATGTGGAACGCCCCGCAGGTGAGCGCGGCCAGTCCCTCCTCGACCAGCGCGGCACGGCAGTCGACCAGGCGCGCGATCTCGGCACCGTAGGCCTGCGCGCGACCGGGCACCGAGTCGATGTCGGGCTCGTCGTACTGGCCGATGTTCGCGGTGTAGGTGCAGGGGATGGCGCCCTTGTCGCGCATCCACGCGACCGCGACGGAGGTGTCGAGACCGCCGGAGAAGGCGATGCCGACGCGCTCGCCGGCGGGGAGGGACGTGAGGACCTTGGACATAGGAAGATTATGCATCACCGCGCATGGTCATGCAAAGCCCCTTGGTGTCACCCCTCACGTGATTCACGTCATCCGTCCGGCGGCCCACTGCACGGAGAGATCTGCCCGCCCCTGGCCGACGCGCCGGATCCCGCGTCTCCCGTCGAAGATCCAGGTCCGCGTCGACGTTGTGCCGGTCGATGACTCCACCGGCCGTGCCGGGGCCGTCGACAGCGCGGTGCACACGGCGAGCGCTCCGACCGGGGCCGCCTGGTGCGCGACCGCTCAGTTCGTCAGGCGGGCTGGGGCAGTACGGCGTCCGCCTGGTTGCCGAAACCGGCGTCGCGAGCGCCCAGTGCGGCGGCGGCCCGGTCGTGCACCTCCAGCTTGGTGAAGATGCGGGAGACGTGGTTGCGCACGGTTTTCTCGGCGAGGAAGAGCCGCCGGGCGTCAACGGCCTGGACACGGGAGGCATCCGCCGGCTGCGCGACCTGCTGCGCTCGATGGCCGACGAAGGCCGTACCGTCCTCGTCTCCAGCCACCTGATGACCGAGATGGCCCTGGTCGCCGATCACCTGGTCGTCATCAGCCGCGGCCAACGCCTTTCGGACGCCGGTATGTCGGAGTTCCTCGCGCGCCACGGGCGCTCCTACGTCCGGGTCCGCACTCCCGAACCGGACAGACTCGGAAGGGAGTTGGAGATGTACGGCGCCACCGTGACGCGTATCTCCGGCGCTGGCCTCGACGTCGTCGGGATGCCGGCCGCGGACGTCAGCCGGATCGCCGCGAAGGGCGGCTTCCCGCTGGACGAACGGAGCACCCACGCCGGATCGTTGGAGGACACCTTCCTCGGGGTCATCGGTGAGGCGGGCGCCGCCCGTGGCGGGGGCATCGACGCAGGTACCACAGGTGAGGAAGGCAGGGACTCCCGTGTCCGGGACGCACGCGGCCGTACACGCCGAGACCACCAGGCTGCGCGGCATCCGCGGCACCCAGGTGTGGCTGCTGCTGTTCGCCGTGGTCAGCATCCTCATCGTGGCCTTCGGCGGCAGGTCCGCAAAGAACGCGCTGGTCCGACAACCCGAGCCCACGCTCCGACTTCGCCCCCGAGCAGGCCGAACTCGACGGCATTCTCTACGGCCAAGCTGGCGCTGATCGTGTTCGGCGTGCTCGTCGTCACCGGCGAGCACACGTCCGGCATGATGCGCGTCTCCCTCCTCGCGGTGCCCCGGCGCGGACGCCTCGACGCGGCGAAGATGAGCGTCACCGCCCTGGCGGCCTGTCTCGCGCGCACGAGCGCGCGGGCATGCGCGTCCGCCCTCCACCCCCGCTCGCGTCTCCGTCCCGGTCACCGTCCTCGGCTACCTGGTCACGCAGGCGGCACTCGGGTCCCACGGCTCCTGGCTGGGCGCGAGCGGCGTCCCGCGCGCGCCGGCCGGAGCCGTCGTCTGATCACGGCCGACGCGACGAGGGCGGCGCCCACCCGGAGGACGGCCTGGATCCGGGCGGGCGTGGCGCGGCTGGCGGCGCGGCTGCTTCTGGCCGTCCAACGACGAGATCTCCGAACGCCTCGTCATCAGCATGCCCACGGTGAAAACCCACGTCGGCAGCCTCCTGGCCAAGCTGCACGCCCGGGACCGCGCGCAGTTGGTCATCATCGCCTACGAGGGCGGCCTGGCCGAGCGAGGCATGCCGGCCTGACCGCGGTCCGAGCGTGCCCGGGCTCACAGCGGTCCCGTGCCGGCCGTAGGCGGCCGGGTCTCGCATCTCCCGCGAGCGCCTACCCTTGACCCATGACCAGCAGCAGCGACCGGAGCCCGGCAGTGGACGTTCGATCATCCAAGACATACGAAGTCCGTACCTACGGGTGCCAGATGAACGTCCACGACTCCGAGCGGTTGTCCGGCCTGCTGGAGGAGGCGGGATACGTGCCCGCCCCCGAGGGCGCCGACGGGGACGCGGACGTCGTCGTCTTCAACACCTGCGCGGTCCGGGAGAACGCCGACAACCGGCTCTACGGCAACCTCGGCCGGCTCGCGCCGCGCAAGGCCTCGCGGCCCGGCATGCAGATCGCGGTCGGCGGCTGTCTGGCACAGAAGGACCGCGACACCATCGTGAAGAAGGCGCCCTGGGTGGACGTCGTCTTCGGCACGCACAACATCGGCAAGCTGCCGATCCTGCTGGAGCGCGCGCGTGTGCAGGAAGAGGCGCAGGTCGAGATCGCCGAGTCCCTCGAGGCGTTCCCGTCCACGCTGCCGACCCGGCGCGAGAGCGCCTACGCGGCCTGGGTGTCGATCTCCGTCGGCTGCAACAACACCTGCACCTTCTGCATCGTCCCGGCCCTGCGCGGCAAGGAGAAGGACCGCCGCACCGGCGACATCCTCGCCGAGATCGAGACACTGGTCGGCGAGGGCGTCTCCGAGATCACGCTGCTCGGTCAGAACGTCAACGCGTACGGCTCCGACATCGGCGACCGCGAGGCGTTCAGCAAGCTGCTGCGCGCGTGTGGCGCGATCGAGGGCCTGGAGCGCGTCCGCTTCACCTCCCCGCACCCGCGCGACTTCACGGACGACGTGATCGCGGCGATGGCCGAGACGCCGAACGTCATGCCGCAGCTGCACATGCCCCTGCAGTCCGGTTCGGACACGGTCCTGAAGGCGATGCGCCGCTCGTACCGCCAGGAGCGCTACCTGGGCATCATCGGGAAGGTCCGTGCCGCCATCCCGCACGCGGCGATCACCACCGACATCATCGTGGGCTTCCCCGGCGAGACCGAGGAGGACTTCGAGCAGACCATGCACGTGGTCCGCGAGGCCCGCTTCACGCAGGCCTTCACCTTCCAGTACTCCAAGCGTCCGGGGACCCCCGCCGCGACCATGGAGAACCAGATTCCCAAGGAGGTCGTCCAGGCGCGCTACGAGCGTCTTGTCGCCCTCCAGGAGGAGATCTCCTGGGAGGAGAACAAGAAGCAGGTCGGCCGCACCCTGGAGCTGATGGTCGCCGAGGGCGAGGGCCGCAAGGACGGCGCCACCCACCGCCTGTCCGGCCGCGCCCCCGACAACCGCCTGGTCCACTTCACCAAGCCCGACCAGGAGGTCCGCCCCGGCGACGTGGTCACGGTCGAGATCACCTACGCCGCCCCCCACCACCTCCTCGCCGAGGGCGCCGTCCTCGCTGTGCGCCGCACGCGCGCGGGGGACGCATGGGAGAAGCGGAACGCGGCCGAGGCCGCCGAACCCGCGGGTGTCATGCTGGGCCTCCCGAAGATCGGGATTCCCGAGCCGCTGCCGGCGGCCACGGGCGGCTGCGCGGCGCACTGAGCGCACACCGCCGGGCACGAGGAGAGGCTGGCGGGGCATGGGGCGTTGGGTGATCTTGGTCGACCGCAGGTTCGGGGACCATCAGGACCTCGACGAGGTGGCGCACTTCGAGGGCACCCGGGAAGAGGCCCGCGCCCGCCTGTACGAGATCGCCTGCACCCACCGCCCGGGCGTCCGTCTGCGCCAGAAGCGTCGGCAGGTCTACCGGATCGGTGACGGGGACGCCTACTACGCGCACATCGAGGGCATGATGGCCACCTTCCGCGTGGTGTACCGGCTCGGCGAACTGGAGTGGAGCACCCATCCCGAGTCCTGGCCCTGGGCCTGGAAGTAGGCTGCCGATCATGCTTGTAGCAGCCGCTGTCTGTCCGTGTCCGCCCCTTCTCGTGCCGCCGGTCGCCGCCGGGGCGGCGCCCGAGCTCGACGGGGCCCGCGCCGCCTGCACGGACGCGCTGGGCGTGCTCGCGGCGGCCCGGCCCGACCGCCTCGTCGTCGTGGGGCCGGCCGAGCAGAGGGGGCGCGGCCCGCACCCGCAGGGCGCCCGCGGCTCGTTCCGCGGCTTCGGCGTGGATGTGGACGTGCGGCTCGGACCGGAGCGGGGGCCGGCCCCGCAGCGCCCGCTGCCGACCTCACTCGCCGTCGCCGCCTGGCTGTTGGACCGCGTCGCCTGGTCCGACGCCCCGATCGAGGGACTCGGGGTGGGGGAACCTCTGGAGCCCGAGCGGTGTATTCAGACCGGGAGGGAAATCGCCGCCCGGGCGGAGCGGGTGGCGCTGCTGGTGATGGGCGACGCCAGTGCCTGTCGCACGCTCAAGGCACCCGGCTACCTCGACGAGCGCGCGGCCCCGTTCGACGCGGAGGTCGCGCGTGCGCTGGGCGCGGCCGACGTGGCGGCCCTGCAAGCGCTGGACGCCGAGCCGGCGTACGAACTGAAGGCCTCCGGCCGGGCCTGCTGGCAGGTCCTCGCGGGCGCGGCCGAGGGCGCGGACCTCGGAGGATCGCTGCTGTACGAGGACGCGCCGTACGGCGTGGGGTACGTGGTCGCGACCTGGTCCTGACGGCTGGAGGAGCCGCAGGAGCGGTAGAGGAGTCCTGGGCGGGAAAGGGCGGCCGACCGGGGGCGTCCTGCCCCGCGGCCGTCCGTCGGTGTGCCGTGCTGCCGTTCAGGAAGCCGGCGGCGGCGTGCTGCCGCCCCCCGGCCCCTCTGTGCCGTCCCTGTGCGCGAGTCGGTCCACGGCGTCCCTGGCCTTGCCCGTGCCCGTCTGGATCCTGCCGCTGTACTTTCCCTTGGTCTTCTCGTCCACGATCTTCGCGGCCTCGTCGAGGCCGTGCCGAACCTTGTCCCCGTGCTGTTGCGCGAGGCCGGAGACCTTGTCCTTGGCCGGGCTGAGCTTGGCTTTCACGTTGTCCAGGAGACCCATCGTTCACCTTCCCGCGCGGGGCAGTTACGTGCGGGCGCCCTCACCGGCCTCACGGTCGGCCGCCTCGTCGGCGGACTGCTGCTTGGGGATCTCGACGCCCTCGGTTGCGGCGTCCTCGACGGCCTCCGTCGCCGTCGCTCCGTCCGCGTCCCCGGCTCCCGGCGTCTCGGCGACCTCGACCTCGGGCTTGCCCTCGACCTGAGGCTCGATCTCGACCTCGGCCTTGGTGTCGGTCGACTCCTTCGCCTCTCCCGCCTCCTCCGCCGGGGGTTCGGCCGTCCGGATGTCGGCCTGCGTCTCGGCGGTTGACGCCTCCTCCGTGGCCTTCGACCTCCTGAGAAGTCGTGCGAAAACGCCCATATCCACTCCATACGTTACTCGTGCGGGGCAAACCCCGCGTCGTCCGGAGCGCCCGATTGCGCCACCCGGATCGCCGCCTCCGCAGACAGGGCGGCGGAAACCACGCAACTGGCAACGACACCGGACCCGCGTCGTCACGTAACTCGTTCGAGGTGGTGCTCCTGGGTTTGCGAGACTGGGGCGGTGAGCAGCGCACCCCCCTCCCCCCGCGTCATCGCCGTCGTCGGACCCACCGCGGCCGGAAAGTCCGATCTGGGCGTCTTCCTCGCCCAGCGACTGGGAGGCGAGGTCGTCAACGCAGACTCCATGCAGCTCTACCGAGGGATGGACATCGGCACCGCCAAGCTGACGCCCGAGGAACGCGACGGCGTCCCGCACCACCTCCTGGACATCTGGGACGTGACCGTCACGGCGTCCGTCGCCGAGTACCAGAGGCTGGCCCGCGCCCGGATCGACGACCTGCTCGCCGAGGGCCGCTGGCCGATCCTCGTCGGCGGCTCCGGGCTCTATGTCCGCGGGGCCGTCGACAACCTGGAGTTCCCCGGCACCGACCCCGAGGTCAGGGCCCGTCTGGAGGAGGAACTCGTGCTGCGCGGCTCCGGCGCGCTGCATGCCCGTCTGTCCGCCGCCGACCCCGGGGCCGGCCAGGCGATCCTGCCCAGCAACGGCCGCCGTATCGTCCGGGCCCTCGAAGTGATCGAGATCACCGGCAAGCCCTTCACCGCCAACCTCCCCGGCCACGACTCGGTCTACGACACCGTCCAGATCGGCGTCGACGTCGCGCGGCCCGAGCTCGACGAGCGCATCGCGCGCCGCGTCGACCGGATGTGGGAGGCGGGACTCGTGGACGAGGTGCGGGAGCTGGAGGCGCGCGGGTTGCGTGAGGGGCGCACGGCCTCGCGTGCGCTCGGGTACCAGCAGGTGCTCGCGGCGCTCTCGGGGGAGTGCACGATGGAGGACGCGCGGGCCGAGACCATCCGTGCCACGAAACGCTTCGCGCGCCGTCAGGATTCATGGTTCAGGCGCGATCCGCGGGTGCACTGGTTGAGTGGGGCCGCGGCGCATCTCACAGAACTTCCGCAGCTCGCGCTGGCGTTGGTCGAACGACCGGTCACAGCCTGATCACGTCCTGGCATCGGGACGCTCCGGCCGTCATCCCGGCCTCCGGCGCCGTGCCATCATCGAGCTTCGATCGACCAAGTGGAGTCCGAGTTGGGAGGGCGCGTGGCGATGGAGGCCGGCCCTCGCGACACCGCACAAGGCACCGAGCCCCTCACCGCCGAGAGCGGTGGGCCGGAGCAGGACGCAGACCGTCTGAGCCCCGACGGGCCCGACGACACCCAGGGTGGTGTGACCGCCGACGGTCCCGAGCCCGAGGAGATGTTCCCGGGCGGGGAAGAGGTCGAGGTCGAGCTGCGCCCGCAGCGCCGTCTGCGGATCTGGCAGCTCGCTCCCATCGTCTCGCTGGCCGCGGTCGGCTCCCTGATGTTCGCCTTTCCCCTGGCCTTCGACTTCGGCGACAGCGGAGCGGTGATCGCGATGCTGGGCCTGCTGATCTGCTCCTGCGCGGCGGGCTGGGGCATGATGGCCGCACGCCGGGTTGGTTACACGTGGCCGGGACTGCCGCAGCGGGGGTCCGGCCGCCGCGCGGACTGGCGGGTCGTGCTCGGGTACGCGTTGCTGGTGGCGATTGTGGTCGTTCTCGCGGTCTGGCGCGTAGCGAGGCTCCGCTAGAGGCTTTCAGGGGCGCGGGGCTGTGTCGGTCTGCGGCTACCGGCGCGTGGGCGCGACCAGCCCGCACCGGCCTGCACGTACGATCGAGACATGAGCACCCGGATCCCCTTTCTCAAGGGCCACGGCACCGAGAACGACTTCGTGATCGTCCCGGACCCCGAGAACACCCTGGACCTGCCCCCCGCCGCCGTCGCCGCCCTGTGCGACCGCCGGGCAGGCATCGGCGGTGACGGCCTGCTCCACGTCGTACGGTCCGCCGAGCACCCCGAGGCCACGCACATGGCCGGGGAGGCCGAGTGGTTCATGGACTACCGCAACGGCGACGGTTCCATCGCCGAGATGTGCGGCAACGGCGTACGCGTCTTCGCCCGCTACCTCCAGCGCGCCGGTCACGTCGCCGAGGGCGACCTCGCCGTGGCCACGCGCGGGGGCGTGAAGGCCGTGCACATCGCGAAGGGCGGTGACGTCACCGTCGCCATGGGCAAGGCGCTGCTCCCCGAGGGGGACGTCACGGTGAGTGTCGGCGACCGCAGCTGGCCCGCACGCAACGTGAACATGGGCAATCCACACGCCGTCGCCTTCGTGGACGACCTGGCGCACGCCGGTGACCTGTACTCCCCGCCGCCGTTCAGCCCGGCCGCCGCCTACCCGAGCGGGGTCAACGTCGAGTTCGTGGTCGACCGCGGCCCCCGCCATGTCGCCATGCGCGTGCACGAGCGCGGGGCGGGCGAGACCCGGTCCTGCGGCACGGGCGCGTGCGCCGTCGCTGTCGCCACGGCCCGCAGGGACGGCGCCGACCCGGTGGCCACCGGCACCCCGGCGACCTACACCGTCGATGTGCCCGGAGGCACCCTGGTGATCACCGAGCGGAGCGACGGCGAGATCGAGATGACCGGTCCCGCGGTGATCGTCGCCGAGGGCGAGATCGACGCCGACTGGCTGGAAAACGCGGTTGGTTGACCATATGAATCACAGCACTCGGACGGCCCAAGGCGTGGAACCACAGCCTTCGGCCCTCTGTGCGATTCAAATCCATGGTCGGCCGCAGGTCAGGCGGCGCGAAATCGTAAACCTGGAAGCCTTCGCTCGATTGGGTGATCCGTTTCACGCTCGCCGAGAGGCGGTCAGCCGGGCGTGATGGGCTCGGTAGCATCAAGCACCGGCCCGGACGGGGACAGATGCCATCCCCTGAGCCGTGTCCGCCATGGGGCACCCCGTCCGCCGGTCCACAGCCGGAGGTGCCCATGAGTGCGGAGGCCACGAACCCCGCGACCCCAGGTCCGGTAACAGGTGCGGCCGCCCGTTGGCGGGCGCGGATCGACCTGCGCCGCCTGGGCCGCGCCGCGCTGCTCGGCCCCGCCGCCCGAGACCGGCTGCCCGACGCCATCGGCCATGTCGCCGAGGCCCACCGCGCCCACCACCCCGACGCCGACCTCGAACCGCTGCGCCGCGCCTGGGTCCTGGCCGAGTCCTCGCACCGCGGCCAGATGCGCAAGAGCGGTGAGCCGTACATCACCCATCCGCTCGCCGTGACCCTGATCCTCGCCGAACTCGGTGCCGAGACCACGACCTTGACGGCCTCTTTGCTCCACGACACCGTCGAGGACACCGAGGTGACCCTCGATCAGGTCGGCAAGGAGTTCGGCGCGGAGGTCCGGTTCCTCGTCGACGGCGTCACCAAGCTGGAGAAGGTCGACTACGGCGCCGCCGCTGAGCCCGAGACCTTCCGCAAGATGCTCGTCGCCACCGGCAACGACGTCCGCGTGATGTCGATCAAACTCGCCGACCGGCTGCACAACATGCGCACCCTCGGCGTGATGCGCCCCGAGAAGCAGGCCCGCATCGCCAAGGTCACCCGGGACGTTCTCATCCCGCTCGCCGAACGCCTCGGCGTCCAGGCACTCAAGACAGAGCTGGAAGACCTGGTCTTCGCGATCCTCCACCCCGAGGAGTACGAGCACACGCGCGAGTTGATCGTCGACAACGCCTCCCGCGCGGACGACCCGCTCGCCGAGATCGCCGACGAGGTGCGCTCCGTGCTGCGCGAGGCCGGCATCCCGGCCGAAGTCGTCATCAGGCCACGGCACTTCGTCTCCGTGCACCGGGTGGCCCGCAAGCGCGGCAGGCTGCGCGGCGCGGACTTCGGCCGACTGCTGGTCCTGGTCGGCGAGGACGCGGACTGCTACGGCGTCCTGGGTGAACTGCACACCTGTATGACGCCTGTCGTCTCGGAGTTCAAGGACTTCATCGCCGTACCGAAGTTCAACCTGTACCAGTCGCTCCACACCGCTGTGGCCCGCGGCGACGGCCAGGTCGTCGAAGTCCTCATCCGCACCCACCAGATGCACAAGGTCGCCGAGGCCGGCGTGGTCGCGCTCGGCAATCCGTACGCCTCACCTTCGGACACCTCGGAGGCGACGAGCGCGCCCACCGGCGCAGGGGCCGACGAGGAGCGGGTGGACCCCACCCGCCCCGGCTGGCTCTCCCGCCTCCTCGACTGGCAGGCGGCCGCGCCCGACGCCGACACTTTCTGGTCGACCCTCCGTGAGGACCTCGCCCAGGACCGCGAGATCACCGTCTTCCGGCCCGATGGCGGCACCCTGGGCCTACCCGAGGGCGCGACCTGTGTGGACGCCGCGTACGCGCAGTACGGCGAAGACGCGCACGCGTGCCTCGGTGCCCGCGTCAACGGCCGTCTGGCGACCCTGAGCACCGTTCTGAAGGACGGCGACACCGTTCAGCTCCTCATGGGGCAGGACCCCGCCGCCGAGCCCTCCAAGGAGTGGCTGGAGCACGCGCACACGCCCGCGGCACGGATCGCCATCCGGCGGTGGATCGCGACCCATCCGTCGCACGAGACGCCGGAGGAGATCGTGGAGCGGGGCGGCACGGCCGGCGCGACCACTGAGGACGTGCAGGCCGGGCGGGGCAGTTCGAACCCCTTCCGGGCCACCACCGCAGAGCCACCGGTTGCCGACACTCCCGACAGCGTGGGCCGGATCACCGCCGAGTCGCAGGCCTCCGACAACCCGGCCGCCGACCGCCCCGGCGCCGCCGTCGCCCTCGTCGACCAGCCCGGTGCGACCGTACGGCTCGCCGGCTGCTGCACGCCCGTACCGCCCGACGAGATCACCGGCTTCGCCGTGCGCGGGGGAGTGGTCACCGTGCACCGGGTCGAGTGCGCCGCGGTGGCGCGGATGAAGAGCGTGGGGCGCACGGAGGTCGGCGTGCGCTGGGGCGACACCGCCGAGTGCCGGGTCACGCTGTTCGCGGAATCGTTCGGCCGACCGCACCTCCTCGCCGACCTCACGGAGGCCATGGCCGGCGAGGGGGCCGAGATCGTCTCCGCGACCGTCGAACCCCCGAGCCAGCAGCGGGTACGCCACACCTACACCGTCCAGCTGCCGGATGCGGCCCGGCTGCCGTCGCTGATGCGGGCGATGCGGAACGTGGCCGGGGTGTACGACGTGAGCAGGGCGCAGACGCCGGGAGCCTGAAGGGCGACCCGGGGGTCGCGTCCGACCGGGGCCACAGGTCTGCACGCGCGTGGGGGGCCGGTCCACAGGTCTTCGTGAGCGCATGCAGGATCGGTCGACAGGACCTCACGCGCGTGTGCCGACCACAGAACCTCACGCGTGTGTGGCGGCCACAGAACCTCACGCGTCCCCTCAACGGAACCGAAGCACCCCGTTCGAGTGGGACAGTCGCGCGTTGCCGCCGTGGCGCACGCGCGCGCTGGTAGCGGTGGTGCATGCCGCTCAGCTCCCACACTCACGCCGGTCCCACCCCCACTCACCCCACCCCCACGCACCCCACCCACGCCGACCGGCTCGGCCCCGAGGCCCCCCGTCGCCGTACCGGAAACGCCCGACGGCGCAAGGCGGCCGCGCTGCTCGCCTCCGCCGTCTCCGTCTGCCTGCTCGCCGCGAGCGCACCGGCCACACCGCTCGGGGTCGGTGACCGCCTCTTCCCGCACCTCGGCAACCCCGGCTACGACGTGGCGTCGTACGACCTCTCCTTCACCTATCCCGGCGACAACAGCAAGCCACTCGCGGCCGTCACCACGATCGACGCCTGGACGACGACGGAACTCGACCGCTTCAACCTCGACTTCGCACACGGCGAGGTCCAGTCGGTGGAGGTCGACGGTCTGCCCGCGGCTTTCACCAGCGCCGGCGAGGACCTCGTCGTCACGCCCGACGCACCGCTGCCCACCGGCAGCTGGATGCGGATCACCGTCCGGCACACCAGTGACCCCGTCTCCGCCGACGACCGGGACGGCGGCTGGGTGCGCACCGCGGACGGGCTCGCCATGGCCAACCAGGCCGACGCCGCCCACCTGGTGTTCCCCTGCAACGACCACCCCTCCGACAAGGCGATGTTCACTGTCCGGGTCACCGCACCCGACGGCTACACGGCCGTCGCCAACGGCCTGCCGACGGACGTGGACCGCGCAGGCCGGACGACCACCTGGACGTACCGCACCCAGCACCCCATGGCCACCGAACTCGCTCAGGTGTCCATCGGTCGCTCCACCGTGCTGCGCCGCAGCGGCCCGCACGGACTGCCCGTCCGGGACGTCGTGCGCACAAGGGACCGCGCCAAGCTCGAACCCTGGCTCAAGAAGACCCCCGGCCAGCTGGCCTGGATGGAGGGCAAGGTCGGGCCGTACCCCTTCGAGACGTACGGCATCCTCATGGCCGCCGCCGACACCGGCTTCGAGTTGGAAACTCAAACTCTGTCCCTCTTCGAGAGTGACCTCTTCACCGAGCACGCCCACCCCAAGTGGTACGTCGAGTCGATCATGGTCCACGAGCTCGCCCACCAGTGGTTCGGCGACAGCGTCAGCCCCCGCACCTGGTCGGACCTGTGGCTCAACGAAGGACATGCCACCTGGTACGAGGCCCTGTACGCGGAGGAGAAGGCGGGCCGCGCCCTCAAGGCCCGCATGAAGGCCGCGTACGGCGCCTCCGACCGCTGGCGGGCCGAAGGCGGACCGCCCGCCGCGCCGAAGCCGCCCGAGCCCGGCCAGAAGATCAGCATCTTCCGGCCGAACGTCTACGACGGCGCCGCCCTGGTCCTGTACGCCCTGCGCCAGGAGATCGGCCGCAGGTCCTTCGAGAACCTGGAACGGGCCTGGGTACAGGAACATCGGGACGGCACGGCGTCGACCGCCGACTTCGTGCACCTCGCCTCCGAGATCGCCGGGCGCGACCTCGGCGGCTTCCTCCGGGGCTGGCTCTACGGCGAGAAGACCCCGCCGATGCCCGGCCGCCCGGGCTGGAGGGCCGTGGCGCCGGCGAAAAGGCGGTGACGAGACGCCCCGTACCGTGCGACCATCTTCAGGTCGGCGCGGCACGGGGCGCGGGAATCTCCCGGGGTGCTCGTGCGTTGTGACACATGACCGCCGAATCGGAATCCCCATCGACGTAAGGATCAAATGACCTCCTCTTCATCCCCTTCCCAGGACACGCAGCGCCTCGCGCACACATACGCCGAAGGTCTTCGGGCCGATGCCCTGATGGAAGAGGACGTCGCCTGGAGCCACGAGATCGACGGAGAGCGGGACGGCGATCAGTTCGACCGCTCCGAGCGCGCGGCCCTGCGCCGTGTGGCCGGCCTCTCCACCGAACTCGAGGACGTCACCGAGGTCGAGTACCGCCAGCTCCGTCTGGAGCGGGTCGTCCTCGTCGGCGTCTGGACCACGGGGACCGCGCAGGACGCGGACAACTCCCTCGCGGAGCTCGCCGCCCTCGCGGAGACCGCGGGCGCACTGGTGCTCGACGGCGTGATCCAGCGCCGGGACAAGCCCGACGCGGCCACCTTCATCGGTTCCGGCAAGGCACTGGAGCTGCGTGACATCGTCGTCGAGTCCGGCGCGGACACCGTCATCTGCGACGGTGAGCTCGGCCCCGGCCAGCTCATCGCCCTCGAAGACGTCGTCAAGGTCAAGGTCATCGACCGTACGGCCCTGATCCTCGACATCTTCGCCCAGCATGCCAAGTCCCGAGAGGGCAAGGCGCAGGTCGCGCTCGCGCAGATGCAGTACATGCTGCCGAGGCTGCGAGGCTGGGGTCAGTCGCTGTCCCGTCAGATGGGCGGCGGCAAGGGCGGCGGCCTCGCCACCCGTGGTCCCGGTGAGACCAAGATCGAGACGGACCGGCGTCGGATCCGCGAGAAGATGGCGAAGATGCGCCGGGAGATCGCGGACATGAAGACCGGCCGCGAGATCAAGCGGCAGGAGCGCAAGCGCCACAAGGTGCCCTCGGTCGCCATCGCCGGCTACACCAACGCCGGCAAGTCGTCGCTGCTCAACCGCCTCACGGGCGCGGGCGTCCTGGTCGAGAACGCCCTGTTCGCGACCCTCGACCCGACCGTCCGCCGCGCGGAGACCCCGAGCGGCCGCCTGTACACGCTGGCCGACACCGTCGGTTTTGTACGGCACCTGCCGCACCACCTGGTCGAGGCGTTCCGCTCCACCATGGAGGAGGTCGGCGAGTCCGACCTGATCCTGCACGTGGTGGACGGATCGCACCCGAACCCGGAGGAGCAACTGGCCGCCGTGCGCGAGGTGATCAGGGACGTCGGCGCCACCGACGTGCCCGAGATCGTCGTGATCAACAAGGCCGACGCGGCCGACCCGCTGACGCTCCAGCGGCTGATGCGGAACGAGAAGCGCTCCCTCGCGGTCTCGGCCCGTACCGGCCAGGGCATCACCGAACTGCTCGCCCTGATCGACAACGAACTGCCCAGGCCGTCCGTCGAGATCGAGGCGCTCGTGCCGTACACCCACGGCAAGCTGGTCGCCCGTGCTCATGACGAGGGCGAGGTGATCTCCGAGGAGCACACGGCGGAGGGCACCCTGCTCAAGGTGCGAGTGCATGAGGAGCTGGCCGCGGATCTCGCGCCGTACGTGCCGACACCGGTTGTCGCCTGATTGCCGTAGCTCTCTGAGAGGCCCGCCCTTTTCCCGAAGGGCGGGCCTCCAGCGTGTTCAGGTCACCTACGGTTCGTGGTCGGTCGTGGTCCTTGTGATCGTCGGGCCGGTCAGGATGCTCGGGAAGGCCGAGGGGCTCACTGGCCCGCGAACTTCTCGCTGACCGAGTCATACAGGCCCTTGGCCACCTCACCCAGCCGGGGCCCAGCCAGCCAGCCCGCGTTCACCGGCCCGATCGAGGTGTTGGACACAAGGGCCGGTCGCCCGTCCGCATCGGCCGTGACCCAGCCGCCGCCGGACGAACCACCGGTCATGGTGCAGCCGATGCGGTACATCGTCGGGTCCGAGGCGTTGATCGACAGCCGTCCCGGCCTGTCCTGACACTGGTACAACGTCTCCCCGTCGAACGGTGCCGCCGCCGGATACCCGCCGACCGTGATGCTCTCCACCTGCGGCACCGCCGACGCGGCGAAGTTCACCGGCAAGGCCGAACCGACCGTCTCCTCCAGAGACTTGCCG
The DNA here is from genome assembly GCF_030816965.1 of Streptomyces canus. Lineage (NCBI taxonomy): Bacteria > Bacillati > Actinomycetota > Actinomycetes > Kitasatosporales > Streptomycetaceae > Streptomyces > Streptomyces canus. The sequence continues at coordinate 7,441,918 of NZ_JAUSYQ010000002.1, forward strand.
TTGCCACCCTCCTCCGGCGTCACATGGATGACGGCGAAGTCGTACGGGGCACCGTCCCCGCCTGTCGGCCCACCCTGGGCGATCCACTGGTCCGAGGTCTGTGCCCAGTCGGCCCACCAGACGCCGTACGGAGCGACCTCCTTCTCAGTCGCGCTCTCCAACTCCGGGGCCGACAAGGCCTGGTCGTTGTACGACGGCACGAACGCGGTGTTGCGGTACCAGCCACCACTCTTGCCCGCGTGCACACAATGACCCGCCGTCCACACCAAGTCGGACTTGCCCGGGTGGGCCGGGTCCTCCACGACCGTCGCCGAGCAGACCATCGTGCCCTCGGGGGAGTCGAAGAACACCTTGCCCGCCTCGGGCACGTTGTCGTGGTACGTAGGTGATACGGGCTTCGCGTCCACCGGCGTCGGCTCCGGGTCGGTCACACCCTGGTCACCCGAGAGGTCGCTCTCCTGGACACCGCGGTCGGGATCCGCGGCCTCCCGCATCCGGTCCGGGTCCCACAGGCCCTCGATGATCGGGTTGATGTAGTCCTGGGCCTCGCGCAGCCAGTCGTCCCTGTCCCAGTTCTTCCAGGCGCCGTTCTTCCACTTGTCGACATCGATCCCGTGCTCCTTGAGCTTGTCCCCGATGTTGTCCGGGATCGTGATCTTGCCGTCGCCCTCGGGCACGGCCGGGGCGGAGGCCTGCGCGTTCGCGTCCGAATCGCCCGAACCACAGCCGGTGGCGGTCAGCGCCAGCACGGAGGCGAGGGCCACTGCGGCAAGCGCCGGAGAGGTTCTGCGGCGCGCCCCCTTTCCGTCTTCGCCGTGAGCGTTCAACGACAGCGGTTCGGATCGCATGCTCTGCCTCCCCCTGTGTGGACGAACCCGGGTGCGCAACCGGGGACTTCCCGCAGACGTCCCGCGAGTTCACCTTCCGGCACCGCGCCTTGGAACGGCATCACACACTATGCGCCCGTTATGGGGGACTTCCGACGGAACCGCAACAGTTCCGTCACGCCAAAGATCTTCAGCCAACCCGTAACCCGGTGAACGGTCCGGGGTTGGTAGCGGTGGGGGCTTGCTGCCGGCGGACGGGTCGGTCCCCGGCGCCTCAATCCCCGGAGATTTCCCCACAGTCGGGACATCGATGTGCCGAGATGTCGAGCAAACGGTCCCGGGGCTCCGTATGTCGGGGCGGGTGAGTCCGCGAGGGAACCGCTTGCCCCTGCACAGCGCGACGACGGGAGAACCATGGCCGTGACCGAGACCGCACCCGGTGAGGCCATGGCGGGGCGCACCTCCGTCGAGGAACCGTCGGCGACCCGCTCCGCGCACGAGGGAATCCTGCGGCGTCAGTCGGCCCGCGAGTCGGCGGCACGCACCTATGCCCGTGCCCTCCCGATCGTGCCGGTACGTGCACGCGGCCTGACCATCGAGGGCGCCGACGGCCGCCGCTACCTCGACTGCCTCTCGGGCGCCGGCACCCTTGCCCTCGGACACAACCACCCCGTCGTCCTGGAGGCGATCCGCAAGGTCCTCGACTCGGGCGCGCCCCTCCACGTCCTCGACCTCGCGACGCCCGTCAAGGACGCCTTCATCACCGAACTGTTCCGCACCCTGCCGCCCGGCCTGGCCGACCACGCACGCGTACAGTTCTGCGGCCCGGCCGGCACCGATGCGGTGGAGGCCGCCTTCAAGCTCGTGCGCGCCGCGACCGGCCGCAACGGCATGCTCGCCTTTGCCGGCGCCTACCACGGCATGACCTCCGGCGCTCTCGAAGCGTCCGGCGACGCCTTCGACGTACGGGTCGCCCGGCTGCCCTACCCTCAGGACTACCGCTGTCCCTTCGGGGTCGGCGGCCCGCACGGCGCCGAACTCGCCGCACGTTGGACCGAGTCCGTCCTCGACGACCCCAAGTCCGGGGTGCCGCTGCCCGCAGGGATGATCCTCGAACCCGTCCAGGGCGAGGGTGGCGTTCTTCCAGCCCCTGACGCGTGGATGCGACGCATGCGACGGATCACGGCCCACCGCTCGATCCCGCTCATCGCCGACGAGGTCCAGACAGGAGTCGGCCGTACCGGGGCTTTCTGGGCCGTGGAGCACAGCGGCATCACCCCCGACGTCATGGTCCTGTCCAAAGCCATCGGCGGAAGCCTGCCCCTCGCCGTGGTGGTCTACCGCGACGAGCTCGACGTCTGGGAACCCGGCGCCCACGCCGGCACCTTCCGCGGCAACCAACTCGCCATGGCCGCGGGCACGGCCACGATGGCCTACGTCCGCGAGAACGGCCTCACAGAACGCGCGGCAACGCTCGGGGCGCGGATGCTGGAGCAACTCCGAGGGCTGAGCCGGGAGTTTTCCGTGATCGGTGATGTGCGGGGGCGGGGGTTGATGATCGGGGTGGAGATGGTGGAAACGGTTGAGGGGGAAGGTGAAGGGGAGGCGTGGGGTGTCATTGGGCCGGGGGAGCCCAACGGGCCCGGTGAGGCTGGTGGGTCCAGTGGGTCCAGTGGGTCCAGTGGGTCTGAGGGGTCCGGTAGGTCCGGTGGGCCCAGTGGGTCTGACAGGTCCGGTAGGTCCGGTGGGTTCGATGAGGACGGTGGGACCGCTGGCTTGCTGGGCTCGGTCGGGTTGAGTAGCGCCGGTGGTGCCGGGGCCGTGGTGACGCCGGGTTCCAACCCGTCCCCTCGCCCTGCCTCTCCTGAGCTTGCCGTCGCCGTCCAGCAGGAGTGCCTCCGGCGTGGCCTGATCGTCGAACTCGGTGGTCGTCACGCGAGCGTCGTGCGTCTGCTCCCACCTCTGACGATCACCGACGAACAGGCGACCGCCGTCCTCGACCGACTCGCCGACGCCGTGGCAGCAGCGGCCCGCGGCCACGGCAGCGGTGCCAGGAGACAACAGCAGCGTCGGCGCCGGAGCGAGGGGACGGGGTAGCGGCGGGGGCCGAAGGGGCGGCAGGAACTGGCGTATCGGCTGGAGCCGCACCGGGAACTGGGGCCGCACCCACGCCCTGAACCGGAGCGACAACTCCCGGCGAAGTCGGCGTGACAGCCGCACACGGAGCCGGGCCCGGAGTCGGGGCTCGGGTCGGAGCTGGGACTGGGGTTGGTATTGAGGTCGGAGCCGGGACTGGATCCGGGGTCTGCACTTGAGTCGGAATCGGGCAACGGCTGGAAGCCGGAGTCCGGGCCGGGCCCATAGTTTCCGCAACCCCTCGCGCCACAGGCCGAGACGCGAGCCGCTTACCAACGCCTCTGAACAGTCACCGTCATCACGCCGATTGCTCACCGGATCCCTCCCGAACACCACTCACCTCACCTCCACGCGATGCAACCGCTCTCTGTGCCCCAGATCCCCGATCAACCGGTCGCCCTCGCACTACGACATAGCGTCCCTCCCAGGCAGAAACACCCCGAGGAACATCGAACTTGAACACCACCCCCACCCCCCAGGACCGCACCCCCACGCACCCGCTCAACCTTTCCGAGACAGCCCCCTCTCCGCAGCGTCCCTCCCGCCCCGACCACGCCCCGTTCCAGGGCGGCCCTCCCGAACGGGAACGCCTGCGGGGCGCCACCAGCGACCCGCTGAACCACCCGGACCCGCAGGCCGCGGCCGAAGCCGCCACTGTGGAGAATCTGCTGCGCTGCTGGGCCCGCGAGACGGACCTGCCCGCCCCCACCGGCGGCACCCTCCACATTCCCCTCCCCGCCAGCGGCACCTCCCTCCTCGTCCCCGTCCGCTACTGGTCGCCGACGGGATGGCACCGCTTCGGCCTTCCCCATCTCGCCGACGCCCCCGGGCAGGCCCCGCCGGTCGATGCGGTCACCGTCTCGGCGCTGCTCACCCGGGAGTCACTGACGGCAGAATCCCCCGCCTCTGCAGCCGGTGCCGAAGTCGTGGCCCGGGTAGCCGACTCCGTCCGCCGTACCGCCACCTTCGTCCGCGAGCGACGCAAGCACCCCGACGACGGCCCCGACCTCTTCCGCGCCGCCGAACAGGCACTCGTCCTCGGCCACCCTTTGCACCCGGCCCCGAAGAGCCGCGAAGGTCTCGCCGAAGCCGAAGCAGCCTCGTACTCACCCGAGCTGCGCGGTTCCTTTCTCCTGCACTGGATCGCTGTCGACCCCTCTCTCCTCGCCACCGACTCGGCCTGGACCGAGCGGGGCCGTCCCGTCACCGCTGTCCAGCTCACCCAACGTCTGGCCGGCCCCGACCTTCCGCTGCCCGACGGCCGCACGGCCCTGCCGCTGCACCCCTGGCAACTCCGCGAGGTCCGGCACCGCTCCGAGACCGCCTCGCTGTTCGATGCCGGACTGCTCCAGGACCTGGGCGCCCACGGCTCCCCGTGGCATCCCACCTCCTCCGTGCGCACCGTCCATCGCTCCGGCGCCCCCGCCATGCTCAAGCTCTCGCTGGGCCTGCGCATCACCAATTCCCGCCGCGAAAACCTCCGCAAGGAACTTCACCGGGGTGTCGAGGTGCACCGGCTCCTGCGCAGCGGCCTGTCCAAGCAGTGGCAGGCGGTCCACCCGGCCTTCGACATCGTCCGTGACCCTGCCTGGCTCGCCGTCGACGGGCCCGACGGCAGTCCCGTCCCCGGCATCGACGTGATGATCCGGCACAACCCCTTCAGCCCCTCTCACGACGTCTCCTGCATCGCCGGACTCGTCTCACCCCGTCCCGATCCCCGCGCCCGGGCCGCTGCCACCGAGGACCGCCCGCGCAGTGACAGGCCGGACCGAGACCGTCCGGAGACGGACCGGCCGGTCTGGCGGTCCCGTCTGGCCGAGGTCGTCACCCGTCTCGCCGCCCGCACCGGCCGCCATCGAGGAGTCGTCGCCGCCGAGTGGTTCCTGCGCTACCTGGAACACGTCATCCGCCCGGTGCTGTGGCTCGACGGAGAGGCGGGCATCGCTCTGGAGGCGCATCAGCAGAACACCTTGGTCCTGTTGGACGCCGACGGCTGGCCCGCCGGCGGCCGGTACCGCGACAACCAGGGCTACTACTTCCGCGAGTCCCGACGGGCGGAGCTCGACGCCCGCCTGGCCGGCATCGGTGCACACAGCGACACCTTCGTCTCCGATGAGGTCACCGACGAGCGTTTCGCCTACTACCTCGCGATCAACAACGTCTTCGGCCTCATCGGTGCGTTCGGCTCGCAGCGACTGGCCGACGAACGGCTGTTGCTCGCTGCCTTCCGTCGCTTCCTCGACGACGTGGCCTGCGGACCCGCCCGATTGCGCACCACGCTCCCGGGCCGCCTGCTCGACTCACCCGTCCTGCGCTGCAAGGCCAATCTGCTGACCCGCGTGCACGGTCTGGACGAACTCGTCGGCCCGGTCGACACCCAGTCCGTCTACGTCACCATCCCCAACCCCCTTCACTCCTGAGGGACATGACCCGCCCCGCCTTCTGAGAGGAGCGTCCTGTGTCTCCCACCGACGCGAGTGCCGATGCCGTTTCCGCCGCCTCGACCGACGTCGGCGACGGCGCCGGTCCCGACGAGAGCGAGGACAGCGTTGCCCGGGGCATCGGCCGGAGCACCGACAACGAGGACACGCTGGAACTGCGCCTGCCCGACGAACTCGTCGCGCTCTTCGAGGAGGGACGGTCAAGGGTCGATGCAGCCACGGCCGATGTTGCAGCCGGTCACGGGCAACGGAGCTGGAGCGACAGCACCGCCCTGCACGCCGCACGCACCCCGGGCGGCGACGACCTGCTGGACGGGGTCGCCGACTGGGGGCCGATCGCGACCCCGGCAGGCGTGTTCCAACTCGTGCCCGTACGCGTCGAACGGGACCTTGCCCTCGTGTGCCGCTGGATGAACGACCCCGCCGTCACCGCGTTCTGGGAACTGGCCGGGCCCCAGAACGTGACGGAGGACCACCTGCGTCCCCAGCTGGCCGGTGACGGGCGCAGCTTTCCCTGCCTCGGGGTGCTGGAGGGCACTCCGATGAGCTACTGGGAGATCTACCGGGCAGACCTGGATCCGCTGGCTCGCCACTATCCGGTCAGACCGCACGACACCGGTATCCATCTCCTCATCGGCGCCGTCACCGATCGAGGGCGCGGTCTCGGCGGCACTCTTCTCAGAGCCGTCGCCGATCTCGTACTCGACAGGCGACCAGCCTGTGCTCGTGTCATCGCGGAACCCGACCTTCGCAACATCCCGTCCGTCACCGCCTTTCTGAGCGCAGGCTTTCGCTTCTCAGCTGAGGTCGACCTGCCCGCCAAGCGGGCGGCCCTCATGATCCGAGACCGGTCCCTGCGCGATCTGCTGTAGCAATGCGTCATCGTGCAATCACTTTTGGTACACCGCTCGCGCCGAACCGGTTCCCACCCGCCGCGAGACTTTTTCGACGACCCCTGGACGCACGACCCCTGGACGCACGCCCCCTGGACGCGCGACCCCCGGACCCACGTTCCCGGACGCACGACCCGGGGTGCACGACTTCCGCAAACGACCTCGCACCCCCCGGGGTTCCGCCATACCGGTCCCGCCCACAAGGCCTCGGTCGATTCCGGCCGCCGCCCGACCGAAGTCGCCTCCGACCGGATCGGACCCGACCGAAGTCGAAGCGAGTCGAGCTGATCCGACCCCGCCCCCCTACCCCTCCGAGGAGTTCCCGGTCTTGATCCCGCCTCTCGCCCCCGCCTTGATCACCCCTTTGTCAGTGCCGGGCCGTAGGGTGGTCGCGCTATGACGAAGCCCTCACTCCCCGAACTCCTGCATGCTGCCGTCACTGCCGTCGGCGGTACGGAGCGCCCCGGCCAGGTGACCATGGCCGAATCCGTCGCGGACGCGATCGACGACGGCTCCCACCTGCTGGTGCAGGCCGGCACCGGTACCGGAAAGTCGCTCGGCTATCTCGTGCCCGCGCTCGCGCACGGGGAGCGGGTCGTCGTCGCGACGGCCACCCTCGCCCTGCAGAGACAGCTCGTCGAGCGCGACCTGCCGCGCACGGTCGAGGCGCTGCACCCGCTGCTGCGCCGCCGCCCGGAGTTCGCGATGCTCAAGGGCCGGTCGAACTATCTGTGCCTGCACCGCCTCCACGAGGGCGTCCCGCAGGACGAGGAGGAGGGGCTCTTCGACCAGTTCGAGGCCGCCGCGCCCACCAGCAAGCTGGGCCAGGATCTGCTGCGGCTGCGGGACTGGTCGCAGGACACCGAGACCGGTGACCGCGACGACCTCACGCCGGGTGTCTCCGACCGCGCCTGGGCACAGATCTCCGTGTCCTCCCGGGAGTGCCTGGGAGCGACGAAGTGCGCCTACGGCGCCGAGTGCTTCGCCGAGATGGCCCGCGAGCGTGCGAAGCTCGCCGAGGTCGTCGTCACCAACCACGCACTGCTCGCGATCGACGCCATCGAAGGCGCCCCCGTGCTCCCTCAGCACGAAGTACTGATCGTCGACGAGGCGCACGAGCTGGTCTCCCGGGTCACCGGTGTCGCCACCGGCGAGCTCACCCCCGGCCAGGTCAACCGGGCGGTGCGCCGCGCCGCGAAGCTTGTCAACGAAAAGGCGGCCGATCAGCTCCAGACCGCGGCGGAAGGCTTCGAGCGGCTGATGGAGCTCGCCCTGCCCGGCAGGCTGGAGGAGATCCCGGAGGACCTCGGGTACGCGCTCATGGCCCTGCGCGACGCCGCTCGTACGGTCATCTCCGCGATCGGAGCGACCCGCGACAAGTCGGTCCAGGACGAGGACGCGGTCCGCAAACAGGCGCTGGCCTCCGTGGAGGCGGTGCACGACGTGGCGGAGCGGATCACGAACGGCTCGGAGTGGGACGTCGTCTGGTACGAGCGCCACGACCGCTTCGGCGCCTCCTTGCGCGTGGCCCCCATGTCGGTGTCCGGCTTGCTGCGGGAGAAGCTGTTCGCGGACCGTTCCGTGGTCCTCACCTCGGCGACCCTGAAGCTGGGTGGCGACTTCAACGGCGTAGGAGCGTCCCTGGGGCTCGCTGCGGAAGGAACCGAGGGTGAAGACGTGCCGAAGTGGAAGGGCCTCGACGTCGGTTCGCCCTTCGACTACCCCAGGCAAGGCATCCTCTACGTCGCCAAGCACCTCTCGCGCCCCGCGCGTGACGGCGACCGAGCGGACATGCTCGACGAGCTGACCGAGCTCATCCAGGCGGCAGGCGGCCGCACTCTGGGGCTCTTCTCCTCCATGAGGGCTGCCCAGCTGGCCGCCGAGGAGCTGCGCTCCCGCATCCCGGAATTCCCGATCCTCCTCCAGGGCGAGGAGACCCTCGGCGAACTGATCAAGAACTTCGCGGCTGACCCGCAGACCTGCCTCTTCGGCACCCTGTCGCTCTGGCAGGGCGTCGACGTCCCCGGCCCCAGCTGCCAGCTGGTCGTCATGGACAAGATCCCCTTCCCGCGCCCCGACGACCCTCTGATGAGCGCCCGCCAGAAGGCGGTGGAGGACGCGGGGGGCAACGGCTTCATGGCGGTCGCCGCCACGCATGCCGCGCTGCTCATGGCCCAGGGTGCCGGCCGCCTCGTCCGGGCCTCGGGGGACCGTGGTGTGGTCGCGGTACTGGATCAGAGGCTCGCGACGGCGCGGTACGGCAGCTACCTCAAGGCGTCACTGCCCGACTTCTGGTACACCACGGACCGTAATCAGGTGCGGAAGTCGCTGACGGCGATCGACGCCGCGGCGAGGGCGATGGAAGCGGCGGAACTTGCGGCAGAGGCCGAGAAGGCGCAGGCGGAAGCCGGATGATCGCAGCTTGGCCTGACCCGGTGATGGGTCCGGCCAACCCGCGATGCGGAGCGACCCGTCACCGGGGCCGGACAGCGCAGGGCCCCGGAACCGGCGCAGAGGTTCCGGGGCCCGGTCGGATCGGCGAGGCCTGCCGCGGTGCTCAGACGCGCCGCAGTACTGCCACTACCTTGCCGAGGATGGTCGCGTCGTCGCCGGGGATCGGCTCGTACGCGGAGTTGTGGGGGAGGAGCCAGACGTGGCCGTCTTCGCGCTTGAAGCGCTTGACGGTGGCTTCGCCTTCCAGCATCGCGGCCACGATGTCGCCGTTCTCGGCGACGGGCTGGCGGCGGACGGTGACCCAGTCGCCGTCACAGATCGCGGCCTCGATCATCGAGTCACCGACGACCTTCAGCACAAACAGCTCACCGTCGCCGACGAGTTGGCGGGGGAGGGGGAACACGTCCTCGACCGATTCCTCGGCGAGGATCGGGCCACCGGCGGCGATCCGGCCGACGAGCGGGACGTACGACGCGGCGGGCTTGCCCGCGGTGTCCGTGGGCTGCACCGAGGCGCCCTGGTCGGAGCCGCGCACCTCGTACGCGCGCGGGCGGTGCGGGTCGCGGCGCAGGAAGCCCTTGCGCTCCAGTGCCATCAACTGATGTGCGACGGATGAGGTGCTGGACAGCCCGACAGCCTGGCCGATCTCCCGCATGGACGGCGGGTAGCCGCGCCGCTGGACGGAGTCCCTGATGACCTCGATCACCCGGCGCTGCCGGTCGGTGAGTCCCGAGCTGTCCGCCCGGATGCCTGGAGGTCGGCCCGGGAGGGATCGCTTGTGTCCCTCGGGATTCGCGGCTTCGTTCATCGCATGCACCGGCTCGAGTCGGCCCTGGGAACGGTCCTGGGCAGTGATGGTGGCACTGTCTGCGGTCGTGGTCACGTCGGCCCCTCTCGATGGTCTCCCTGCTGGACAACGGTAGTTGCTTTCGAAAGGTTGCGCCAAACACACGTTCGAGTGAAAAATCGCGGATCACCTGACGCGATCATGTGTCTGGATGTATGGCTAACGCTCCGCCTGCCGAACAAAAGGGCCCATTGCTGTACTCTTCACCGCCGGATGGCGACCTCACGGGTTGTTGCCCCAGTCTGCCATCCAGTGCCCAGTCGGCCGGGTACCGGCTCCCATCTGTGCGGGAATCCCACGTCCCCTCCTTGTGGCGCCCACGGTATCTCCGCATGCGCCGCAGCGATACGGCTGTGCGTCGTGTTCGCCGGGGGCCGGGGCAGTCGTATGGCACATGCCCATACAGGCGCGACGTGCATGTACGGCGTGTATGCCGTGCCAATCCCTACATGTAGTGCTTGGATTGCTACAGCAGCCCAGAAGTTGTGGTCCCCCGGGTCTCCACGCCCGCCGCGATCGCCTATGCTGGGGGCTGCTTCGAGGGGCCCATGGGGCTCAGCGAGGCTATTGAGTCTGCTGTGAGGAGGGTTGGGAGTTCATGCACTGCCCCTTCTGCAGGCACCCCGACAGCCGCGTCGTCGACAGTCGTACGACCGACGACGGCACGTCGATCCGCAGGCGCCGCCAGTGCCCGGACTGCTCCCGTCGTTTCACGACCGTGGAGACGTGCTCGCTCATGGTGGTCAAGCGGTCCGGAGTGACCGAGCCCTTCAGTCGTACCAAGGTCATCAACGGCGTGCGCAAGGCATGCCAGGGGCGGCCTGTCACCGAGGACGCGCTCGCCCAGCTCGGCCAACGGGTCGAGGAGGCGGTGCGAGCCACCGGGAGTGCCGAGCTGACCACCCACGACGTGGGGCTGGCCATACTCGGCCCGTTGCAGGAGCTCGACCTCGTCGCCTATCTGCGATTCGCCTCCGTCTACCGGGCGTTCGACTCGCTCGAGGACTTCGATGCGGCCATCGCGGAACTGAGGGAGACGGGACCCCCCGCCGCGGACGACGAGGACCGCGGAGGGGCTGCGGACGGCGAAGGGGCCGTCGCGGGGAGCCAGGAAGACGATCGCGGGCCCGGAGGGACTGCTCAACTCCCCGAGCCCGCCCGCGCCGCCGACTGATCGGCGGGCCGGACCGGGCCAGGGCCCCGGGCCGGCCGGACGGCGGCGACCGAAGACCTGTTGCGGGCAGTAGTGAGTTGGGTGCCCGCAATACCAGACAGAACACCGTGCCACGGGAACAACGGGGCACTTCAGGGCGTTTTCGCCCGTACAGGGAGGCGGCATGACAGAGACGGCGAGCGGTCCGGCACGGAGTTCCCGCGCCAAGGGCACCAAGGCGGCTGCTAACAAGGGCCTGCGCATCGAGCGCATCCACACCACCCCCGGCGTGCACCCGTACGACGAGGTGGAATGGGCGCATCGTGACGTCGTCATGACCAACTGGCGCGACGGCTCGGTCAACTTCGAGCAGCGTGGCGTCGAGTTCCCCGACTTCTGGTCGGTGAACGCGGTCAACATCGTCACCAGCAAGTACTTCCGCGGTGCTGTCGGCACCCCCCAGCGCGAGGTGAGCCTCAAGCAGCTCATCGACCGCATCGTGAAGACGTACCGGAAGGCCGGCGAGGACTACAAGTACTTCGCGTCGCCCGCCGATGCGGAGATCTTCGAGCACGAGCTGGCGTACGCCCTCCTGCACCAGATCTTCAGCTTCAACAGCCCGGTGTGGTTCAACGTCGGTACGCCCCAGCCGCAGCAGGTCTCGGCCTGCTTCATCCTGGCCGTCGACGACTCCATGGAGTCGATCCTCGACTGGTACAAGGAAGAGGGCATGATCTTCAAGGGCGGCTCCGGTGCCGGCCTGAACCTCTCCCGTATCCGCTCCTCCAAGGAGCTGCTGTCCTCGGGCGGCAACGCCTCCGGTCCGGTCTCCTTCATGCGTGGCGCCGACGCCTCCGCGGGAACGATCAAGTCGGGTGGCGCCACGCGTCGCGCCGCCAAGATGGTCATCCTCGACGTCGACCACCCCGACATCGAGGACTTCATCGAGACCAAGGTGAAGGAGGAGGAGAAGATCCGCGCCCTGCGCGACGCGGGCTTCGACATGGACCTGGGCGGCGACGACATCACGTCGGTGCAGTACCAGAACGCCAACAACTCGGTCCGCGTGAACGACACGTTCATGAAGGCCGTCGAGACGGGCGGCAAGTTCGGCCTGACGTCCCGTATGACCGGCGACGTCATCGAAGAGGTCGAGGCCAAGGCGCTGTTCCGCAAGATGGCCGAGGCCGCCTGGGCCTGCGCCGACCCGGGCATCCAGTACGACGACACCATCAACCACTGGCACACCTGCCCGGAGTCCGGCCGTATCAACGGCTCGAACCCCTGCAGCGAGTACATGCACCTGGACAACACGTCCTGCAACCTCGCCTCGCTGAACCTGATGAAGTTCCTCAAGGACGACAGCAAGGGCAACCAGTCCTTCGAGGTGGAGCGCTTCGCCAAGGTCGTCGAACTCGTCATCACCGCGATGGACATCTCCATCTGCTTCGCGGACTTCCCGACGCAGAAGATCGGTGAGAACACGCGCGCGTTCCGCCAGCTCGGCATCGGCTACGCCAACCTCGGCGCTCTGCTCATGGCTACCGGCCACGCGTACGACTCCGACGGCGGCCGCGCTCTCGCCGGGTCCATCACCTCCCTGATGACCGGCACGTCGTACAAGCGTTCCGCCGAACTCGCCGCGGTCGTCGGCCCGTACGACGGCTATGCCCGCAACGCGCAGCCGCACCTGCGTGTCATGAAGCAGCACTCCGACGAGAACACCAAGGCCGTCCGCATGGACGACCTGGACACGCCGATCTGGGCCGCCGCCACGGAGGCCTGGCAGGACGTGCTGCGTCTCGGTGAGAAGAACGGTTTCCGTAACGCCCAGGCGTCCGTCATCGCTCCGACCGGCACCATCGGTCTCGCGATGTCCTGCGACACCACCGGTCTTGAGCCCGACCTCGCGCTGGTCAAGTTCAAGAAGCTGGTCGGCGGCGGCTCGATGCAGATCGTCAACGGCACCGTCCCGCAGGCCCTGCGTCGCCTGGGCTACCAGGAGGAGCAGATCGAGGCGATCGTCGCCCACATCGCCGAGAACGGCAATGTGATCGACGCTCCCGGCCTCAAGCACGAGCACTACGAGGTCTTCGACTGCGCCATGGGCGAGCGCTCCATCTCCGCGATGGGCCACGTCCGCATGATGGCCGCGATCCAGCCCTGGATCTCCGGCGCGCTCTCCAAGACGGTCAACCTGCCGGAGACGGCGACCGTCGAGGACGTCGAAGAGGTCTACTTCGAGGCCTGGAAGATGGGCGTCAAGGCGCTCGCCATCTACCGCGACAACTGCAAGGTCGGCCAGCCCCTCTCCGCCAAGACCAAGGAGAAGGAGAAGGCAGAGGTCACGGAGAAGGCCGAGGAGACCATCCGCGCGGCGGTCGAGAAGGTCGTCGAGTACCGTCCGGTCCGCAAGCGTCTGCCCAAGGGCCGGCCCGGCATCACGACCTCCTTCACGGTCGGCGGCGCCGAGGGGTACATGACCGCCAACTCCTACCCGGACGACGGTCTCGGCGAGGTCTTCCTGAAGATGTCCAAGCAGGGCTCCACCCTCGCGGGCATGATGGACGCCTTCTCCATCGCCGTCTCGGTGGGCCTCCAGTACGGCGTGCCGCTGGAGACCTACGTCTCGAAGTTCACCAACATGCGCTTCGAGCCGGCCGGCATGACGGACGACCCGGACGTGCGGATGGCGCAGTCGATCGTCGACTACATCTTCCGCCGCCTGGCGTTGGACTTCCTGCCCTTCGAGACGCGTTCCGCGCTCGGCATCCACTCCGCCGAGGAGCGTCAGCGCCACCTCGAGACCGGCTCCTACGAGCCGACCGAGGAGGAGGTCGACGTCGAGGGTCTGGCCCAGTCGGCGCCGCGCGCCCAGGAGCTGAAGGCGGTCGTCACGCCGAAGGCCGAGGTCGAGGCGGCCAAGCCCGCCCCGCAGCAGGCCCACACCAGCGCCGAGCTGGTGGAGATGCAGCTGGGCATCCAGGCCGATGCCCCGCTGTGCTTCTCCTGCGGTACGAAGATGCAGCGGGCCGGTTCCTGCTACATCTGCGAGGGCTGCGGTTCGACCAGCGGCTGCAGTTGATGTGAGCCCGGGGCGGTGCAGTCGGACATCGGCTGCACCGCCTTCGGCTTTTCCGTTTCTCCACGGGACGATCACACGTTAGGCTCCCCCAGCGCACGACCGGCGCGAACGGCAGGGTGGGGGACACGGGGAACATGGCTGAGCAGCAGATTGCGGATGTCCCAGGGAGCGTGAGGCAGCCCGAGAAGGGCCCGAGCGAGTGGGGCCAGGCTGTCGCGGCGCTGGTGGTGGTCGGGGGCCTCGCGGCTCTTCTCTTGTCAGGGACTCTTTCAGCAGAAGTCCAGCGATCCCGAACCGGCCGTGTGCCACACGTCGGACGACGCCCGGCCGTCGAAGCCGGTATCCGGGGTGCAGTTGTGCAACGCGCTGAACCGTGCGGACCTGCCCACACTGCTCGGCACGCCGACCGAGTACGCGATGAACGCCAGCGGCAACGAGAGCATGGGCACCTGGGCCGACGGAACCAAGACCGTCACACCTGAGGCGGAGGTCCAGCTGTCCACCTACTCCGTGAAGCTCTCGACGTCCGACGACGACATCCCGGTGGCCGAGATGGCGGGCTTTCTGGGAAGTTCGGCGCAGAACAGGACGATAGGCGGGCACCCGGCGGTCCTCTACTCGGACCGGACCATCGCCCTCAACTTCAACCTCGGTGGCGGCAAGGTCGACACCGGTCCCGGCGGCATCGCCCGCAGCCTGCTGGTCGCCAAGGACACCAAGGACGGCGGCGGCTTCTACGAGGTCTCCATATGGCGTCAGGACGACGTCGTGCCCGATGACCTCGCGTTGCTCCGCGTCGCCGAGACGGTGCTGCCGACGGTCCCGGACTGGACCGCCGGCTGACACGTCACGCCCGGCCCATGCTCCGGGTGAACGTCGCGGGGTCGTCCTCGAAGCCGTTGATCCCGGGGTGGAAGTCCCAGGTGCCGGATTCCTGACGTACGAACTCCGCGACCTTCGCGGCCGTAGCGCCCAGGACGCCGCCGAAGTCGTCCTCGGCCAGGACGGTGTAGCCCTCACGGATGCGCAGGGCCGGGTTGGTCACGCCGACGAAAGTGCGGGGTGCGGAACGCTGCTGGATGACGGTGCCGACGACCACGCGCGTGTACCGGGCGTCCAGGCGGTCGAGTTCGAGGGTCATGACCTCGTCCCAGCCGAAGCCCTTGCCGTCCTTGCTGTCCCGGTTGAGATAGATGGTGCCGTCGGGGGAACGGCTGTCGAAGTGCACCACATAGGCGGGATCGCCATACGGATCCCCCGCCACGTAGGTCGCGGCGACGATGTCCAGGTCGGTGTCCGGCTGGCCCGCCGGACTCGGATCCCACTTGAGCGCGACCTCGACCTTGCGGATCCCCTTGTTGATGCCGCTCACCGGATTTCCCCTTCCCCCTGTGTCCACGGCCCGAACTGCCAGTCAGACAAGACCGGTTGTCCATCCTGCCACGCGCGTGTGCCACTTGAGCGTCACCTCTGCCGCCGAGCGTGACCGGCGCCACGCTCTGTGGCCTTACCATGGCGCGGTGCTGGTCAAGTGGATTCGCTGCACCGTGGTGGACCGCCGCGGCTTCGAGCGGGGGCAGCGAAAGTGGGCGGGGCTTCTCGGAGAGCCGGGGTTTCGGGGACAGGGCGGAGGCTGGAGCCGGGGGCGGCAGGGTGTGGCGCACATTTTCTCCTTCTGGGAGAGCCGTTCCTTCTACGACTCCTTCATGGCCCGTTCCCATGACCGGCTCGCGGCGGCCCAGTCAGGCACGTTCAAGGACGTCCAGGTCAAGCTGTTCGACTACCGCTTCGACGTGAAGACGGGCTTCGAACCGCGCTTCACCGACGCCGACCTGGTGCGGTTCGCCCACTGCCGCGTCCACGAAGAGCGTGCGGAGCACTTCACGCTCATGCAGGAAAAAGTCTGGAATCCGGCGATGGCCGGCTCGCCGGGCATGATCCGTGGTCTGTTCGGGGAGGCCCCAGGGCACGAGTTCCTGGTTCTCTCGATGTGGCGGTCGGCCGCCGAGCACGGCAAATACCGCACCGAACGTGTGGAACGGCTCGCGCTGCGCGCACAGACCGACGCCGACGTCGCCGCCCTCACGGGCGACATCCTGGATCTTGAACCGGCCTGGACGGTTTGAAATCCCGACTCACCATTCGTGCTCGTCTGCGCGGCCGATGGTGCGGGAAATGTGTGACCTACGCCGTATGGAGCCCGTACGAGTGCTCGATACGCCCTCACCCGATCTAGGGTCTTGGCATGGCACGACCACGGCGAATCGTCCTTGTCCGGCACGGGGAGTCAACGGGCAATGTTGATGACACCGTGTATGAACGCGAGCCCGACCACGCCCTGGCCCTGACGGAACGGGGCTGGCTGCAGGCGGAGGAGACCGGTAAACGGCTGCGAGAGGTGCTGGGCCGCGAACGCGTCAGTGTGTACGTCTCTCCCTACCGCCGTACACACGAGACGCTCCGCGCCTTCCATCTGGACCCCGAGCTCATACGGGTGCGCGAAGAACCGCGGTTGCGGGAGCAGGACTGGGGAAACTGGCAGGACCGCGACGACGTACGTCTCCAGAAGGCGTACCGGGACGCCTACGGGCACTTCTTCTACCGGTTCGCCCAGGGTGAGTCCGGCGCCGACGTGTACGACCGGGTGGGTGGCTTCCTGGAGAGCCTGTTCCGCAGCTTCGAGGCGCCCGACCATCCGCCGAATGTCCTGATCGTGACGCACGGCCTCGCCATGCGGCTGTTCTGCATGCGCTGGTTCCACTGGACGGTCGCGGAATTCGAGTCACTGTCGAACCCGGGGAACGCGGAGATGCGGATGCTCGTTCTCGGGGACGACGGCAAGTACGCCCTTGACCGGCCCTTCGGGCGCTGGCGAGAGCCGGAACCCTACGGGATCACCGATTAGAGTGGCAGACCGATGACCGCTGACTCCGCACTCGAGGGGCGCCTGAGCCGCGCCCTGGCCAGTCTGCGTGGCCTGGCCGTGGGGGACGCGCTGGGCTCGCAGTTCTTCGTGCCGGTGAACTACCCCCTGCTGAAGAACCGCGAGTTGCCGCCCGGCCACTGGCAGTGGACGGACGACACCGAGATGGCCTGCTCGGTGGTGGCCGTCCTGGCCGCCCACCACCGCATCGACCAGGACGTCCTGGCCCAGTCCTTCGCCGAACACCACGATTTCGATCGAGGCTACGGCCCCGCAGTCAACCGCCTGCTGCGGCTGGTCCGCGAGGGCGGTGACTGGCGCGAGCTCGCCGCGGCTCTCTTCAACGGGCAGGGTTCCTGGGGCAACGGCGCCGCGATGCGCATCCCGCCCCTCGGAGCGTTCTACGCGGACGACCCGGAGCAGGCGACCCACCAGGCCGAGATCTCGGCGTATCCCACGCATCAGCACCGTGAGGCCGTGGTCGGCGCCATGGCCGTCGCAGCGGCCGCCGCGCTGGCCGCCGCCCCCGGTGGTCCGCCCAGCCCCGGGGCATTTCTTGACGGCGTCATCGCTCTCGTCCCGAAGAGTGCCGTCGGCGCGGGGCTGCGGCGGGCACGCGACATGCTCGACTACGGTGACGCCTCCACCGTCGCGGCCGTTCTGGGCTGCGGGCGCCGGACGACGGCCCACGACACTGTGCCGTTCGCGCTCTGGTCCGCCGCCCGGTCCCTGGGCGACTACGAGGAGGCGTTCTGGACAACCGCCCAGGTGGGCGGTGACGTGGACACGACCTGCGCCATCGTGGGTGGTGTGATCGCCGGGGGGAAGGCCGGGGCGCCGCCCGCCGAGTGGGTGCAACGGACCGAGGCGTTTCCGGAGTGGCTGCGGGTGCCGGGCTAGGAGCCCAGGCCTCGCCTCCGGCCGCATCCTCGAAAACTCTCCGTGCATGCCGGGAACTCTGCGTAACCGCCCGCTCGTTGTCGTGGCAGTTGCCGTGCGACGGATGGGCCGGTGCACGCACAAGCCACGTGAGAGGCGCGGGGTGTGGCCATGGGGTGGTTGGTGGTGTTCGCCCTGCTGTGGACGGTGCTTGTCGTGCGGATGGCCGGACTCTCGTCCTCGCCGTCGATCCTCCGGACCCGGCCCGGCCATCCGCTGCTCATCGTGAGCCCGGCTCCATCAGCCGAGGCCCGGACCCGCCGTGCCGGCGAGCGCCTCCAGGTCACTCTTGCGGACCTTGATCACCAACCAGGCACTGGCCAGGGCGAGTACGGCCATCGAGGCAGCTGCCACGAAGCCCGACGAGATGCCCTGGGCGAGCACTTCGTGTCCCCACGGGGCGGGCAGCTGGTGCGTCTTGGCGAACTCCGCCTTCTGCTCCGCCGAACCGTCGGCCATGAAATGCGGCAGCTGCTTCTCGGCCTCGTCCTTGCTGGCCGACCCGAACACGGTCGTCAGGATGGACAGACCGAGCGAACCGCCCACCTGCTGTGTGGCGTTGAGCAGCCCGGAGGCCGCGCCGGCCTCATGCTGGGCGACGCCGGAGACCGCGGTGATCGTCAGCGTCACGAAGTTCAGGCCCATGCCGAAGCCGAAGATCAGCATCGGTCCGAGAACTCCACCGACGTAGGAGCTGTCGGAGCTGATGAGTGCCTGCCAGGCGAGCCCGGCGACCGCGAGCGCCGAACCCGTGAGCATGAACGGCTTGGGGCCGAGCACTGGCAGGAACCGCTGCGAGAGGCCTGCCCCCAGCGCGATCACGACCGTCACGGGCAGGAAGGCGAGACCGGCCTGGATCGGGGTGTAGTCCAGCACGTTCTGGACGAAGAGCACGATGTAGAAGAACATGCCGAACATTGCGGCAGCGAGACTCAGCATGATCACGTAGGTGCCCGAGCGGTTGCGGTCGGCGAACATCCGCAGAGGGGTGATCGGCTCCTTGGCGCGCGACTCGATGAAGGCGAAGGCGAGCAGGAGCACCACGGCGATGCCGAAGGACCCGATGGTCAGGCTGTCCCGCCAGCCCTCGTCGGCGGCGCGGATGAAACCGTAGACGAGCAGGGCCATGCCGCCTGTGGAGGTCAGGGCGCCCGCGATGTCGAAGCGGCCGCTGTGGCGCTCGGACTCGCTGATGTACAGCGGGGTGAGTACCGCGATCAGCACGCCGATCGGCACGTTGACGAAGAGCACCCATCGCCAGTCGAGCCACTCGGTGAGCATGCCTCCCGCCAGCAGACCTATGGCACCGCCGCCCGCGGAGACGGCGGCGAAGACGCCGAAGGCCCGGTTGCGCTCGGGACCTTCGGGGAATGTGGTGGTGATCAGCGCCAGCGAGGTGGGCGACGCGATCGCGCCGCCCACGCCCTGCAGGACGCGGGCGGCCAGCAGTTGCCAGGGCTCCTGGGCGAGGCCGCCGAGCAGCGAGGCGAAGGTGAACAGCAGGATGCCGGTCATGAACACCCGGCGGCGCCCGAGGATGTCACCCGCGCGACCGCCCAGAAGGAGCAGGCCGCCGAAGGTGAGCGTGTAGGCGCTGACGACCCATGTGAGGTCGGTGGTGCTGAATTTGAGAGCGTCTTGAATGTGCGGCAGCGCGATGTTCACAATCGTCGCGTCGAGTACCACCATGAGTTGGCAGGCCGCGATGACGGCGAGCGCGATGCCGGGTCGCCCTTCCCGGCGGGCCGCACCTGGTTTCTGATCCTTGATCAACTGAGAGGTTGTCACTATGGGTCCCCCACAAGCACGTTAGTGAACGGTTGCGTTCACTGTTGCGTCAACGGTAGTGAGTCCCTAGTAGTGAACGCAAGCGTTCACTTAAGTTTGTTGGCGCGTGGCGCGTCCCCCTGTGTCGCCGCGCGTTGCCCCGTCCCTCCCCGAAATCCCCGCTTCCCTGTTCGCTGGAGTCACTCAGATGGTTACCTCGCGCTGGACGACCGCCCCCGCTCAGGCGGTCTCCCTCCGTCGGCGCGGCGCCGTGCTGGAGCGTGCGATCCTCGACGCCGCGCTGGAACAGCTCAGCACGGTCGGCTGGAACGGCCTCACGATGGAAGGTGTCGCTGCCGGAGCCCAGACCGGCAAGGCCGCGGTATATCGACGCTGGCCCTCCAAGGAGGACCTGGTCGCAGACGCCCTTCGGGCCGGACTGCCGCGTTTCGAGGAGGCGCCCGACCTCGGTGGTGTGCGCGAGGATTTGCTCGAACTGTGCCACCAGGCGCGCGAAGCGATGTTCTCGAGGCCTGGCTTCGCGCTGCGCGCAGTCATTCACGAATGCGACCAGGCTCAGGCTGAACGCTTCCATGCCGTGATCTTCAACGGGGTCGTGGAGCCGAGTGTGAGGCTGCTTCGCGAGATCATCACCCGTGGAATAGAGCGGGGTGAGGTGCGTCCTGACGCGGCGAACGACTATGTCTTCGATGCCATTCCCGCCATGATGATGTATCGCTCCAAGATGCGCGGTAGCGAATGGGGCGACCGGGATGTCGAAGAGATGATCGACCAATTCCTGCTGCCGCTGCTGCGGCCGACCGGCCTGTGAGCGCTGATCGTGGACGTCCGGACGCCGTCCGGGGAAACCGGGTGTCGCAGGGTGATCCGGGCGGCGTAGGCTAAGGGCGCCATGCCGTACGAACCACCTACTCACACCGTCGAGCGCTCCCTTCGCGCCACGACCGGAGCGAAGATCATTGCCGGTGTCGACGAGGTGGGGCGAGGTGCCTGGGCCGGCCCCGTCACCGTCTGCGCGGCCGTCACCGGACTGCGTCGACCGCCCCAAGGCCTCACCGACTCCAAGCTGCTCAGCGTCAAACGCCGTACTGAACTCGCAGAGGTACTGCGGACGTGGGTGACGTCGTACGCCCTGGGGCACGCGAGTCACCAAGAGATCGACGACCTGGGGATGACGGCCGCCCTGCGGATTGCCGCCGTGCGCGCCCTGGGGGCGCTCCCGGTCCGGCCGGACGCGGTGATCCTCGACGGGAAGCACGACTATCTCGGAGCGCCCTGGAATGTCCGGACCGTGATCAAGGGTGACCAATCCTGTGTGGCGGTCGCGGCGGCCTCGGTGATCGCCAAGGTTCAGCGCGACAAAATGATGGCCGAACTGGGTATCGACCATGCAGACTTCGGTTTTGCGGCCAACGCCGGGTATCCGTCGCCCGTGCACAAGGCCGCGCTGGAGGTTCGGGGCCCCACCCCGTACCACCGGTTGTCGTGGGCGTATCTTGATGCGCTGCCTCAGTGGCGGCACCTCAAGAAGGCCCGCAGCTGGGCGGATGGAAGCGTTCCGGAGATCGAGGGCCAGCTCGGCTTCGACTTCTGACGATTCCGCTCGCACTGATGTGCCACCCGCTGACGTGAGCCGCACCAACGTTTGATAAACATCAGCCCATGCCTCTCATTCCCGAGGAGCCTCAGATTCACGAGAGTGCCCAGGGTCCCCGCGCCACTCCGGCCAGCGGCCGCACCGCGCCGACCCCTCGTCCCGTACCCGGTCCACGCCCCGCGGCTCCGCCGCGCCCCGGTCGCCCCGGCCCGCTGCGGCCCGCGCCGCCGGTGCAGCGGACGCCGCACGACGTCGCCGTGGCCAAGCCCGGAGTGCCGGGCCCCGCTGTCCCCGCCACCGCCGCCGCGACTCCAGCCCCGGCTTCAGCTTCGGCCGCCCCGCAGATCCAGCTCATCCCGGCCTCGGCCGCTGGTGCGCTCGACGCTGCCGAGGAAGCCGTGGACCTCCTGCTGGAGTCGGGCCGCGCCCCCGGTGACGTGCTGGTGATCACCACTGGCGAACAGCATCCGTGGGCTGCCCACGAGCTGTCCTTCGGTGAAGCCGCCTACTGGGCGCAGCACGACGCCGGTGACGACGTGTTCTACGCGGACGCCACGGCGGTCTCGCGTGCCGCGTCCCGTCCGGTGGTCGTGGTCGCCGTCAACGGCGGTTCCGCCGCCGCTGCCGCCGAGGCCCTGCCTCTGGCGCACGCCCGGGCCGGCGCCCTGCTGATCGTCTGCGGCGACCCGCAGCAGATCAACTCGGTACTGGGCGCCGGCGTCTGAGCCGGTTCCGGTACGTCCGGAGGGACGTCGGGGTGATGAAAGGTGCCGCCTGCGCGGCACCTGCACAGTGAGCCCTTCGGCATGCCCGCGTCCGAGCGGGTGTCCCCTCGCGAACGCGCCATGCCGGTGCCAGGAACGCGTGCGCCCGGTGCGCCACGACGTCGTGGGCCGTACGTCCGGGACGTACGGCCGAAGAACGGCGACCGGGCCAGTCTCGGCGCTCAGCCCTCAGCGAGCCGCCACACGGCGCAGGACCTCCGAGGCGGCGCCGCCGGTGCGTGGCAGCAGGGGGGGTGACTCGGACGTGGCGAACGGCTCCGGCGCGGAGTCCGCGTTCGGCCGACGTCCGCCGCGTCCCTCGCCGAGCACCTGCCAGCCGTCGCGCGTCAGCGTGATGTATGCCCCGCAGCGCAGCCCGTGCAAAGTGCAGGCGTCACGCAGGCCCCACATCCACGCGCCGTCCTCCTCGGTCCAACGTGCGTCGCCCTCACGGCAGTAGAGCAGCACAGCGGTCCGCACGGGGGTGCGGCGCCGCAGGTCGTGCGGGATCACCCGGCGCAGCTGGGCAAGCAGCGTGTTCCGGAACATCCAGCCGTCGGCCGGTGCCGGACGGCGGGTGAACGAGGCGCTCGCCCGCAGTCGTTCGTCGGGGTCGAGGACCGCCACGATCGCGGTCGCCGGTTTGGGGCGGTGCCGGGAGTGCAGCCCGCTGACGACCTCGCGCGGATTGCGCAGCAGCGGGATGCCGGCCTCGGCCCACTCGGCGGGTTCGAGCAGACGGGCCAGAGGGTTGGCGGATGCGGCGGACAGGTCGGTTGACGACGTGGACGCCGCGGAGGACGGAGCGAATCCGAAGGTCACGGTCCTCCCTTCGGCTACGCGCCCATACGGCGGGCGGGGTCGGATTCGGGGGAGCGCGCACCGCAGCAGAGCCCTACCGGTCAACGGACGAGCCGTGCGGGGAGCGGACCTCAATTCTTCCTGTCGAACTTGGTTGCGGCAACGAGCAATTGGGTCCACCGACACGAATCTGACGGTTCGTGGCTTATATCCCTACCCAGTGTTTGACCGGCGATGCGAGGGAACCTCCGAGCCCGGCCGTTCGAGAGGCGGAATCGGTACGGGCGCGTGGCGCGCCGTCGCCCCCGGTGCCTGCTCAGCCACGGACGGCCAGCACCAGAGGCAACACCCCCTGGGCACCTGACCGCAACAGCAGCCGGGCGGCGACCGCGAGGGTCCAGCCGGTCTCGGTCATGTCGTCGACGAGCAGGACGGGGCCCCCGGCTGCCTGCAGCGCCTCTCGCAGGGGCGGAGGGACGCTGAGCGCTCCGTGCAGGGCCCGCAGGCGCTGGGCGCTGTTGGAGCGGGGCAGCAAGAGGTCGTCGGAGTGGTCCGTGTATGCGAGGGATCCCAGGAACGGGATACGGCCGACGGCGGAGATTCGGCTCCCGAGGGATGTGACCAACTGGGGCCGGCTGCGCGAGGGAACGGCGACCACCCCGACAGGGCGTGCCGGTGCGTCCGGGGCGCCTGACGCCCAACCGTCGGGGGACTTGGCCCAGTCGGCGAGCACGGTCACCACGGCGTTCGCCACGTCGTCGGGGGCGGGAGCGTCCGGAGTCCCGGGTGCGAGCAGCGGGCGGAGACGGTTGCCCCAGCCGATGTCCGACATCCGCCCGAGCGCCCGGCCCGGCAAGGCCTGTTCGCCGGGCGGAATGCGGCCCTTGAGGTCGACGCCGATGGCCGGGAGGCCTGTGGGCCACATTCGGCGGGGCTCCACCACGACACCGGCGCGGGCGAGCGAGCCGCCCGCCGTGTCCAGGGCGGCCGAGGAGATGTCGGCGGTGAAGCGGGGTCCGGCGCAGTTGTCGCAGCGGCCGCAGGGGGCCGCCTCCTCGTCGTCCAGCTGCCGCCTCAGGAACTCCATACGGCAGCCCGTGGTGGTGGCGTAGTCCCGCATGGCCTGCTGCTCGGTGGCGCGCTGCTTGGCGACCCAGGCGTAGCGCTCGGTGTCGTACGACCAGGGCTCTCCGGTGGCGATCCATCCGCCCTTGACCCGGTGGACCGCACCGTCCACGTCCAGCACCTTGAGCATGATCTCCAAGCGGGTGCGGTTGAGCTCGACCAGTGGTTCGAGCGCGGGCAGTGACAGCGGCCGGTCCGCTCGGGCGAGGGCATCGAGGGTGCGCCGTACGGATTCTTCGGGCGGGAACGCGACGGAGGCGAAGTACGACCAGATCGCTTCGTCCTCGCGGCCGGGCAGGAGCAGCACCTCGGCGTGCTCGACGCCGCGTCCGGCGCGGCCGACCTGCTGGTAGTAGGCGATGGGGGAGGACGGTGAACCGACGTGGACGACGAAGCCGAGGTCGGGTTTGTCGAACCCCATGCCGAGCGCGGAGGTGGCCACCAGCGCCTTGACCTTGTTCGAGAGGAGGGCTTCCTCGGCCTGCTGGCGTTCGGCGTTCTCCGTCTTTCCCGTGTACGAGGCGACGGTGTGCCCGCACTGCCGCAGGAAGGCGGTGATCTCCTCAGCGGCGGCGACCGTCAGCGTGTAGATGATCCCGGAACCCGGCAGGTCGTCCAGGTGATCGGCGAGCCAGGCCAGCCGGTGGGCGGCGTCGGGGAGCTGGAGCACGCCGAGGCTGAGGCTCTCGCGGTCGAGCGGGCCGCGCAGGACCAGCGCGTCCGATCCGGTGCCGGTGCCCAACTGCTCCGCCACGTCGGAGGTGACCCGGGCGTTGGCCGTGGCGGTGGTGGCCAGCACAGGCACCCCGGGAGGCAGATCGGTGAGCATGGTGCGCAGACGGCGGTAGTCGGGGCGGAAGTCATGGCCCCAGTCGGAGATGCAGTGCGCCTCGTCGACGACGAGAAGGCCGGTGGCGGCAGACAGTTCCGGCAGGACGTTGTCGCGGAAGTCCGGGTTGTTGAGCCGCTCGGGGCTCACGAGCAGCACGTCCACGGTGCCCGCGGCGACCTCGGCTCGGATGGTCTCCCACTCCTCGGGGTTGGAGGAGTTGATGGTCCGGGCGTGGATGCCGGCTCGGGCGGCGGCCTCGACCTGGTTGCGCATGAGCGCGAGCAGCGGAGAGACGATCACGGTCGGCCCGGCACCGCGCTCGCGCAGCAGGGCCGTCGCCACGAAGTACACCGCGGACTTGCCCCACCCCGTACGCTGCACGACCAGGGCCCGGCGCTTGTCGGCGACCAGCGACTCGATCGCCCGCCACTGGTCCTCGCGCAGGCGCGCCGATCCGGTGCTGTCCCCGACGAGCCGGACGAGGATCCGGTCGGCAGCCTCGCGCAACTCCGTCTTGCTCGTGTGCGTCATGCCTCCATACAACAGGACGCCTCCGACAGCGGGACCTCGAGGCGGCCAGGCTGTGGACGACGGAATGGCTTTGTCGTGACCCTGATCGAACTTATCCACAGGAGCAAACGGAACGTCGCGATCCGCGAGATCGTCTGCGCATGACGAATCACAGCGAAACGACCGGACCCGCCGCAAACGGCAATGACGGCGGGCGGGACGACGACGGACGCAACAACGACGGACGCAACAACGACGGCTCGGGGATCAGCGACCGCGTCGGATTCGACGCCCATGGCGCCGAACACCAGGTCACCCTGAGGACCCCGGGGGAACTGGCCGACGCCCTGCCCTACCTGCTCGGGTACCGGCCCGAGGACAGCATCGTTCTGGTCGCCCTGCACGACCGGTGCGGCCGCGGCCGGTTCGGCGGGCGAGCCCGGCTCGGCATTCCCGCCAATAAGGACGACTGGGCGGCCGTGGCCAGGCAGTTGGCCCACGGACTGATCACCGGCAGCGAGCGCCGGGGCGCCCGCCCCGAGCAGATGGTCGCTTACCTCTGCCAGGAACCTGCGGCCGGTGAGACCGGCAGGCAGATCACGGAGCGGCTCGCCCCGCTTGCCTCCTTGCTGCGCACGGAGTGCGGCCGGCTCGACGTTCCTGTGATCGAGGCGTTGTGCATCTCCGACGGCCGCTACTGGTCGTACTGTTGCCCGAGCGAGGAATGCTGCCCGGTTGAGGGACTTCCGATGGGTCTGCCCGGCACCTCGGTGCTCGCCGCGGCGGCCACGTATGCCGGACTGCAGGTGCGCGGCACACTGCGCGAGTTGCGGGCCAGGCTGCAGCCCTGGGAGACCGCGGCCGCGCTGGAACAGGAAGTCGCTCTGGACACCGCAGGCATGGCCCTGGTCCCCAGGATGCTCGACCTGACGGGCAGGGCGGAGGTGGCCGAGGAGACGGTGCGCCTGGCCAGGCGCACCATGGCACGCTTCGCCGAGGCAGCGCCCGTGTCGGGCGCGCTCCAGGCCGACCTGCGAGACGACGAACTGCTGGGGCACGAAGAGGCGGCGGAACTCATCCTCGGCCTGCAGGACCGCACGACCCGGGACCGCGCGGCCGAGTGGATGGAGGCCGAGGAGGCCGGACCGGCACTGCGCCTGTGGCGCGCATTGGCCCGCCGCTGCGTCGGACCCTACGGCGAGCATGCGGCGGCGCCGCTCACGCTCGCCGGATGGGTCGCGTGGGCCGCGGGCGACGAGATCGAGGCCAGGGAAGCGCTGGCCATGGCCCTGGGTGCGGATCCCGGCTACCTCTTCGCCCGGCTCCTGCACCAAGCCTGCAACGAGGGACTGGACCCGGAATCCATTCGCCGATGCCTGCGCGCGGAACGCGAGGGGCGCGAGGCAACCGCGCGGGCTGCAACCACTCAGTCCGCCGATGGGGACGATGTGGAGACGACCGACGACCTGGTGCAGCCGAACACGCCCGTTCCTGGTCAGGTGGCAACCCAGCCAGGTTCGGACGGGGGCATGGCGGGCGAGCCTGTGCCCGGCAAGCGCAGCGACATGCCGTCGGCGTGCCCGTCCCGTGCCGAAGACGCGCTGCCGCCGTGCCCGTCCGGTTCCGACCGCTCTCTGCCGGTGCCACCGCCCGCCACATCCTCCCGCCGACGTAAGCGTGTGCGTCCCGGCACTCGCCCCGCCGCCCGTCCGGATGCCGCGGAAGCGGAAGGGCGACAGCCCCGCGCGGAGGTATTCCGCCCGCGCTCTCGACCGGCCCGCAGTACACGTCCCGGTGCCGCCCGCCGCACCACGGGCAACGGCGACGAGCGCCGACCCCAGGGCACACGGCCCGGGGGTGCCACCGAGGAGGAGGGATGAGCGACCACTGGACGTGTGTCACACGCGGGTGGTCCCGCCTGTGTCGCCGGGTAACGGTTCCGGGTCGCCGCCATTCGGTCGGCTTCCGCGCTCGTGGGCGTGACCCCGAACAGGTCCGTCCCGTTCACCTGAGTGGCGGAACGCCCGATCGGGCCGTACCGCAGCAGCACCCATGTCCTGCAGGAGCCACGCACCGGGCGCCGAACACGCCCGAGCCGCGCAGAGTGCAGAGGAAGCGCCCCTTGCATCAGCCGACTCCGCCCTCCACCGACGACGACCGTTCGGCCCTCGGCGCGCCGACGACGGTAGGGAAAGCAAGCGCCGGTCCGCCGCCGCGGGCCGCGGCCACCGGTGAGTCTGAGCCGAGGTTTCCGAGCGGCACCCAGCGCACCTCGGTGGCCGTTGAGCAGCGCTGGAACGCGGCTGCGGACCAGGACCAGGAGAACACCGGTTCCTCGCTGTCACGGGACCGGGAGCGGTCTCCGTCGGTGGCGCCTGCGCGGCGCTCGTCGACACCGGGGCAGGACTGGGCACCGCCTCAGACCCCGAGCCGTCCATCTCGCCCGCCCTCACCCGCGCCGCCGCAGAGCCACCCTTCGGGCCCCCGAGGCCCAGCTGAACTCCCCCCGGCGCACTCGGTCATCATCTGCGTGGCCCTTCCGGGCCTCGCCATCTCCACGGATCAAGGTCAGCTGACCGGTCACGGGCTGGAAGGCTTCTACCGCGCGGGCCGACGCGTGCTCTCCCGGTGCCAGATCCGTATCGCCGGCCGTGAGCCACTCGCGGTCCAGGCGCGGACGACCGCGGCGGATCGCGCACGTTTCGTGGCCACCGCTCGTGTCTCCCAGGGCGGAGGCCCGGACCCGGACGTCGTCGTCGAACGCACACGCCACGCGGACGGGACGGAGCGCATCACGCTGCACAGCGCCGCCGTCCGCCCACTGCGACTGCCGGTGGAGGTGGCACTCGGTACGGATCTGGCGGACCTCGGCGCGATCGCGTCGGGCCGAGCGGGACCCGAACTTTCCGCGACTGTCCACGACTCCGGCCTGCGCTGGTCCTGCGCCGCCGGCGGGGCGTCGGTCACGGCCGACCCACCGCCCTCCGACGCGCTGGCGTCTGCAGGTCTATTGCGCTGGGAGTTCGACCTGCCTCCCGGAGGCACGGCCGGCCTTGAGTTGCGGGTACGCCTGGACGGGGCGGGCCCCGTCCAGGCCGTCGGGCGCGCGGCGACCAGCCCCCTGGCTTCCGCCCGCGCGACGGGAGACCACCCCGCAATCGGGCCGCTCCTGGACACGAGCATTGACGATCTGCAGTCTTTGCTGCTGCGCGACCCGGCACACCCCATCGATACCCACCTCGCGGCCGGAGCCCCCTGGCGCGTCGGCCTGGCCCCGGCCGACGCGCTCGTCGCAGCCCGCATGACACTGCCGCTGGGCACCCGGCTCGCCGCCGGGACCCTGCGCACCCTCGCACGCGCCCAACTCCGGGGGCAGACAGCACAGTCCGGCATGATCCCCGGGCCACGCCGGGACGCGGGCGTACATCTTCCGGCCAGTTGTACGGGCACCGAGGCCACCCTGCTCTTCCCCGCCCTTCTCGCGGAGGCCTCACGTTGGGGGCTCTCCCGAGAAGAGACAGAAGAATTGCTCCCGACAGCCGAGCGTTGTCTGGGCTGGCTGCGAGCAGCCGTGAGGGAGGGGACGTATCTGTGCGATCCACAGCCCGGCGGCCCCGTCCGCTGCGAGACTCAGGCCCATGCGCATCGCGCGGCCGTCCTCGGTGCTGATCTGCTCGACGCGTTCGACAGACCCGGCGGGGCGGCGCTGCGGCAGTGGGCCGGCGAGCTGCGCTCGGCCTTCCGCGAGGAGTTCTGGGTCGAGGACCGCGGCGGTGGCCGCCCTGCGGCCGCGCGTGCCCCCGACGGACGTCTTGTGCCGCAACTCGGTGCCGCAGCCGTCCATCTCCTGGACACCGGCCTGCTGGGCGGGGGTGAACAGGCACCCGGCCTGCTCGACAGGGCGCAGATCGAGCAGCTCGCCCGGCTGCTCGGAAGCCCGGTCATGGACTCGGGCTGGGGGCTGCGCGGACTGAGTACGAAAGAGGCGGGATACAACCCGTTCGGCCATCGCACCGGAGCGGTACGCGTCCACGAGACGGCGATCGCCATCGCGGGCCTGGCCGCCGCCGGGTACGAAAAGGAGGCCGGCTCGCTCCTGCGGGGTCTGCTGGCGGCGGCTGAGACGTTCGGCCACCGGCTCCCCGAGATGTACGCGGGTGAGCAGCGCACCGGCGGGAGCGCTCCCCTTCCCCACCCGGCGGCCTGCCGTCCGGCGGCCATGGCAGCGGCCGCTGGCGTCCTGCTGCTGAGCGCCCTCGCGGGAATCCGCCCCGACGCCCCGGCGGGGACGGTCACACTGCGCCCCGTACGCAGTGCGCCTCTCGGTGAGATCGGACTGACCGGACTGAGGGTCGCGGGGGCCCCGTTCTCGGTCCGGGTCAGCAGACTCGGGCTCGCCATGGTCGAGGAGGCCGCCGGGAGGCTGCAGCTGAGGTCGTGACCTCGGACGACACTCCCTCCGGAAAGGACCGGGTACCGGGGACCGGACCTGCTCGGAGCCAGAGTGGATCAGCTACTGATGCGGCCGGCGAAGGAAGTGTTTATCGTCAGGCAGACGACTATGATCGCCGCATGCCCTACGACCCGTCAGCCTTTCCGCCCTTCGCCGTCACCGTGGACCTGGTCGTACTGACCGTGCGCCGCCACGCCCTGTGTGCGCTCGCGGTGCGCAGGGGTGAGCCGCCGTTCCAGGGGCGCTGGGCACTTCCCGGCGGTTTCGTACGGGCCGACGAGGATCTGGCGCAGGCCGCGGCCCGTGAGCTTGCCGAGGAGACCGGGCTGCGCGCCCACGATCCGGCCGTCCCCGTCCAGGACAACGGAGCGCACCTGGAACAGCTCGCGACCTACGGCGACCCCAAGCGCGATCCCCGAATGCGCGTGGTGAGCGTCGCCCACCTCGCCCTCGCCCCCGACCTGCCCGCCCCACGGGCCGGCGGTGACGCCAGCAACGCGCGGTGGGCGCCCGTGGAGGAGCTGTTGCAGCAGGGCGGCTACGGTCGAGACGGGGAACCGGTCGCGCCGCTCGCCTTCGACCATGCGCAGATCCTGTCGGACGGAGTGGAGCGCGCCCGCTCGAAGATCGAGTACTCGTCGCTGGCCACCGCGTTCTGCCCGCCCGAATTCACCGTGGGCGAGCTGCGCCGCGTCTACGAGGCGGTGTGGGGCGTGGCTCTGGACCCGCGCAACTTCCACCGCAAGGTGACGGGCACCCCCGGCTTCCTGGTCCCCACTGGCGGCACCACCACGCGACAGGGCGGCCGCCCTGCCCAGCTCTTCCGGGCCGGTGGTGCCACTCTTCTCAACCCTCCGATGCTGCGCCCCGAAGTGTGACGGCGCCGAAAAACGGACATAACGCGCTATCTTGCTGCGGGTGATCCAGGCCTTCGGACTGACCAGCAACTCCCGCAAGGACCTCCCGCCCGCGGTCGACGATGTGTCCTTCGAGGCCCGTGCGGGCCACGTCACCGCGCTTCTCGGAGCGACGGGTGCGGGCAAGACGACGGTGCTCAGACTGATGCTCGAGCTCCAACAGGGCCGTGGCCTCACCTACTTCAGAGGCCGCCCGCTGCATCGCATCGCGCATCCCTCGCGCGAGGTCGGCGTACTCATGGGAGATGTGCCCGGCCATCCCGCGCGCACGGTCCGCGGCCATCTGCGCATGCTGTGCGCCGCGGCCGGCGTCCCGGTCCGGCGCGCTGACGAAGTGCTCGAAGCGGTGGGCCTCGTCAGCCTGCGCGACGAGCGTCTCGGCACCCTGTCGCGCGGCATGGACCGCCGCCTGGGTCTGGCCTGCGCTCTGTTGCCGGACCCCCACACACTCGTCCTGGACGACCCCGCCGACGGGCTCTCCACGCGCGAGAGTCACTGGCTGCACGGCATGCTGCGAGCGCACGCCGCCCAGGGAGGCTCGGTCCTGTTCACCACGTCCGAGCCCAAAGAGGCCGCGCGCGCCGCAGATCACGTCATCACCCTCGAACAAGGCCGACTCGTCGCGGACCAGGAGGCCACGGAGTTCGCCCGCACCAGACTCCGCCCCCGTGTCGCCGTCCGTACTCCCCACGCCGCCCGCCTCGCAGCCCTGCTCGCCAAGGAGGCCCGCACGGCGCACCGCTCTGTCGAAGTCGTCCGGGAAGGCGGCAACCGTCTGTCCGTGTACGGCAGTACATGTGCCGACGTCGGCGAAACGGCTTTCCGCCACGGTGTTCTGGTCCACCAACTCGCCGACGAGATCGGGGACATGGGACCCGGTGCGGGCCCGTTTCCCGGCGAGGCCGCAGAAGCCGCCCAGGACCCGGGGACGGGGGCCACGGGGTCGGAGACCGGCGAGCTCCTTGGCGACGGGGCTGTCGGGGTGGCCGGGCCGGAAATGCGAGGCGGCCCAGCTGCGCAAGACGACTCCGCATCACAGAGCGGCTCACACACGCGCGGTGCCCGGGTGGCGCCCGCAGACCCGAAAGCGCACGGTGACCAGGCGCCCCACAGCAGCCGGGCCACCCACAGCGGCCCGGCTGAGGCAAGCGG
Source organism: Streptomyces canus (assembly GCF_030816965.1). Taxonomy (NCBI): domain Bacteria; kingdom Bacillati; phylum Actinomycetota; class Actinomycetes; order Kitasatosporales; family Streptomycetaceae; genus Streptomyces; species Streptomyces canus. The sequence continues at coordinate 7,473,555 of NZ_JAUSYQ010000002.1, forward strand.
TCACGCCGCTCTGAGCCCCGCCACGGACTCCAGGGCCCCCGCCCCCCCGCCCCCCCTCCCGCCCCCGATCTCCGTCAGGTCCGCCCCCAGTCCCCTGCGCCCCCTGCGCTACGAACTGCGCCGCGCGGCTGGGATCGGCACCGGGTTCCTCACCGGCGTCGCCGTACTCGTCACGTCCGCTCTCACCGCCGTACTCCTGGCACGGGTCGGTCATACTCCACAGGCGCGCCTGCTGGCCGCATGGCCGAGGGAGCTGCCGCTGCCCCCGGCGGCGCTCGGGGCCGGGCTGCTCGGCGCGCTCGCGTTCGGTGACGAGTTCCGGCACCCCGCGCTGGCTGCGGACCGCGGCACCGTCCCCCGCCGACTGGGGCTGCTCACCGCGAAACTCGTCGTCGCCGCCGTCACCACGCTGGCGCTTGCCCTTCTCGTGGTGGGCTGCGACGCCGAAGTGCTCTATATCGTCTACGGACGGGAACTCGCGGAAGTTCCCGCCGACTGGGTTTCGCTGAGCGCTAGTTGGTTCGGGCTCGTGGTCGGGTGCGCCTGGGCAGGTGTTCTGGCCGCCGGCATCTTCCGGTCCACCACGGCCGGGCTCGCCGCGGTGGTCGCCGTGCCCATTCTCGTCGTACCTCTCGTGCGGAAAGCGCTGGACGGGGGGTCCGTGCGGGCGGCGGCAGGACTTCCCGCGCGGCTGCGCGAGGTTCTCCTGCTGCAGTGGCCCTTCGGCGGAGAGCGCTATGTGGCCGGAGCGGTGCGTGTGGTCGCCCAACCCGTGGGCGGCGCACTGACGTTGTCGCTGACCGCCCTGCTGTGCGCATATCTGCTCACGGCCCTGCGGAGCAGGGTCCGATGACGATCGTCCGGGCGCTTCCGGTCCCGACCTGCGCACAATTTCCCGATGGAAGCGCATTTCTTTCCGATAAGGCGTCAATTGCGACGGCGTGAGCGATCACCCTTTCGTGTGCTTTTCACCAAAGACCTCAAGGGAGTTGGAGGCGGCGCCGACAAAGGATCCGTGAGTACCCTTGCGCACACCATGATGACCGCCGCCCGCTCCGCCGATTCCGGTCTGGCCGGCCCGGGCGAACTCGACCGCTACCCCTATGCCGAGGCCCCGGCCGCAGGCCGTGTCGGAGCCTCCATCTGGGACGGCTCGGAGCCGGAACTGGGCCGCGTGGGCCGACGGGCCGCAGGCAGCCGCGGGCGCGGACTGCACGGCCAACTCGTTCAGCAGCTGGGCCAGATGATCGTCTCCGGTGACCTGGGGGCCGACCGGCCACTGGTCCCCGAGGAGATCGGCCAGCGTTTCGAGGTCTCCCGTACCGTCGTCCGTGAGTCGCTCCGCGTCCTGGAGGCCAAGGGCCTGGTCAGTGCCCGCCCGAACGTCGGCACGCGCGTGCGTCCCGTCAGCGACTGGAACCTCCTGGACCCGGACATCATCGAGTGGCGGGCGTTCGGGCCGCAGCGCGACGACCAGCGCCGGGAGCTGAGCGAACTGCGCTGGACGATCGAGCCCCTCGCCGCGCGACTGGCCGCAGGGCACGGCCGTGCGGATGTCCAGCAGCGCCTCGGCGACATGGTCGAGATCATGGGACACGCCATGAGTCAGGGTGACGCGCTCACCTTCTCCCGTGCCGACGCCGAGTTCCATTCCCTGCTCATCCAGCTCGCGGGCAACCGCATGCTGGAGCATCTTTCCGGGATCGTCTCCGCTGCCCTTCAGGTCTCCGGCGGCCCGGTCACCGGCTGTGACCGACCGACCGAGTCGTCGCTCGCCCACCACGGCCGGATCGCCGACACCCTCGCCGCCGGCGACGGTGCGGCGGCCGAAGCGGCCATGCGCCAACTGCTCGCCGTCCATCCTGAGGTGGAGCGCGTGGTGCCCGCGCCGCGCGAGCACTGACCGCACACCGCGGGCAGTGCGGCCGAGGATGTCCTCCTCCAGTCGCGTCGTTCGGCCGCCGAACCGCCTCCGTCGGACCCCGCAGGTCCCCCAGGGATCCTGCGGGGTCCGACCGGCGCGGCGCGGTGACGGCATCCCGGGCGCTACTGGTCGGGACGGCCCGGTGACCTTGTCTGTCCATGTTTGATCGTTTTTGGTTGCTTACGGGGTGTGACTCGGGCCACGCAGATTGGGCGTAACGCTCGCGGGAACAGCGCGATGACCTAAGAGGTGACAGCCGCGGAGGGAATACGGACGCCGTTTCAGGCGCTGTGCATCTTCCCGGCCCCCGCCCGCGCCGTCGGCCACTACCCAGGCCGGTGGTCGGCTCCTGTCCGCCGTGGACGGGGCCGGAAGCCGTTTTCCAACGTTCCGAGAGGTTGTTCGTGTCGGCCAGCACATCCCGTACGCTCCCGCCGGAGATCGCCGAGTCCGTCTCTGTCATGGCTCTGATTGAGCGGGGAAAGGCTGAGGGGCAGATCGCCGGCGACGACGTGCGTCGGGCCTTCGAAGCTGACCAGATTCCGGCCACTCAGTGGAAGAACGTACTGCGCAGCCTCAACCAGATCCTCGAGGAAGAGGGTGTGACGCTGATGGTCAGTGCCGCGGAGCCCAAGCGCACCCGAAAGAGCGTCGCAGCGAAGAGTCCGGCCAAGCGCACCGCCACCAAGACGGTCGCGGCGAAGACGGTGACCACGAAGAAGGCCACCGCCACCGCCACCCCGGCGGCGCCTGCCGCTGAAGCCTCCGCCGAAGCCTCCGTCGAAGACGAGGCGCTCGTGAAGAAGGCCGCAGCCAAGAAGACGACGACCGCGAAGAAGGCGGTCGCGAAGAAGGCGGTCGCCAAGAAGACGGCGGCCAAGAAGACGACCTCCGGCAAGGACGACGCCGAGGTCGCCGAGGACGAGGTCCTCGAGGAGATCAAGCCCGGTGAAGAGGAAGAGGAGGGGGCCGAGAACAAGGGCTTCGTCCTCTCCGACGACGACGAGGACGACGCGCCGGCCCAGCAGGTCGCCGTGGCCGGTGCCACCGCCGACCCGGTCAAGGACTACCTCAAGCAGATCGGCAAGGTCCCGCTGCTCAACGCCGAGCAGGAGGTCGAGCTCGCCAAGCGCATCGAGGCCGGTCTGTTCGCCGAGGACAAGCTGGCCAACGCCGACAAGCTCGCCCCGAAGCTCAAGCGCGAGCTGGAGATCATCGCTGAGGACGGCCGCCGAGCCAAGAACCACCTGCTGGAGGCCAACCTCCGACTGGTGGTCTCCCTGGCCAAGCGCTACACCGGCCGCGGCATGCTGTTCCTGGACCTCATCCAGGAGGGCAACCTCGGTCTGATCCGCGCGGTCGAGAAGTTCGACTACACCAAGGGCTACAAGTTCTCCACGTACGCCACCTGGTGGATCCGTCAGGCGATCACCCGCGCGATGGCCGACCAGGCCCGCACCATCCGTATCCCGGTGCACATGGTCGAGGTCATCAACAAGCTCGCGCGCGTGCAGCGCCAGATGCTCCAGGACCTGGGCCGCGAGCCCACCCCGGAGGAGCTGGCCAAGGAACTCGACATGACCCCCGAGAAGGTCATCGAGGTCCAGAAGTACGGCCGTGAGCCCATCTCGCTGCACACCCCGCTCGGCGAGGACGGAGACAGCGAGTTCGGTGACCTCATCGAGGACTCCGAGGCCGTCGTCCCGGCTGACGCGGTCAGCTTCACGCTCCTCCAGGAGCAGCTGCACTCGGTCCTCGACACCCTGTCCGAGCGTGAGGCGGGTGTCGTCTCGATGCGCTTCGGTCTCACCGACGGTCAGCCGAAGACCCTCGACGAGATCGGCAAGGTGTACGGCGTCACGCGCGAGCGCATCCGCCAGATCGAGTCGAAGACCATGTCGAAGCTGCGTCACCCGTCGCGTTCGCAGGTGCTGCGCGACTACCTCGACTAGGTCGCAGTCGTACGACACCGAAGGCCCGGTCCCTCGTCAGGGGCCGGGTCTTCGTGCTGCACGCGCAGGCGCACTGCATGACTCTGGGTTTCCGATCACCACCCCGGAGTGAGGAGCATGCATGCGTCACCCCATTGCCCGGGCGTTGGCCCGGCCGCTGATTCTGGCGGCTGTGGCGGCGGCCATACCGCTGGCGTCGGCCGCCCCCGTGGCCGCCGACAGCATCGTCGTCGGGGGATTCCCGGTTGATGTGTCCAAGGCGCCCTGGACGGTTGCCCTGTCCAGCCGTGACCGGTTCGGAGGTACGCGCGCCGGGCAGTTCTGCGCCGGTGTCGCCGTCGGCCCGACCACGGTGCTCACGGCGGCCCACTGCATGGGCGAGGACGTCCTGGGGGCGCCGCCGGAGCAGGTGAGTGACTTCCGGGTCATCGCGGGCCGTACGGACCTGCTCTCGGACCAGGGGGTGGAGATCGCCATACGCGAGGTCTGGGTGAACCCGGGCTACGACCCGCAGAGCAACGCGGGAGACTTCGCCGTCCTCACACTCGCCGAGCCGCTGCCGCAGGACGCGGTCATCGCCATGTCGGCCGCCGGCGATCCAGCGTACGAGCCGGGAACCAGTGCCACGGTCTATGGCTGGGGCGACATCACGGGCGGGGGTGACTACGCCCGCCGTCTGCGGGCGGCACACGTGCATCTGATGCCTGACGCGCGCTGTGAGGAGGCGTATCCGGGTGGTGGCGACGGCACCTACCTCGCCGACAGCATGCTGTGTGCCGGGGAGGAGCGCGGTGGTCATGACGCCTGCCAGGGGGACAGCGGGGGACCGCTGGTCGCCCTGGGCAAGCTGGTCGGGCTGGTCTCCTGGGGCAGCGGCTGTGGGCGAGCGGGCCAGCCCGGTGTCTATACCCGTGTGTCCGAAGTCATGCGGACGCTGGACCGGGACGGTCGCAACGCGGCCGACGGACGTCACGGCACCGCGTGACAATGCCTTGGGGGCACTGAGCGCCCCCGCAGAATCATGAGCAAGGGCGGCTGTCCCTGGGAACAGGGGCAGCCGCCCTCATGCCGGCCTGTGCCGGAGCTGGCTCGTCGTCGACGCGAAGTGTCAGCGCTCTTCTTCTGAGACCGATGCTGGAACAGACGTGAGTCGCTCCGTCTCGTCCTGTATCTCAGCGGCGATCTTCTTGAGTTCCGGCTCGAACTTGCGACCGTGGTGGGCGCAGAAGAGCAGTTCTCCGCCGCTGAGCAGGACGACGCGCACGTACGCCTGGGCGCCGCAGCGGTCGCAGCGGTCAGCGGCCGTCAGCGGGCTCGCGGGGGTCAGAACAGTAGTCACGTCGCCTCTTCTCTAGCTCGACGAGCTGTCGTACCAGGGTCAACATCCAACCAGCCCCAAAACGTTCCCGCTCGGGGCTTCACCCAGAGAGAAATTTTCCGGGCGGCCGGCTGCTGCCGGTTTGGCGGCGAATGTGCCGTATTGCGTGTCTGTGTGTCTTACGGTTTCGCGCTGTCGGTCAAGGTCGGTCCCCCCGGCTGGGTTGCCGGTTGTTCATGAGGACGTGCCCGGAGCCTAAATGGTTCATGCCTGTAAGGGAACGTGATATGTACTTCACCCCATCGAGGGATCGAACAGGTATGCGATCCTGGACTACTCTGTGTTTCCACACGAGGGTGGCGTTACAACGGCTCTACCAGGCCTCGGTACTCTCATGGCGGCGACCGATGCCGCGCCCTTACCCAGAAGGGCCCCAACTGAAATTCAGCGAGGAGCGAACCGCGTGACCGCCGAAACGTCCGTGCCGTCCACAGCTCTGCTGGCAGGAGCAGACCGGGACGGTTCCAACTACACCGCGCGGCACCTGCTCGTCCTCGAGGGGCTCGAGGCCGTACGCAAGCGCCCAGGTATGTACATCGGCTCGACCGACAGTCGTGGCCTGATGCACTGTCTGTGGGAGATCATCGACAACTCCGTCGACGAAGCCCTGGGCGGGTACTGCGACCACATCGAGGTGATCCTCCACGACGACGCCTCTGTGGAGGTCCGGGACAACGGCCGGGGCATCCCTGTCGACGTCGAGCCCAAGACGGGCTTGTCCGGTGTAGAGGTCGTCATGACCAAGCTGCACGCCGGCGGCAAGTTCGGCGGCGGTTCGTACGCCGCCTCCGGCGGTCTGCACGGAGTGGGCGCCTCCGTGGTGAACGCCCTGTCCGCGCGGCTGGACGTCGAGGTGGACCGTGGTGGCCACACCCACGCGATCAGCTTCCGACGGGGTGTGCCAGGTGCCTTCGCGGCGAACGGCGCCGAGGCCAAGTTCGAGGCCGCGAGCGGCCTGCGCAAGACCAAGAGGATCCCAAAGACCCGGACCGGCACGCGCGTGCGGTACTGGGCCGACCGGCAGATCTTCCTCAAGGACGCCAAGCTCTCCCTGGAGAACCTCCACCAGCGCGCTCGTCAGACCGCGTTCCTGGTGCCGGGCCTGACCATCGTCGTCCGCGACGAGTACGGCCTCGGTGAGGGCGGCAGCAAGGGCGAGGAGTCCTTCCGCTTCGACGGCGGTATCAGCGAGTTCTGCGAGTACCTGGCCACCGACAAGCCGGTCAACGATGTCCTCCGCTTCTCCGGCCAGGGCACCTTCAAGGAGACCGTCCCGGTCCTCGACGACCACGGCCAGATGACGCCCACCGAGGTCACCCGAGAGCTCGGTGTGGATGTCGCGATGCGTTGGGGGACCGGCTACGACACGACCCTGAGGTCGTTCGTCAACATCATCGCCACGCCAAAGGGCGGCACCCATGTCGCCGGCTTCGAACAGGCCGTCGCCAAGACGATGAACGAGGTGCTGCGCGCCAAGAAGCTGCTGCGCGTCGCCGAGGACGACATCGTCAAGGACGACGCCCTCGAGGGACTGACGGCGGTCGTCACCGTCCGCCTCGCCGAGCCGCAGTTCGAGGGCCAGACCAAGGAGGTCCTCGGCACGTCTGCGGCCCGCCGCATCGTGAGCACCGTGATCTCCAAGGAGCTCAAGGCGTTCCTGACGTCCACGAAGCGGGACGCCGCGGCCCAGGCCCGGGTCGTCATGGAGAAGGCGGTCGCTGCCGCGCGCACACGTATCGCGGCCCGTCAGCACAAGGACGCACAGCGCCGGAAGACGGCCCTGGAATCCTCCTCGCTGCCCGCCAAGCTTGCCGACTGCCGAAGCGACGACGTCGACCGCAGTGAACTGTTCATCGTCGAGGGTGACTCCGCCCTCGGCACGGCGAAGCTGGCCCGGAACTCCGAGTTCCAGGCGCTGCTGCCCATCCGCGGCAAGATCCTCAACGTCCAGAAGTCGTCCGTCACGGACATGCTCAAGAACGTGGAGTGCGGTGCCATCATCCAGGTCATAGGAGCAGGCTCGGGCCGGACCTTCGACATCGACGCCGCCCGCTACGGCAAGATCATCATGATGACCGACGCCGACGTCGACGGCTCTCACATCCGGTGCCTGCTGCTGACGCTGTTCCAGCGTTACATGCGGCCCATGGTCGAGGCAGGCCGGGTGTTCGCCGCGGTGCCGCCGCTGCACCGCATCGAGCTCGTCCAGCCGAAAAAGGGGCAGGACAAGTACGTCTACACGTACTCGGACCGTGAGCTGCGCGAGAAGCTGCTGGAGTTCCAGAGCAAGGGAGTCCGGTACAAGGACTCCATCCAGCGGTACAAGGGTCTGGGTGAGATGGACGCCGACCAGCTGGCCGAGACGACGATGGATCCGCGGCACCGGACGCTGCGGCGGATCAACCTCGCCGACCTGGAGGCCGCGGAGCAGGTCTTCGATCTGCTGATGGGCAATGACGTGGCGCCGCGGAAGGAGTTCATCTCCGGGTCGGCGGCGACCCTTGATCGGTCGCGGATCGACGCGTAGTCGCGGGGCTGGGACTGGGGGCCGGGGCCGGGTTTGCAACCGGCCCCGGCTGCACCCAGCGGCTTTCGCGGTGGAGTAATCGGCGACTCTCGTGGAATGGTCCCGCCGCCGGATGCTTCAGGCTGCCGCTGTCGGCACGGCATCCTCGGGTCGGTGGTGGGGTCGGGGGTTGCGCTCAGGGCTGTGGCCTGGACTCTCCACCCGTGGGTGGACGCTCCCGGTGGCGGGTATCCACCTGTGATCCACCCCTGCTCCGATCTCCCGACCTGCGGATTTCCGTAGCTTCGAAGGTGTCGGCGGCGTCCGCTGCCGGCAGACTCTTCCTCGCTCACGGAGGCTGTGATGTCCGGGCTCGTCGACGCGTTGCTGATCGTGGTCGCGGTGGTCGTGGTGATCGCCCGGCAGTTCCGGGCGAGCCGGATCGACACCGGGCAGCGCTGGTGGCTGTTGCCCGCCGTCCTCGCCGTCGTGGCACTTCGCGAGCCGGGGCTGGTGGACACCCATCAGCGCACGGCATCGGTCGCCCTGCTCACCGCCGAGCTGTTCACCGGCCTCGCCATCGGGGCCGGCTGGGCCTGGACGAGCCGGATATGGACGGAGCCGGACGGCACGGTGTGGAGCAGGAGCACCAAGGCGAGCGGGGCCGTCTGGGCCGTCGGTATCGGACTGCGCGTCGGCCTCTTCGCGCTCGGCGCGGTGCTCGGTGTCCACCAGGACTCTTCCGCACTGCTGCTCGCGCTGGCGGCGACCCTGCTCGTGCGCTCCGGGATCCTCGTCAGGCGTGCGCACTTCCTGCGCCCTGTCGCCGCACCCGCCCCGGCGTACGGTGAGCGCATGTTCCGGTCCACGGGGAAGGAACGCGTGTGACGGACGACGCCTGGACCCGCTGGCCCTCCCGGGAGGCGCTCGGGCGTGAGTCGACCACGCGTCCTCGGCGCCTGCTCGGCTGGGTCACGCGGTCGCTGGTACTCGCCATGCTCCTCTGGGGAGCTTTCAACAGCAGCCATGTACAGGGCTGGGGCGTGTTCGGGGCAGTGGCGGGAATCCTCCTGTCCGCGGTCGTCGCCTGGGCGCTCTTCCGCACCACCCTGGAGCACCGGCTCTGGCCCTCTCTGGCGCTCTACGGCGTCCTCCTGACGATCGCGGTCGCGGCCCAGGCCGCCGACTTCAGGGTCGTCGCCCTCGTCCTGTGGTGCGGCTGCGCCATCACCGCTCTGGAACGCCTGCCCATCGCGGCCGCCCTGCCGGTGACCGTGGTCGCTCTCGCCCTCTACGCCGCCGTCAACGACGACGTGTGGCTGACCACCCTGGCCACGACAGCGGGGCTCGCCCTGGCCGGCTACGTCCTGCGGTTGGACGCCGAGGCCCGCGGCAACGCGCAGCGGCTGCTCAACCAGGAGCGCGCCGCGCGGGCGGCCGAGGCGGAGTCGGCGGCACTCGCGGAGCGGGCCCGTATCGCTCGGGAGATCCACGACGTGCTGGCCCACAGTCTCTCGGCCCAGCTCGTGCACCTGGAGGCGGCCCGGCTGCTGATCGAGGGCGGCGCGGCCCGGGACCAGATCCTCGAAAGGGTGGTGGCGGCCCGGGGCATGGCCCGCGACGGTCTCGCGGAGACCCGGCAGGCGCTGTCGGCTCTGCGAGGTGACATGACTCCGCTGGAGGAATTCCTGACCCAGCTCGTCGGGACGGCCGACGGAGCCGAGGCCACCATTTCGGGTGAGCGCAGACCGTTGCCGGCCGAGGCGTCGCAGGCCGTGCGCAGGGTCGCGCAGGAGGCCCTGACCAATGTCCGCAAGCACGCGCCGGGAGCCAAGATCCGGGTGTGGCTGGAGTACGGCGAGGACCAGGTGACGCTGGTCGTGCGGGACTCGGGCGGTTCGCCGGGTGAACTCACCGCCACCGGAGGCGGGTACGGTCTGCTGGGGATGCGGGAGCGCGCCGAACTGCTGGGCGGTTCGCTGGACGCCGGGCCGGACGACGAAGGGTTCATGGTGACGTTGAAGGTGCCGGTATGACGCAGGTGGCGGAGCTGAAGCCCGCGCGGGTGGTGGTCGCGGACGATCAGACCGTGGTGCGCGAAGGCATCGTCATGCTGCTCGGCCTGCTGCCCGGGATCGAAGTGGTGGGCGCGGCCGGGGACGGCGAGCAGGCGGTGGAACTCGTCGCGGAACTCGCCCCGGACGTGGTGCTGATGGACCTGCGCATGCCTCGCTGTGACGGGGTGGAGGCAACCCGGAGAATCCGCGCCGAGCACCCCGGGACGCAGGTCGTGGTGCTGACGACCTTCGCGGACGACGAGTCGCTGTTTCCCGCGCTCAAGGCGGGGGCGCGCGGTTATCTCACCAAGGATGCGGGAGGTGACGAGATCGTGCGGGCCGTGCGGAGCGTGCTCTCCGGGGACGCCGGACTGTCGCCGAGCATCCAGCGTCGGCTGCTGGAGCGGCTGTCGGACCCCGAGCCGCCCCAGCCGGTGGCCGCGGAGGCGCCCGACGGGCTCACCGCCCGGGAGGTCGAAGTGCTGGCGCTGATCGCAGAGGGACTGAGCAACCAGGAGATCGCCCGGAAGCTGCATGTCTCCACGGCCACGGTGAAGACCCACATCAACAACCTCTTCGCCAAGACCGGGATCAAGGACCGTGCGCAGGCGGTGCGTTACGCCTATGCGAAGGGGCTTGTACGGCCACCGATGGGATGAATCACCTGATGGGGTGAAGAGGGCGGGGAAGAAGAGTCAGGGATCTTCCCGTTCTGTCCATCCTTGGGCATGCAGTCAAGCAACGCTCGTCCCCGCGGAAGCGGGGGCGATGCCGAGAGTTCGGCCGAGAACCACGACAGCCACGATGTGGCCCGCGCGGAGGCGTCCGCCGGGGTGCGGTACGACGATCCCTGGTATGACGCGCTCGCATCCGGCTGGGGCGAGACGGGCGGTGACGGTACATCCGTGGGCCAGGTTGCGACGGCACGCGCGGAGCGCGAGGGCCGGGACGCCGCGGCGGCCGACGTCTACCTCGAAGTGCAGCGCAGTGCGGCCTTTCAGGAAGTGCGCAGCCGGTACCGGAGGTTCGTGGTGCCCGCGGGCATCGGGTTCTTCGCGTGGTACGTGGCCTATGTCGTGACAGCGACAAGCGCGCCGGGACTGATGGCGCGGCCGGTCGCCGGTGCGGTGAACGTGGCGATGCTCGCGGGACTCGGGCAGTTCCTCACCACCTTCCTGCTGACCTGGGCCTACGCCCGGCATGCGAGGCTGCGCCGGGACCGGGCCGCGCTCGAACTGCGGTGGGACACCCAGGAACTGACGCGCACGGCACGGGGCGGTGCGTCGTCGTGACGGGGGAACACCAGACCCTGGCGCTGCTGCTGTTCAGCGCGTTCGTCGCGGTCACGCTCGGAATCACGACGTGGGTGAGCCGCCACCGGCACGGTTCGGCGGAGGAGTTCTACGCGGGTGGGCGGTTGTTCTCGCCGATGGAGAATGGTTTTGCCATCGCGGGCGACTACATGTCGGCCGCGTCCTTCCTCGGTATCTCCGGGCTCATCGCACTCTTCGGGTACGACGGGATGCTCTATTCGGTGGGCTTCCTCGTGGCCTGGCTGGTGGTGCTGTTCCTCGTTGCCGAACTGGTGCGCAACTGCGGGCGGTTCACGCTCGCCGACGTGGTCGCCGCGCGGATGAGCGAGCGGCCGGTGCGGATCGCGGCGGGAACTTCCTCGGTCACCGTGTCCGTTCTGTACCTGGTGGCGCAGATGGTGGGCGCGGGCAGCCTGGTCGCGCTGCTGCTCGGGGGCACCAGCGAGGCGGCCCAGTCCTGGACCGTCATCGCCGTCGGGGCGCTCATGGTGATCTACGTGTCCCTGGGAGGGATGCGAGCGACCACCTGGATCCAGATCGTCAAGGCGGTCCTGCTGCTGTGCGGGACCATCGCGCTGACCGTGCTCGTGCTGGTGCGGTTCCACGGCGACTTCGACCGGCTCCTGCTCACGGCGGCGGAGCGCAGTGGTCACGGTCAGTCGTTCCTGGCACCCGGTCTGAAGTACGGCGGGGACTGGACCGCCCGCCTCGACTTCATCAGCCTGGGACTCGCCCTCGTGCTCGGTACGGCCGGTCTGCCGCACATCCTGTCCCGCTTCTACACCGTGCCCACGGCACGCGCTGCGCGGCGCTCGGTGGTCTGGTCGATCGGGCTCATCGGCGGCTTCTACCTGATGACGATCGTCCTCGGGTTCGGTGCCGCGGCGATCGTGGGGCCCGAGGCGGTACGGGGATCGAACGCCGCGGGGAACACCGCGGTTCCCCTCCTGGCCCTCGACCTGGGCGGCGGCGCCGGCTCCACGGGAGGAACGGTTCTGTTCGCGATCGTCGCCGCCGTCGCCTTCGCCACGATCCTCGCCGTCGTCGCCGGCATCACGCTCGCCTCCTCGGCCTCCGTCGCCCATGACCTGTACGCCTCACTGCGGCGCCGGCGGGTCAAGCCGCGCAGCGAGGTGGCCGTGGCCAGGACCGCCGCCGTCGGGATCGGCGTGATCGCGATCGCTCTCGGCCTGCTGGCCCGCGACCTCAACGTCGCCTTCCTGGTGGGCCTCGCCTTCGCCGTCGCGGCGTCCGCGAACCTGCCGGTGCTGCTCTACTCGCTGTTCTGGCGCGGGTTCACCACCCGGGGCGCCGTGTGGTCCGTCTACGGCGGACTCCTGCCGGCCACGGCCCTGGTGCTGCTGTCGCCCGTGGTGTCCGGCAGCCCCGAATCGCTCTTCCCCGGCGTGGACTTCCAGTACTTCCCGCTGCAGAACCCCGGTCTGGTCTCCATCCCGCTGGGCTTCGTCGCGGGCTGGCTCGGCACGGTCACCTCTGCGGAGGTCGCCGACGAGGCCAAGCACGCGGAGACCGAGGTGCGGTCGCTCACGGGAGCGGGGGCCGTGTAGGCGCGGCGCCCGTGATCGGGCGGCGCCCTCGTCGTCGTACGGCATCGGTCTTCGTACGACTTCTGCCGTCGAGGCCTTTCGTGGCGTACGGCTATGGCGCCACCCACGCGTAGCGGTGCTCCGGCCGCCCCGTGTCGCCGTATCTGAGGGTCAGGCGGAGGCGGCCGGCCTGTTCGAGATGGCGGAGGTAGCGCTGGGCGGTGGAGCGGCTCAGGCCCGTCTCGGCGGCGACCTCGTGGGCCGACAGTGGGTGGTCGGCGTGGTGCAGGACGCGGCAGATGAGATCCGTCGTCGGCTCCGAGTGGCCGCTGGGCAGGCCCGGGGACGGCGGAGCCGGGGTGGTGCGCAGGGCGCTGAAGATCCTGTCGACCTGTTCCTGACCGGCGATGCCGCGGCCGCCGACCCGGTCGACGGTGCGGCGCAGGGCCGCGTACGAGTCCAGCCGGGTGCGCAGGGCCGCGAAGGTGAAAGGTTTGACCAGGTAGTGGAGGGCGCCAAGGCGCATCGCCGCCTGGACGGTTGTCACGTCCCCGGCTGCCGTGATCATGATGACGTCGGTGCCGTGGCCCTGTTCCCGCATGCGGTGGACGAGTTCGAGGCCGGTCTGGTCGGGCAGGTAGTGGTCGAGCAGGATGAGATCGATGGTCCCGCGCTGCACGCTGGCCAGCGCCTGGGCAGCGCTGTGGGCGCGGGCGGCCACCCGGAAGCCGGGCACCTTTCCCACGTACTTGGCGTTGATCTCGGCGACACGGAAGTCGTCGTCCACGACCAGGACGTCAATCATCGGGCCTCTTTCCCTCAAGGCCTGGCGGGCGTCACGCCCGTGTTTCGGCTTCGCTGTTGTAGCGCGCGCAAAACGAGCACAACAGGCCGTTGCAAGCAAAAGAACGGCATGTGCCCAGAAGACTGCTGCCGTGGCGCACGCCACATCTACCGTCCCCGGCCATGAGCGCAGACACCAGCCCCGCCATCGAGCTGCGGGGCGCGAGCAAGACATTCCGGACCCCGTCGGGGGGTCTGCACACGGCCGTCAGGGGACTTGATCTCACCGTGGGGCGGGGGGAGTTCGTGGCGGTGGTCGGGCCTACGGGCTGCGGCAAGTCGACCACGTTGACGCTGGTCAGCGGGTTGGAGGAGCCCTCCGAGGGCGAGGTACTGGTCGTCGGGGAGCCGGTCCGCGGCGTCGGGGACAAGGTCGGTTTCGTCTTCCAGCAGGACGCCACCTTCCCCTGGCGCACGGTCCTGGCCAATGTCATGGCAGGCCCCCGTTTCCGCGGTGTGCCCAAGGCGGAGGCCAAGCGGAATGCCCGGGAGTGGCTGGCCCGGGTCGGGCTCGCGGCCTTCGAGGACCGCTACCCGCATCAGCTCTCCGGCGGCCAGCGCAAGCGCGTGGCGCTCGCCGCGACCTTCGTCAACGACCCCGAGATCCTGCTCATGGACGAGCCGTTCTCCGCGCTCGACGTGCAGACGCGGGCTCTGATGTCCGACGAACTCCTCGAACTGTGGGAGGGCACGGGCGCCTCCGTCGTCTTCGTCACCCACGACCTGGAGGAGTCCATCGCCCTGGCCGACAAGGTCGTCGTGATGACGGCCGGGCCCGCCACCGTCAAGCAGATCTTCGACATCGACCTGCCACGGCCGCGCAAGGTCGAGTCGGTGCGCCTGGAGCCGCGGTTCATCGAGATCTACCGCGAGATCTGGGAGTCCCTCGGCGACGAGGTCCGCATCACTCGGGAGAGGGGCGCCGCCCATGTCGCCTGACGTCATGCCCGAGGCCCAGGTCGCGCCGACCATGACCGAGCCCGGCAACAAGACGGACCGCGCACACTCACGCGCGCGTGCCGTCCGCAGACGCCGGATCGTTGTCGGCGTGTCCCGTGTGCTGCTCCTGGTGGCTGTTCTCGGTCTGTGGGAGTTGCTCTCCCGGGCCGAGGTCATTGATCCCTTCAACTTCTCCATGCCCTCGAAGATCTGGGACCAGATCTGGACCTGGGTGACGCACGGGACCGCGCTCGGTTCGTTGGGTGAACAGATCTGGTACACGCTGTACGAGGCGCTGCTGGGCTGGGTCGTCGGCGTGGTGGCCGGTGTGGTCTTCGGTATTGCGTTGGGGCGGATCACCTTGCTTGCCGATATGCTTGGTCCATACATCAAGGTGCTCAACTCAATACCGCGGATTGTCCTTGCACCCATCTTCGTGATCTGGTTCGGACTCGGACCGGCCTCCAAGGTGGCCTCGGCCGTCGTCCTGGTCTTCTTCCCGGTCTTCTTCAACGCCTTCCAGGGTGCCCGCGAGGTCGACCGCAACCTGGTCGCCAACGCCCGCATCCTCGGAGCGAGCGACCGCAGAGTGACCCTTCAGGTCGTCATCCCGTCCGCGACCTCGTGGATCTTCACCAGTCTGCACGTCAGCTTCGGCTTCGCCCTCATCGGCGCGATCGTCGGCGAATACATCGGCGCGACCAAGGGCATCGGCCTGCTCGTCGCGCAGTCCCAGGGCACCTTCAACGCGGCCGGTGTGTACGCCGCGATGGTCATCCTCGCCGTCGTCGCCCTTCTCGCCGAAGGTCTGCTCACCTTCGCCGAGCGCCGCATCTTCCGCTGGAAGCCGGCGAGTTCCGACAGCTGAGGCCTTCCACGCGAGCCTCCCCATCCTCAGCTCGGCCCATCCCCGGCTCAGCCCTTCCCCGCACCGCCCCTCACAAGGACGTGAACCCCATGCGCAAGACCGCCAGATACACCTCCCTGGCCGCCGCCGGCCTGCTCGCCCTCTCCTCACTCACCGCCTGTGCGAACGACGCCGCCAGCACGGCCTCGGCCGACTCCGGCAGCAAGGGCGACGGCAAGGGGACCAAGGTCAAGATCATGGTTGGTGGCCTCGACAAGGTCATCTACCTGCCCGCGATGCTCACCCAGCGGCTCGGCTACTTCGACTCCGAGGGACTCGACGTGGAGCTGCTGAGCGAGCCCGCCGGCGTCCAGGCCGAGACCGCGCTCGTCTCCGGCCAGGTCCAGGGGGCCGTCGGCTTCTACGACCACACGCTCGACCTGCAGGTCAAGGGCAAGGACGTGGAGTCGGTCGTGCAGTTCTCACACGCGCCCGGTGAGGTGGAGATCGTCTCCAACAAGGCGGCGGGCGACATCACCTCGGCCAAGGACTTCAAGGGCAAGAAGCTCGGCGTCACGGGCCTCGGCTCCTCGACCGACTTCCTCACCAAGTACCTCGCCGTCAAGAACGGCGTGAAGGTCAGCGAGTTCACGCCCGTCGCCGTCGGCGCGGGACCCACCTTCATCTCGGCGCTCCAGCAGGGCTCGATCGACGCAGGCATGACGACCGACCCGACCGTCGCGACGATCCTGGACAAGAAGGCCGGAAAGATCCTTCTCGACATGCGCACGCCCCAGGGCTCGGACGAGGCACTCGGCGGACCGTATCCGTCGTCAAGCCTGTACATGCAGACGGACTGGGTCAACGGTCACAAGGAGACCGTCCAGAAGTTGGCCAATGCATTCGTCAAGACGCTCACGTGGATGTCCACCCACAGCGCGACCCAGATCGCCGACAAGATGCCCGCCGACTACTCGCAGGGCAACAAACTGCTGTATGCGATGGCAATCAAGAACACGCTGCCGATGTTCACCAAGGACGGCGTGATGCCCGAGAACGGTCCCGAGACCGTCGAGAAGGTCCTCAAGGCGTTCAACCCCAACATCCAGAACGCCGACGTCGACCTCGACAAGACGTACACGACGGAGTTCGTCGAGAAGGCCGCGCAGAACGCCGGCTGAGCCCCCTCACGCGCGGGTCGCCCACACGTAACGGTGTTCGGGGCGGCCCGCGTCCCCGTACTTGAGGGTGAGCCTGGCCCGTCCCGTGCGCTCCAGGAGCTTCAGATAGCGCTGGGCGGTCTGCCGGCTCACCCCCGTCCGGTCGGCGATCTCCTGGGCCGACAGCGGCCCCTCGGCGGTCATCAGGGATCTGCGGACGAGTTCCACCGTGGTGGGGGAATGTCCTTTGGGCAGCTCGGGCTCTCCGGGCGTGGACAGCGCGCCGAAGATGCGGTCGACCTCCGCCTGTTCCGCCTCGCCTCCGCCGTCCAGGGTGCGGCGCAGCTCGGCGTACGCCTCCAGCCTGGCCCTGAGACCCGCGAAGGCGAACGGCTTGACCAGGTACTGCAGCGCGCCGTGCCGCATCGCCGCCTGCACGGTCGTCACGTCCCGCGCCGCTGTCACCATGATCACGTCGGTCTGGTGGCCGCGTCGGCGCATCTCCTGGACGACCGCCAGACCCGTCTCGTCCGGCAGGTAGTGGTCCATGAGGACCAGGTCGACGTGGGGCAGCGCCTCCAGCTGCCGCAGCGCGTCCGCCGCGCTGTGCGCCTCGCCGGCCACGTGGAAGCCGGGCACCTTCTCGACGTAGGCGGCGTTGACGCGTGCCACGCGGGTGTCGTCGTCCACGACCAGGACCTCGATCATCACGACTCCTCCTCGGTGGCGGTCTGCTGGGCGGGCGGCGCGGTGAGCGCCGGTTGCGGCTCGGCCAGTGCCTCGGGCAGTACGACGGTGAACTCCGCGCCTCCGCCGTCGGCCTCTGCGACGGCCGCGCTGCCGCCCTGACGCTCGGCGAGCTTGCGTACGAGGGAGAGCCCGAGGCCGCGCCCCCGGTGCGCCGGGGGCTCCTTGGTCGACCAGCCCTCGGTGAAGACCAGTTCCCGTTGTTCCACCGGGATTCCGGGCCCGGTGTCCCGCACTCTGAGGACGGCGGTACGGCCCTCTGTGCGCAGTTCGACCTCCACGCGCGCGTGGGGAGCCCCGGCGACGGCGTCCAGGGCGTTGTCCACGAGGTTGCCGACGATCGTGACCAGCCCGCTCGGATCGACCAACCGGTCCGGCAGCCGGGTCCGGTCGGAGACCCACAGGGCGACACCGCGCTCGGCCGCGACGGTCGCCTTGCCCACCAGCAGTGCCGCGAGCAGCGGATCCTCGATCTTCTCGGTGACCTGCTCCGCGGTAGCCCGGTGGTCGCCGACGACCTCTCCGACGAACTCCACGGCGTCGTCGTACATCTCCAGCTCCAGCAGTCCCAGGAGCGTGTGCATCCGGTTGGCGTGCTCGTGGTCCTGGGCGCGCAGGGCGTCGATCAGACCGTGGGTCGAGTCGAGCTCCCGGCCGAGCTGCTCCAGTTCGGTGCGGTCGCGCAGGGTGGCGACGGCACCGCCGTCGTCGGTGGGCATGCGGTTGGCGACCAGCACTCGCTGGCCGCGGACGGTGATCAGATCGGTGCCCGTCACCCGTCCGGCCAGGACGTCGGCGGTCCGGCCGCCGCCCAGGGCCTCGTCCGGGGGCCGGCCGACGGCCTCGTCCCCGATGCTCAGCAGGCGGCGGGCCTCGTCGTTGAGCAGGCGGATGCGCCCGGTCCGATCCAGGGCGACGACGCCTTCCCGGATGCCGTGCAGCATGGCCTCGCGCTCGGCGAGGAGGGCGGAGATATCGGAGAAGGCCAGGTCACGAGTCTGTCGCTGGACCCTCCGGGAGATCAGCCAGGCCGCCAGCGCGCCGACGGCGAGGGCCCCGCCGGCGTAGGCGAAAAGCCCCGGGATCGCATGGATCAGCCGGGCACGCACGCTGTCGTAGGCGATGCCGACGGAGACCGCCCCGACGATCTTGTGTTCGCTGTCGTACAGGGGCACCTTGCCGCGGGCGGTGCGGCCCAGGGTGCCACTGTCGATCTGCATGATCTCCTTGCCCGCCAGGGCCTGGCCCGGGTCGGTCGAGACGATCCTGCCGACCTCGCTGCGAGTGGGGTGCGACCAGCGGACGCCCCGCCAGTCCATCACCACGACGTACTCGGCCCCGGTCGCCCTGCGGATCCTCTCGGCCTCCCGCTGGACGGGGCCGGTGGGCAGCGGGGGCGTGTCCGTGACCTGCTCGGCGATCTGCGACTCGGCGGCCGTGGTCTGGGCGATGGCGAGCGCCCGGCGCATCGCCTGGTCGTCGAGTTGGTTGCTCAGAGGCGCGAGGAACAGACCGGTCGCGAGCACCGCGACTCCCGCGGCGATCGCCAGCTGCATCAGGAGCACCTGCGAGAACGCCCGGCGGGGCAGCCCGAGGCGCAGGCGGCGGGCGGGGGGAGTGCGGCTCATACCCAAGACGGTACGTGGAGGTGTCCCATCCACCGCAGGGGGTGGACATGGATTTCTTGATCAATGCGTGGACGGGCCCGCTGGTCCGGTCAGCTCGCCAGCGCTGCCGATGTCCTCAGCTCGTGCACCGCCACGACGTCCATCCGCGCAGGTGAGCCGAGCGCCGACGCACCGCAGCTCTCCGGCCGGGGCGGCAGGGACGCGGTCTGGGTCACGAGGACGCGCCAGTGGCGGCCGTCGGCGTGTGCGACGGTCACCTCCCAGTGCGGGGCAGCGCCGTCCGTTCGTACGACTGTCAGCGCCTCCGCCGCGTATTCGCGCACCGCCGTGCGTACAGCCAGCTCGGCCGCCTGGCCGGGACGCTCCCAGGCCGAGCTGCCGCGGCACCCCTCGACCACGATGCGCCCCTCCTGGACGCTGTGGAGGACTTCCTTGACGGCATGGGCCTCTGCGCGGCCGTAGGCATAGCCGTACGGCAGGACGAGCAGCGTCGGGGAGAACCGGTGACCACCCAGATGGGTGACCTCCCAGGCGCCCTCGACACCCGAGGCGGCCAGTTCCGCGGCCAGCGGGCGGCCGAGGAGCGCGCAGCAGCGGTCCCGCTTGCCGTTGGTGCAGACAAGCGCGAGGGGATCGCCGGTGTGGGGCCGCCCACCGAGCACGGAGTCGAAGGTGGCGTGCTCGCCCCTGCCGAGCGCGGCGAGGTCCAGGTCGAGCAGGTCCCTCGGCTCGCGGGTCGTCGCACTGTGCAGCCACACGTTGCCGGGCACGGTGTGGGCGGCGTACACCTGCCGGGTGGTGGGTGTTCCGCTGTCGGCGTGCCGTCCGGGGCGGCGGATGAGCGCGATGCGCAGGCCCGTGTCCTTCGCCGCGGCCTCCAGGGCACGCCCCAACGCGGGGTCCAGGTGGCTCGAAGTGAGCGCCTTGGCGCCCCAGGGACCGGATTGTTCCAACAGCAGCCAGGTCCGCGCGGTGGCCGCGGTTCCGGAAACGGGCTCGTCGAGGTCGTGCGAGACCGTTGAGCAGGTACTCACAGAGGTGAGCCTAACCTGACTTGATGCGTGACGACTTCCGGCCGTGCCGCTGTCAGCGCTCCGGCAGGGGTTGGGGCGGCTTCGGGCCCACATAAGTGCCGCTCGGGCGCATGCGCAGGGGGCGTTCCCCGTACTCCTCCAGTGCGTGGGCGATCCAGCCCGCCGTGCGGGCGACGGCGAAGATCGTCTCGCCCGCCGTGGAGGGCATCCCGGAGGAGGCGGTGAGCGCGGCGAGGGCCAGGTCCACGTTGGCGTGCAGGGGGGTGTGGCGGGCGGTGGTGGCCACGATGTCGCGGGCCGCGAGGAGTGCGGGTTCTGCGCGCGGGATCTCCTCCAGGAGGGCGAACAGGGCACGCGCGCGTGGGTCTTCGCCGGGGTAGAGCCGGTGACCGAGGCCCGGGATCCGGCGGCCGGCCCGCAGTTCCTCCGCGATGACGGGGGCCGCGTCGCCCCGGTCGAGCACATCGAGCAGCAGCTTGTGGGCGAGCCCGCTGGCAGCGCCGTGCAAGGGGCCCTCCAGGACACCGAGTCCGGCGGAGACGGCCGCGTAGGCGTGCGCGTGGGCCGATGCGGCGACGCGTACCGCGAGGGTCGAGGCGGCGAGGTCGTGGTCGACGAGCAGACCCAGTGCGGTGTCCAGGGCGCGCAGGGACGCCTCGTCGGGCTTGCGTCCGCTGAGGCGCGTCCACAGCCGGTGGGCCAGCGGGCCGTCGTCGCGGCGGCGGTCACGCAGCACGGGCGGGAGGGCGGCGACGAGGGTCGGGATGAGGGTCCGTGCGGTGCCGAGCACGGCTTCTTCGGACAGGTCGAAACGGAGTGGATCCGAGACCGCGGCGGCGATCGCCGCCACCCGCAACCGGTCGGTGGGGCCTGTGTGTTCGGGCAGCGCGTCGACCGCGCGGCGGGCCACCTCGACGGCGGCGTCGGGCGCGGTGAAGGTGACTCCGGGGCGCAGATGGCCGGTCCACAGCCATTCCGCGATCTCTTCGTAGGAGTGGCGCGCGGCGAGTTCGGTGGCGTCGACGCCCCGGAAGTAGTAGCGGTCCCGGTCGATGAAGGTGATACGGGTGCGCACGGACAGTTCGCCGCCGGAGCCCGGACTCGCGCCGCTCTCCCGGCGGTTGCGCCGGGAGAGGGTCTCCACCTCCTTGGCGTCGAAGGTGCTGCCCCGGCCGCCGGGAACGCGTCGGCTGCTGAGCTGGCCTCGGCTCACGTAGGCGTAGACGGTCTCGGGCTTCACGCCCAGCAGTTCGGCGGCTTCCTTGGTGCTGAGCCGGCGTTCGGCGGGGCCGGGGAGGGGGTCTTGATCGCGCATAAGAGGTCACCGTATCCGCAACCCGGTGGGTTGATTGGTGTGTATTGATTCAATCAATATTGACAGCAAATGAGTCAACCATGGACAGTCGAATCAAGTCCAGGGAGGAATCATGTCGGTCAACAGGTCAACCACGCTCGTCGACGTACCGCGAGGACTCGCCGGAGTCGTCGTCACCGACACCGAGGTCGGAGATGTCCGGGGACGCGAGGGCTTCTATCACTACCGCCAGTACTCCGCTGTCGAACTCGCGCAGACCCGCGGCTTCGAGGACGTCTGGCATCTCCTGGTCCACGGCGAACTGCCGGACGCCGAACAAGCCCTGGCCTTCCGCGCCGAGACCGCGGCACTGCGGCGACTGCCCGACGAGGTGCGGGCGGCGCTGCCGGCGATCGCGGCGGCGAGTGGGCGGTCCGGGCCGCTGGCCGGGATGCGCACGGCGTTGTCGCTGTTCGGAGCGGCGAAAGGGTTCCGGCCGGTGTACGACATCGACCCGGACGAGCGGCGGCGGGACACCCTCGTGGCCGCTGCGGCCGTGCCGACGCTGCTCACCGCGTTGCACCGGCTGGGCAGGGGGCTGGAGCCGGTGGAGCCGCGTGAGGATCTCTCGTACGCGGCGAACTACCTGTACATGTTGACGGGTTCGGAGCCGGAGCCTCAACGGGCGCGGGCGGTCGAGCAGTACTTGATCTCAACCATTGATCACGGCTTCAACGCATCAACCTTCACGGCGCGGGTCATCGCGTCGACGGGAGCGGATGCGGCCGCGTGCCTCGTGGGGGCCGTAGGGGCGTTGTCCGGGCCGCTGCACGGGGGTGCGCCCAGTCGGGCGCTGGACACCCTGGACGCGATCGGCACGCCCGACCGCATCGACTCCTGGATCCGTGAGCGTGTGCTCTCCGGTGAGCGCATCATGGGCTTCGGCCACGCGATCTACCGCACGGAGGATCCGCGTTCCCGGATGCTCCGGGAGGTCGCCCAGCGGTTCGGCGGTCCACGTGTGGACTTCGCCGTCGAGGTGGAACGCCATGTCGAGGCGATCCTGGCCGAGCTCAAGCCGGGGCGGGAGCTGCACACCAACGTCGAGTTCTACGCGGGCGTGGTCATGGAACTGTGCGGCCTGCCCCGCGAGATGTTCACGCCGACGTTCGCAGCGGCGCGGGTGGTGGGGTGGAGCGCCAACATCCTGGAGCAGGCGGCGGACTCGAAGATCATCAGGCCGGTGGCGCGTTATGTGGGGCCGGGGGCGCCGGTGGCGGTGCCACAGGGGGCCTGAGGAACGCGACGGTCCGGCACCGGGAGTGGTGCCGGACCTGGCGGGCTACCGGTCAGCGTGGGCTGCCGGTCCTACCGATGCCGTCGCAGGATCCGGGACGGCGGCCCAGGACGGTGAGTCGCAGGTCGTCCTTCCGGAGCCGACCTGTGCGGTGGCGGCAGCGCACTGGTACCGGAGTTTGCCTGACGGGGTGGGACCTGATCGCGGTCACCAACCGTCTGGCAGCGGTGACGAGGCGGCAACCGAACCGACACGTGCGGTTATCTGCTCGATTTGGGCCATGACATCGCCTAGGCGTCGGGAATGTCGGCCTTGGCCCGCACGAGTGTCTCGCGCGTGATGACCACGATGCGTTCGTAGTCGGCCCGTGCCGCGTCTGCGGGAAGCTGGGAGTCCAGAGAGCCGGTCGCGTCCGTGCCGATGACGGCGAAGTTCCCATCGGCCAACTCGAAGATGTCCGGGCACGTCGCGCCGGAGGTGCTGCCTCGTTCGCGTGGCGATGCGCCGAGGCGGCGAATGATCTGACTCACTGTTGGTTTCCCTCTGGTCTCACGAATGACGAGCACGCGCACGGCGGTACGAGGCGAGGCGGCCCTGTGGGGTGCACGCGTCATCTGGCGACGTGGGCGACGGTGGTGTGGGGCTGCTGTACGCGATCACGTATGAGTCAACCCCGGCGGCTGAGTCAACCTCAGCGGCGCCTGGGACAACGGGATACTTGACCTGTTCGTTATGGGCCGGAGGTGTGATTTCCACAGACGGGTGGCTCAAGAGATTCGCTATGCGCCAGGCGGCTCGCCGACCACCCACCACTCCTCTGTGTCCGAATCCTCTAGTTGCTGGAGCAGATCGTCCACGAGCTTGCCCAGTTCCGCCTCGTCGGTGTCCGCAAGGCTCGCCCGCTGCTGCTGGGTGGCATACCAGTACTCCCTGACGATCGGTTCTGGAAGATGCCGCGGACGTGCTTGAAGAACTCCTCCTTGGACAGGTTGCCGATGCGGTAGTAGAAGAGCAGGTTCGTGTACAAGGCGTTGGCGAACAGGTACTGGCGGCGCTGCTTGGCGGACACCGGCGCCTCGTAGAGATCCAGGACCTCGGCCAACTCGGGATCGTCTATGGCCTTGCTGAGCAGTTCCCAGTGCTGGTGCTGTTGGCTTGCCAGGTCGGCGTGCTGATGGGAACGGGCAACCTCTTCCAGTTGGTCCAGACGCGCATGGAGCGATCGCATCGTGTGTTGCTGCGCGGCGAGGGAGGCGGCGGCACCCGCCACAGCGCCGACGCCGACCGCAGCGGCCGTGCGCAGGCCTCGCGTCCAAAAGCTCTGTGTGACCATGTCAACCCCCGATTCAGGCGGCCGTCCGCCGGTCGTCGGGGTGCGGGTCGACTGATGGGGACCGGCGAGCGGTGGGCGGCGCTTGCCGTCTCCCAGGGTGCCGAGCGGCTCTGATCGGCGGGGGAGGCGGAGAGGAGGCGCACGGAGGGAAGTGAGGGTCGCACGAACCGGCGCCTTCCCCAACGTCTGCCCCGCAAGTGCTGCTAACAATCGTTCACTTCGCGGTGATTATTCCGGCTCGTATCCTGGTCCGGCATTCAAACCTCGTACGTGCGCCGGGTCCGCGGTCCGGTGCACGCGGCAGCGCGAAAGAGGTCGCACGTTGAGTCAGCCGAGCGGGAGCCACCGGCAGATCCCGGTCGTCGTCCTTGCCGGATTCCTGGGTTCCGGCAAGACCACCCTCCTCAATCATCTCCTCCACCGCAGCGGCGGCAGCCGTATCGGAGCCATCGTCAACGACTTCGGTGCCATCGAGATCGACGCCATGGCTGTGGCCGGCGCGCTCGGGGACTCCACCGTCTCCCTCGGGAACGGCTGCCTGTGCTGCGCCGTCGACGTCGGCGAACTCGACCAGTACCTGTCCCGGCTCGCCCATCCCGACACCGGCATCGATGTGATCGTCGTGGAGGCCAGCGGACTCGCCGAGCCGCAGGAACTCGTCCGCATGGTGCTCGCCAGCGAGCAACCCGGAATCGTCTACGGCGGCCTCGTCGAGGTCGTCGACGCCGCCGAGTTCGACGACACTCGCGCCCGGCATCCCGAGATCGACCGGCATCTCGCTCTCGCCGACCTCGTCGTCGTCAACAAGCTCGACCGGGCGGCCGACGCCGAACACGTCCTCGCTCTGGTGCGTCGACTTGTCGACCGTGCGGCTGTCGTTCCCGCCACCTACGGTCGCATCGACCCCGAGTTCCTCTTCGACTGCCGGCCCGCCGAGGAACGCATCGGACAGCTCTCCTTCGACGACCTGCATGACGACCACGACCACGTTGACGATCACGCCGGACATCTGCACTCCGGCTACGACAGCCTCTCCTTCGCCTCCGACGAACCCCTCGATCCCCGCCGACTGATGGCGTTCCTCGACAGCAGGCCCGAGGGCCTCTACCGGATCAAGGGCTACGTCGACTTCGGGCCGTACGACGTCCGCAACCGTTACGCCGTCCATGCCGTGGGGCGCTTCCTGCGCTTCTACCCGGAGGCCTGGGCGCCCGGTGACGCCCGCCTCACCCAGCTCGTCCTCATCGGCTCCGGCATCGACACTCCCGCCCTGCGCAAGGAGCTGGAGGCGTGCAGGGCAGACGCGGACGCCCCGCACGCCGACGAGGCCGGCATGTGGGGCGTCCTTCGCTACGTACAGGATCCCGACGGGCAGGACCCCGACTTCTAGACCGGTCCCGCCACCACCGACACCGTCTTCGCCAGCGACACGCCCGAGCCGTCGCGGCGCGGGTCGATCTCCGGGAGGTCGGCCGGTGTGCCGTTCTTCTGCGCGGCGCGGGCCGGGACGGCGCCCGCCCAGGCCAGGGACAGGCAGTCCTCACCCTTCAGGAACCGCTGGCAGCGCACACCGCCCGTGGCCCGGCCCTTGCGCGGGTACTGGTCGAACGGAGTCAGCTTGGCCGTCGTCTGGACCGAGTCGTCGAGCGTGCCGCGCGAGCCCGCGACCGTGAAGACGACCGCGTCCACCGCCGGATCCACCGCGGTGAAGGAGATGACCTTCGCGCCCTCGGTGAGCTTGATGCCCGTCATACCGCCCGCCGGACGGCCCTGCGGACGGACCTGTGAGGCCTGATAGCGGAGGAGCTGGGCGTCGTCGGTGATGAACACGAGGTCCTCCTCGCCGGTGCGCAGTTCGATCGCGCCGACGATCCGGTCGCCCTCCTTGAGGGTGATGACCTCCAACTCGCCCTTGTTGGACGGGTAGTCGGGGACCACGCGCTTGACGACGCCCTGTTCGGTGCCGAGCGCCAGACCGGGGGAGGACTCGTCGAGCGTGGTCAGGCAGACCAGCGTCTCGTCGTCCTCCAGCGAGAGGAACTCCGACAGCGGGGCCCCGCCCGCGAGGTTGGGGGCCGCCGCGGTGTCCGGGAGCTGCGGAAGGTCGATCACGTTCAGCCGCAGCAGGCGGCCGGACGACGTGACCGCGCCGATCTCGCCGCGCGCGGTGGCCGGTACCGCCGAGACGATCACGTCGTGCTTGCTGCGCCTGGCGTCGGCGTCCTGCGGGAACGGCTCGCCGTTCGACGTACGGGCCAGCAGGCCCGTCGAGGACAGCAGTACCCGGCACGGGTCGTCCGCCACCTGGAGCGGTACGGCGGTCACGGGGGCCGTCGCTCCGGCCTCCAGCAGGACCGTACGCCGCTCGGTGCCGTACTTCTTGGCGACCGCGGCCAGCTCGGCGGAGACCAGCTTGCGCAGCTCGGCGTCCGACTCCAGGATCCGGGTCAGCTCCGCGATCTCGGCGTTGAGCCGGTCCTTCTCCGACTCCAGCTCGATGCGGTCGAACCTCGTCAGGCGCCGCAGGGGCGTGTCCAGGATGTACTGCGTCTGGATCTCGCTCAGCGAGAAGCGCTCGATCAGGCGCTCCTTCGCCTGCGCGGAGTTGTCGCTGGAGCGGATGATGCGGATGACCTCGTCGATGTCGACCAGGGCGGTGAGCAGGCCCTCGACCAGGTGCAGCCGGTCGCGGCGCTTGGTGCGCCGGAACTCGCTGCGGCGGCGCACCACTTCGAAGCGGTGGTCGAGATAGACCTCAAGGAGCTCCTTGAGGCCGAGCGTGAGGGGCTGGCCGTCCACCAGCGCGACGTTGTTGACGCCGAAGGACTCCTCCATCGGCGTCAGCTTGTAGAGCTGCTCAAGGACCGCCTCCGGCACGAAGCCGTTCTTGATCTCGATGACCAGACGCAGGCCGTGCGCGCGGTCGGTGAGGTCCTTGACGTCGGCGATGCCCTGGAGCTTCTTCGAGCCGACCAGGTCCTTGATCTTGGCGATCACCTTCTCCGGGCCGACCGTGAAGGGCAGCTCGGTGACGACGAGGCCCTTGCGGCGGGCCGTGACCGTCTCCACCGACACCGTCGCGCGGATCTTGAAGGTGCCGCGGCCCGTCTCGTAGGCGTCCCGGATGCCGGAGAGCCCCACGATCCGGCCGCCGGTGGGCAGGTCGGGGCCCGGGACGTGTCGCATCAGGGCGTCCAGGTCCGCGTTGGGGTAGCGGATCAGGTGGCGGGCCGCCGCGATGACCTCGGCGAGGTTGTGCGGCGCCATGTTGGTGGCCATGCCGACCGCGATGCCCGAGGAGCCGTTCACCAGCAGGTTCGGGAAGGCGGCGGGCAGCGCGCCCGGCTCCTGCTCCTGGCCGTCGTAGTTGGGCGCGAAGTCGACCGTGTCCTCGTCGATGGACTCCGTCATCAGGCTCGCGGCCTCGGCGGCGCGGCACTCGGTGTACCGCATGGCGGCCGGCGGGTCGTCATTGCCCAGGGAACCGAAGTTGCCGTGGCCGTCGACCAGCGGGACGCTCATCGAGAAGGGCTGGGCCATGCGCACGAGGGCGTCGTAGATCGACGCGTCGCCGTGCGGGTGCAACTTACCCATGACCTCGCCGACCACGCGGGCACACTTCACATAGCCGCGGTCGGGGCGCAGGCCCATCTCGTTCATCTGGTAGACGATGCGCCGGTGCACCGGCTTGAGGCCGTCGCGGGCGTCGGGGAGCGCGCGGGAGTAGATGACCGAGTACGCGTACTCGAGGTACGAGCCCTTCATCTCGTCCACGACGTCGATGTCGAGGATCCGCTCCTCGTACGAGTCGTCGGGCGGCGGGGTCTTCGTGCTGCGGCGGGCCATCGCTGCCGGCTCCTCTTTTCTGGTCGCTCGCCTACGGGTCGCTCACGGCCCTTTGGCTCACTCTTGCTGAAGCGTGAACGGGATCTGACGCGGACCATTGTGGACCGCGGCACTGACAGTCCGGGCCAGGACCCGGCTCAGGCGCCCGGCCCGGCGCCGGCACAGCGCCTCCCTCACGATTGCCCGCAGGCTACGCGATCCGCTGTGGGCGTACGCGCCCCGGGAACTTCGCCGAGGGTCCGCACGCTTGCATACAGTGGCAGGACCGGCAGGACAACCGCGGTTTCCACGACCGCGACCGCGATCGAAGGGACGTACATGCCCATGGGTCACACGGCCACAGACCAGGCAGGCACCGGGGGCCTGACAGCGACCGAGCACCGCCTGGCCAACGGCCTGCGCGTGGTGCTCTCCGAGGACCACCTGACCCCGGTCGCGGCGGTCTGCCTCTGGTACGACGTCGGCTCACGCCATGAGGTCAAGGGACGTACCGGCCTGGCTCACCTCTTCGAGCACTTGATGTTCCAGGGCTCGAAGCAGGTGCAGGGCAACGGTCACTTCGAGCTCGTCCAGGGCGCCGGCGGCTCGCTCAACGGCACCACCAGCTTCGAGCGCACCAACTACTTCGAGACCATGCCCACCCACCAGCTGGAGCTCGCCCTCTGGCTGGAGGCCGACCGCATGGGCTCCCTGCTCGCCGCCCTCGACGACGAGTCCATGGAGAACCAGCGGGACGTCGTCAAGAACGAGCGACGACAGCGCTACGACAACGTCCCGTACGGCACGGCCTTCGAGAAGCTCACCGCCCTCGCCTACCCGGAGGGCCACCCCTACCACCACACCCCGATCGGCTCGATGGCCGACCTGGACGCGGCCACGCTGGAGGACGCGCGTGCGTTCTTCCGCACGTACTACGCGCCGGGCAACGCGGTTCTGTCGGTCGTCGGCGACATCGACCCGGAGCAGACGCTCGCCTGGATCGAGAAGTACTTCGGCTCCATCCCGTCGCACGACGGCAAGCCCGCGCCCCGCGACGGCTCCCTGCCCGAGACGATCGGCGAGCAGCTGCGCGAGGTCGTCGAGGAAGAGGTCCCGGCACGCGCGCTGATGGCGGCCTACCGGCTTCCGCACGACGGCACACGCGCGTGCGACGCGGCCGACCTCGCCCTCACCGTCCTGGGCGGCGGCGACTCCTCCCGCCTCTACAACCGGCTCGTACGGCGCGACCGTACGGCCGTCGCGGCCGGCTTCGGCCTGCTGCGCCTGGCCGGTGCTCCCTCCCTGGGCTGGCTCGATGTGAAGACCTCCGGTGACGTCGAGGTACCGGTCATCGAGGCCGCCATCGACGAGGAGCTCGCCCGGTTCGCCGAAGAGGGCCCCACGGCCGAGGAAATGGAGCGCGCCCAGGCCCAGTTGGAGCGCGAGTGGCTGGACCGGCTCGGCACCGTCGCGGGACGCGCCGACGAACTGTGCCGCTACGCCGTCCTGTTCGGCGACCCGCAGCTCGCCCTGACCGCCGTACAGCGCGTCCTGGAGGTGAGCGCCGAGGAGGTCCAGGCGGTCGCCAAGGCCAAGCTGCGCCCCGACAACCGCGCGGTGCTCGTCTACGAGCCCACCGCCCCGGCCGAGATCGCCCAGAGCGCCGAGGACGCCGAGGGCGCCGAAGACCCGGAGTCCGCGGCCACCGTGGAAGCCACCGACGAGAACGAGGAGGCGGCCAAGTGACCGAGCTCGCCGCGATGGAATTCCACCCGCAGCCGCAGGCGGGCGAGCCCAAGGTCTGGGCCTTCCCCGCCCCCGAGCGCGGGACGCTCGACAACGGCCTCACCCTTCTGCGCTGCCACCGCCCCGGCCAGCAGGTCGTCGCCGTCGAGGTGCTCCTGGACGCACCCCTGGACGCCGAGCCTGCCGGCCTGGACGGCGTCGCCACGATCATGGCGCGCGCCTTCTCCGAGGGCACGGACAAGCATTCCGCCGAGGAGTTCGCCGCCGAGCTGGAGCGCTGCGGCGCCACCCTCGACGCGCACGCCGACCACCCGGGCGTCCGCCTCAGCCTCGAAGTGCCTGCCTCACGCCTCGCCAAGGCGCTCGGTCTGCTGGCCGACGCCCTCAGGGCGCCCGCGTTCGCGGACAGCGAGGTCGAGCGGCTCGTCCGCAACCGCCTGGACGAGATCCCGCACGAGCTGGCCAACCCGTCCCGCCGCGCCGCCAAGGAGCTCTCCAGGGAGCTGTTCCCGGCCGACTCGCGCATGTCGCGCCCGCGCCAGGGCACCGAGGAGACGGTCGAGAACATCGACTCCGCGGCCGTGCGCGGCTTCTACGAGAAGCACGTGCGCCCCGCCACCGCGACCGCAGTGGTGGTCGGCGACCTCACCGGCATCGACCTGGACGCCCTGCTCGGCGACACCCTCGGTTCCTGGACCGGCTCCACGGGCCGGCCGCGGCCGGTGCCGCCGGTGACCGCCGACGACACCGGCCGGGTCGTCATCGTGGACCGCCCCGGCGCCGTCCAGACGCAGCTGCTGATCGGCCGCATCGGTGCCGACCGCCACGCACGCGTGTGGCCCGCGCAGGTGCTCGGCACGTACTGCCTCGGCGGCACCCTCACCTCCCGCCTGGACCGCGTCCTGCGCGAGGAGAAGGGCTACACCTACGGTGTGCGCTCGTTCGGTCAGGTCCTCAGGTCCGCTCCGGACGGTTCGGGCGCCGCGATGCTCGCCATCAGCGGTTCCGTCGACACCCCGAACACCGGTCCCGCTCTGGACGACCTGTGGAAGGTGCTGCGCACGCTTGCCGAAGGCGGCCTCACCGACGCCGAGCGCGATGTCGCCGTACAGAACCTCGTCGGTGTGGCGCCGCTCAAGTACGAGACCGCGGCGGCCGTGGCGAGCACGCTGGCCGACCAGGTCGAGCAACACCTGCCGGACGACTACCAGGCGACCCTGTACCGGCAGCTCGCCGCGACCGGCACCGTCGAGGCCACCGCCGCCGTCGTGAACGCCTTCCCGGTGGACCGGCTGGTGACGGTCCTGGTCGGCGACGCGGCCGCCATCAAGGAGCCCGTCGAGGCCCTCGGTATCGGCGAAGTCAAGGTCGTGACGGCCGAGTAGAGGAACCCGACCTCGGGGGCCCTGGTGACGCAAGCGCCACCAGGGCCCTCAGATGTCCGAATTGGGCAGGAGGTTGCCTGTCTGCCCTGTGGGATGCGCTACAAAAGCCGTGATCCGTTTGGGGATTGAAAGTGCCCCCGCTTAGCGTCCTCTGGGCTGTCCGTCAGGCACTGCGCCGCGCCCGCGGCACCGGACAGTCATCGCCGAGTCCCCGCATGGCGCGAGCCAGGGGAGCCGGGGACCCACACCACACGTCCCTGGGGTGAATCGGACGCCCGCGCGAGCCGCGAGGGAGTCCGTAGGAGACCTTCCTGCTCCGAACCCGTCAGCTAACCCGGTAGGCGAGAAGGAAGGAAAGGACCAGCCACCACATGGCGTTCACCTGCGCCACCGGGAAGCACCGTCGTCCCAGCCGCATGAAGCGCACCACCGCCCGCGCGGCGGGCGTCGCGGCCCTCGCCACCACCGGCGTCATCGGCACCATCGCCGCCCCCGCACTCGCCGCCGACAACTCCGTCGAGCAGAGCGGCCTCATGCCCGTCGTCAGCGCCGGTGACTCCCTCGCCGACCAACTCGACGCCCAGGCCGCCGCCCAGGCGCAGGCCGCCGCGCAGAAGAAGGCGGCGGCGGAGGCCAAGAGGAAGGCCGAGGCCCGGGCCAAGGAGGAGCGCGAGGCCAAGGAGCGCGCCGCCCGTGCGGCCGAGCGCAAGCGCCTCAACAGCTTCGTCGTCCCGATCTCCGGCTCCTACATCTCGACCGGCTACAAGACCGGCGGCTCCCTGTGGTCGTCCGGCAGCCACACCGGTGTCGACTTCCACGCCGCTAGCGGCACCTCCGTGCACGCGGTCGGCCGCGGCACCGTCGTGGAGGCCGGCTGGGGCGGGTCGTACGGCAACGAGATCGTGATCAGGATGGCTGACGGCACGTACACCCAGTACGGCCACCTGTCGTCCATCGGCGTCTCGGTCGGCCAGTCGGTCACCCCGGGCCAGCAGATCGGACTGTCCGGCGCGACCGGCAACGTCACCGGCCCGCACCTGCACTTCGAGGCGCGCACCAGCGCCGAGTACGGCTCGGACATCGACCCCGTCGCGTACCTGCGCTCGCACGGCGTGAACGTCTGACGAACCACCGCGCGATCTCCGCGAGGCCCCGGCTCCCCCGAGCCGGGGTTTCGTCGTTTCCGCGGCCCCGCTGTCCAAAAAATATCCCCGGATTCCGGTCCGCCGTCGGAAATTCCCGCTCATTGCAATAGAGTCACTGAACACACGTCAATCGGCGACGTTTCACGGGGATTAAGACGGAGGTCGGACATGCGTATTCCGGCGCACTCGGTATGCACGGCGATCCGGGACGACATCGTCGCCGGTGTCTACGAGCGCGGCAGCCGGCTCACCGAGGAACTGCTCGCCCGCCGCTACGGCGTCTCCCGTGTCCCGGTCCGGGAGGCCCTGCGCACGCTGGAGGCCGAGGGCTTCGTCGTGACGCGGCGGCACGCGGGCGCGTGCGTGGCCGAACCGACCGAGCAGGAGGGCGCCGACCTGCTGGAGATGCGGATGCTCCTCGAGCCGCTCGGCGCCTCCCGGGCCGCCCAGCGCCGCACCGAGGCCCATCTGAAGGTGCTGCGCGGCCTGGTCAGGCTGGGCCAGGAGCGGGCCAGGCGGGGCAACAGCGAGGATCTGCGCTCTCTGGGCGGCTGGTTCCACGAGACGCTCGCCCAGGCCTCTGGCAGTCCCGCGCTGACCTCGATGCTGACCCAGCTGCGACACAAGATCGCCTGGATGTACGTCGTGGACGCGCCGGCCAACCCCGCGGAGTCCTGGGCCGAGCACGGCGCGATCGTGGACGCGGTGGCGCGCGGGGACGGTGAGCGCGCGCGGGCGATCACGGCGCTGCACACCGAGCGCTCCGGCGCGGTGCACCGGCTGCGGTTCACCTCCGGGCAGGATCGCGCGGACCGTGTGAGGACCTCGCAACATCCTGTAAACGTGACAGGTCTGCGGCATTAACACGGGCGCCGTATACAAAGAGAGGGTAATTCGAGGGGGAGTATTTCTGCTGCCCGCGAAAGGGAAATGCGAAGGGCCCGCCCGGTAATTCGGACGAGCCCCTCGATGCTTTTTAAGGCACCTTCCCTCAGACGGTCTCGGGAAGCTCCTCGAGCCCCTCGGCGACCAGCTTCGCGAGGCGGTCGAGGGCCGCGTCCGCGCCCTCGGCGTCGGAGGCGAGGACGATCTCCTCGCCGCCCTGCGCACCCAGGCCGAGGACGGCCAGCATGGAGGCCGCGTTGACGGGGTTGCCGTCGGCCTTGGCGATCGTCACCGGGATACCTGCGGCCGTGGCGGCCCGGACGAAGATGGAAGCGGGGCGGGCGTGAAGGCCCTCGGCCCAGCCGACGTTGACGCGGCGCTCAGCCATGTGATGCTGCCCTTCGGTGTTCAGGGTTGTCTAGACCAGTTTCCCACACGTGAAGCGCCCCCGGACAGGACCTGATGTCCCTCCGGGGGGAGCGGTCGGACCGCGGCCTCGGCCCGACGTGCATCCTTGTGCGTTCTCGCGCGTTCTCCACAGACTGCCTCGCGCCGTTGTCGTACGCGAGCCGTACTCTGGGGCCCATGCAGAGCGCGTCGGACCGGCACGAGTACCCCGCCCACTGGGAGGCCGACGTGGTGCTGCGCGACGGCGGCACCGCGCGCATCAGGCCCATCACCGTCGACGACGCCGATCGCCTGGTCAGCTTCTACGAGCAGGTCTCGGACGAGTCGAAGTACTACCGCTTCTTCGCGCCCTACCCTCGCCTGTCCGCCAAGGACGTCCACCGCTTCACTCACCACGACTTTGTGGACCGGGTGGGGCTCGCCGCCACGGTCGGCGGCGAGTTCATCGCCACCGTACGCTACGACCGCATCGGTGCCGACGGCATGCCCGCCTCCGCCCCCGCGGACGAGGCCGAGGTCGCCTTCCTGGTCCAGGACGCCCACCAGGGGCGCGGCGTGGCCTCCGCCCTCCTCGAACACATCGGGGCCGTCGCGCGCGAGCGCGGCATCCGGCGCTTCGCCGCCGAGGTGCTGCCCGCCAACGTCAAGATGATCAAGGTGTTCACCGACGCCGGGTACACCCAGAAGCGCAGCTTCGAGGACGGCGTCGTACGCCTGGAGTTCGACCTGGAGCCCACCGACCGCTCGCTCGCCGTGCAGTACGCGCGCGAGCAGCGCGCGGAGTCGCGGTCCGTGCAGCGGCTGCTCACCCCCGGCTCGGTCGCCGTCGTCGGTGTCGGCCGCACCCCCGGCGGGGTGGGCCGCAGCGTGCTCGGCAACATCCGGGACTACGGGTTCAACGGCCGCCTGTACGCCGTGAACAAGGCGTTCCCCGACGAGCAGAAGGAGCTCGACGGCATCCCCGCGCACCGCTCGGTGCGCGACATCGACGGCCCCGTCGACCTCGCCGTCGTCGCGGTGCCGGCCGAGCATGTCCCCGAGGTCGTCGCCGAGTGCGGGGCACACGGCGTGCAGGGTCTCGTGGTGCTCTCCGCCGGGTACGCCGAAAGCGGCCCCGACGGGCGCGAGCGCCAGCGTGAACTCGTGCGGCACGCGCGCGCGTACGGCATGCGGATCATCGGCCCGAACGCGTTCGGGATCATCAACACCTCTCCGGAGGTCCGGCTGAACGCCTCGCTGGCCCCCGAGGCGCCCCGCCCCGGCCGGATCGGCCTGTTCGCCCAGTCCGGCGCCATCGGCATCGCCCTGCTCTCCCGGCTGCACCGGCGCGGCGCCGGGGTCACCGGCGTGACCGGCGTCTCCACGTTCGTCTCCTCCGGCAACCGCGCGGACGTGTCCGGCAACGACGTCCTGCAGTACTGGTACGACGACCCGCACACCGACGTCGTCCTCATGTACCTGGAGTCCATCGGCAACCCTCGCAAGTTCACCCGCCTCGCCAGGCGTACGGCGGCCGCGAAGCCCCTGGTCGTGGTGCAGGGCGCGGGCACCGCCCCGCAGGGCCACGCCGTCCGCGCGACGCGCCTGCCGCACGCCACGGTCTCCGCGCTGCTGAGGCAGGCCGGCGTGATCCGGGTCGACACCATCACCGAACTGGTGGACACCGGCCTGCTGCTCGCCCGCCAGCCGCTGCCCACCGGCCCCAAGGTCGCGATCCTCGGCAACTCCGAGTCGCTCGGCCTGCTCACCTACGACGCGTGCGTGGCCGAAGGGCTCCAGCCGTCGACCCCGCTGGACCTCACCACGGCGGCCGCGCCGGAGGACTTCCACGCGGCTCTCGCGCGCGCGTTGGCGGACGACGCGTACGACGCGGTGATCGTGACGGCCATCCCGGCGGTCGGCGAGGGATCCGCCGGCGACGCCGCGCTCGCCGAGGCGCTCAGGTCCGCGGCGGAGCAGGTCCCCGGCAAGCCGGTTCTCGTGGTCCATGTCGAGCTCGGCGGCCTCGCGGAGGCCCTGTCCGCGGCGGCCAGCACCGCGCCCCAGGCTGCCTCGGGCCCGCCGACGATCCGCGCCGACCACCCTTTCCGCGCCCTGGACCGGCTGCGCGCCACGCCGGCTCCCGTGCAGCCGCCCGCCGCCGAGACCCGCGAGCGCCTCATCCCCGCCTACCCCGCCGCCGAGCGCGCGGTGCGGGCCCTCGCCGACGCCGTGCAGTACGCCCAGTGGCGCCGGGAGGCCGCCGAACCCGGCAAGGTGCCCGAGTCCATCGACGCGGCCATCGACGAGAAGGGCGCCGCCGCCCTGATCGACGGACTGCTCACCCGCGGGCAGGGCCTCACCCTCGGCAGCGAGGAGACCTGCGAGCTGCTCGGCATGTACGGCATCCAGGTCCACCGCGCCCTGCCCGCCGGCACCGCCGACGCGGCCGTCCAGGCCGCTGTCACCCTCGGATACCCGGTCGCCCTCAAGGCCACCGCCCCGCACCTGCGCCACCGCGCCGACCTCGGCGGCGTACGCCTCGATCTCGCGGACGAGGAGCAGCTGCGGCGGGCGTACGCCGAGCTGACCGAGATGTTCGGCACCCCTGACGAACTGCGGCCCGTGGTGCAGGGGATGGCCCCGCGCGGGGTGGACACGGTGATCCGGGCCGTCATCGACCCCGCCGCCGGCGCCGTGCTGTCCTTCGGACTCGCAGGGGCCGCCTCGCAGCTGCTCGGCGACACCGCGCACCGGCTGATTCCGGTCACCGACCGGGAGGCGGCGACCCTCGTCCGCGCGATCCGGACCGCACCGCTCCTCTTCGGCTGGCGGGGTTCCACCCCCGTCGACACACCGGCACTGGAGGAACTCCTGCTGCGGGTGTCCCGGCTGGTCGACGACCATCCCGAGGTCGTCGCGGTCACCCTGGAGCCGGTCGTCGTCGCCCCGCGCGGCCTGAGCGTTCTCGGCGCCTCCGTGCGGCTCGCGCCGCCGCCCGCCCGCGACGACCTCGGCCCGCGGACACTTCCCGCGTACTGAGCAGCGGCGAGCGGTGCCTCGCAGTCAGTGCGCCCCCGTAGGATGGACGTCATGGCCAAGACCAGTACGACGACCCAGGGGCTGCGAGCGGCGATCGAGCGCAGCGGCTACTACCCGGCCCTCGTGGCCGAGGCGGTGGAGTCCGCGCTGGGCGGCGAGCCCATCCGGTCGTACCTGGTCCACCAGGAGACGACGTTCGACCAGAACGAGGTGCGTCGGCACGTGACCGTGCTCGTCCTCACCGGCAACCGCTTCATCGTCAGCCACACCGACGAGCAGGCCGCGGACAGCACGTCCCCGACGCCGTACGCCACCACCTCCACGGAGTCCGTGAAGCTCGGCCGGATCTCGTCGGTCGTGGTCAGCCGGGTCGTCGCCAACCCGGAGCAGTACCAGCCGGGCACCCTGCCCCGCGAGGTCGTGCTGACCATCGGCTGGGGCGCCGTCTCCCGCATCGACCTGGAGCCCGCCGCCTGCGGCGACCCCAACTGCGAGGCGGACCACGGCTACACCGGCAGTTCCACGGCGGACGACCTCAGCCTGCGCGTCAGCGAGGCGGGGGACGGCCCGGACACCGTGCGTCAGGCGCTCGCCTTCGCCCAGGCCATCTCCGAGGCGACCGCGGACGTCACCCGCTGATGGCCCACCCGTCTCCCCCCGCCGCCCATGATCGAGGGCGCTCCGCGCCGGCACCCCCTGACTCCGCCGCCTGGGACCACCCGGAACCCCTCGCCCTCGACACCGCGCCCGTCCCCGAGTACGGCACCGGCTCCCTAGCCGACCTGCTGCCCACCCTCGCCGCCGGCATGGACGTACCGGGCACGACCGCCGCTATTTCCGAGCTCACCCCCGCCGACCGGAACTGCGTGTTCCTGATCGACGGCCTCGGCTGGGAGCAGCTGAAGGCGCACCCGGACGAGGCGCCCTTCATGACCTCCCTGCTGGCCAGCTCGCGCGGCGGCACCGGCCGCCCCCTGACCGCCGGCTACCCGGCGACCACCGCGACCTCCCTCGCCTCCGTCGGCACCGGCCGCCCGCCGGGGGCCCACGGCCTGCCCGGCTACACCGTGCGCAACCCGGCCACCGGCGAGCTGATGAACCAGCTGCGCTGGCAGCCGTGGACCAAGCCGCAGGTCTGGCAGCCGTACCCCACCGTCTTCCAACTCGCCGAGCAGGCCGGGGTGCACGCGGCCCAGGTCACCTCGCCCACCTTCCAGAACACTCCGCTGACCAAGGTCGCGCTCAGCGGCGGCACGTTCCACGGGCGGCTGTCCGGCGAGGACCGCATGGACCTCGCGGCCGAGCAACTCGCCGTCGGCGACCGCTCGTTGATCTATACGTACTACTCCGAGGTCGACGGCGCGGGCCACCGCTTCGGCGTCGACTCCGACACCTGGCGCGGCCAGTTGATGTACGTCGACCGTCTGGTCCAGCGTCTCGCGGAGCAACTGCCCCCGAACAGCGCGCTGTACGTCACCGCCGACCACGGCATGATCGACATCCCCTTCGACGAGCAGCACCGCATCGACTTCGACGAGGACTGGGAACTGCGCGCGGGGGTCGCCCTGTTGGGCGGCGAGGGCCGCGCCCGCCATGTCTACGCGGTGCCGGGCGCCGCGGGTGACGTCCTGACCTGCTGGCGTGAGGTCCTCGGCGAGCAGTTCTGGGTCGCCTCCCGCGACGAGGCGATCGCCGCGGGCTGGTTCGGGCCGCCGGACCACTGCGACGAGCGGGTGTACGACCGGATCGGCGACGTGGTCGCCGCCGCCCGCGACGACGTGCTCCTCATCGCCTCCGAGCGGGAGCCGAAGGAGTCGTCGATGGTCGGGAACCACGGTTCGATGACCCCCGCCGAGCAGCTCGTCCCGCTGCTCGAAGTACGCTCCTGAAACCGACCCGGCCGTATCCACCGCAGAAACCGAAAGGTGCTCGACCTCCCATGCCCGAGCTGGTGTTCTTCTCCGGAACCATGGACTGCGGGAAGTCCACACTGGCTCTCCAGATCGAGCACAACCGTTCGGCGCGTGGCCTGACGGGCATCATCTTCACCCGGGACGACCGGGCCGGCGAGGGCAAGCTGTCCTCGCGGCTCGGGCTGGTCACGGACGCGGTCGAGGTCGAGGACGGCCAGGACCTCTACGCCTACCTCGTCGGCCACCTCTCCCAGGGCGGCCGGGCGGACTACGTGATCGCGGACGAGGCGCAGTTCCTCACGCCGGAGCAGATCGACCAACTGGCCCGCGTGGTCGACGACCTGGACCTCGACGTCTACGCCTTCGGCATCACGACCGACTTCCGCTCCAAGCTGTTCCCGGGCTCCCAGCGCCTGGTGGAGCTGGCCGACCGGGTCGAGGTCCTCCAGGTGGAGGCCCTGTGCTGGTGCGGCGCCCGGGCCACGCACAACGCCCGTACGGTCAATGGCGAGATGGTCGTCGAGGGTGCCCAGGTCGTCGTCGGGGACGTCAACCAGGCCGACGACATCGGTTACGAGGTCCTGTGCCGCCGGCACCACAGCCGCCGTATGACCGCGGGGACGGCGCGTGCGGCCGCGCTGTCCCCGGACGTGCTGCCGGTCCCGTCGACCGGCGCGCGCTTCTGACCTGACGTCCTCGGGGCGGGTCTGCGCAACCCCTCACAGCACAGGGGCCTCGGCGCCGTGCTTCCACGACCGCGCGTACGCCCCGCCCCGCCGTCGGCAACTCCTGTCTCAGCGCGGGTTCTCGATCAGCGCGAACCGCGCGCCCTCCGGATCCGCCACTGAGGCCACGCGGCCGTGCGGGCTGTCGTGCGGTGGGCGCAGGACGTGGCCGCCCAGGTCGGTGAGGAGGCGGGTGGCAGCGGTCGCGTCGGCCACCTCGAAGTAGGTCATCCAGTGCGGCCCACGGTCGCGGGGAAGGGTGTGGCCGACGCCGTGGAGGCCGGCGACCGGGCGGCCGCCGGCGTGGAGGGTGACGTAGTCGAAGTCGGCGGAGACCACCGGCTCCTCCTCGTAGCCGAAGACCGTCTCGTAGAACTTGGCGACGCTCACCGTCTCGAAGGTGAGCAGCTCGTGCCAGGCGGGAGTGCCCGGTACGCCCGCGACGGACGTGCCGAGGTGCGCCGCCGCCTGCCACACCCCGAAGACGGCGCCGGCGGGGTCGGAGCCGATCACCAGCCGCCCGGCGTCCCCGGCGTCCAGCGGTCCCACTCCCACCGTGCCGCCGCACAGCCGTACCGTTTCGGCCGTCAGATCGATGTCGTCCGAGGAGAGGTAGGGCGTCCAGGCCACCGGAAGATGGCGGTCGGGCGGCAGCTGGCCGATCCCGGCGACCTCCTGGCCATCCAGGAGGGCCCGGACATAGGGCCCGAGGTGCTGCGGGCCCGGCACGAACTCCCAGCCGAACAGCGATCCGTAGAACTCCCGCGTCGCGGCCATCCCGTGCACCATCAGACTCACCCAGCAGGGCGTACCGGGCGTGTGCCGAGCGGGCGGGGCGGCCGACCCCCTTACCTCGGTCATCGTCACTCTCTCCTCGGCCCCTCGCGGTGGCCGTGTCGTGTCCGCGGTCCGGACCTCCGTGCCGATGCTCGCACCACCCGCGGTGCCGCGCGCTCCGGGCACGCCGCCGCGAGGCCTCCAGTGCCAGGAGGGTGCCTGCCGCGGCGCCTGACCGTTGCCACGCGGTGGCCGACGCGTGTCGATCGGCTGTACAGCATGTGCCCGGTCCCGTACGCCTCGTGACCGGGCCTGTCCGGCGGAGCACAGTAGCCGGACCTGGGCGACGCGGCCACCCCGTGCGCAAGGATGGTGGCCATGAACGCCATCATCTCCGCATCCGAACTCGCGAGCGACCTGGCGGGCCCGAACCCGCCCGTCCTGCTCGACGTCCGCTGGCAGCTGAGCGTGGCCAAGGCGGCCGGTGAGCCGCCCTTCGACGGCCGGGCCGAGTACGCGGCCGGGCACATCCCGGGCGCGGTCTACGTTGACCTGGACCGGGAGTTGGCCGGCCCGGCCGGCACCGGCGGGCGGCACCCGCTGCCCGACCTCGCCGAGTTCGGCGCCGCGATGCGCCGGGCGGGTGTCTCCGCGGGCACGCCGGTGGTCGTGTACGACGGCGGACAGGGCTGGGCGGCCGCCCGCGCGTGGTGGCTGCTGCGCTGGACGGGTCACCCGGACGTGCGAGTCCTCGACGGCGGGTTGCCGTCCTGGCAGGGGCCGCTGCAGTCCTCCGTGCCGGGTCCGGCTCGTGCCGAGGGCGACTTCGAGCCGGTGCCCGCGGCGGCCGGTCTCCTCGATGCCGACGCGGCCGCGGCGCTGGCCCGCGCGGGGGTGCTGCTGGACGCGCGCGCGGGGGAGCGGTACCGCGGTGAGGTGGAGCCGATCGACCGCGTCGGCGGCCACATCCCCGGCGCCCTGTCCGCGCCCACCACGGACAACGTCGGCCCGGACGGCCGCTTCCTGCCCGCGGAGGAGCTGAACGCCCGCTTCAAGGCCCTCGGTGCCGACGACGACACCGAGGTCGGTGTCTACTGCGGCTCGGGCGTCTCCGGTGCCCACGAGGTCCTGGCCCTGGCGGTCGCGGGCATCCCGGCGGCGCTGTACGTCGGTTCCTGGTCGGAGTGGTCCTCGGACCCGGAGCGCCCGGTCGCCGTGGGACCGGATCCCCAGTAACCCGACCCTGTCCGGACCGAGAGAGGGCCGCACTCCGTGAGCGCGGCCCTCTTCCTCGTACGACCGACTACTCCTGCTTCTTCCTCCGCGTCCCGAACACGATCTCGTCCCAGCTCGGGACGGCCGCTCTGCGCCCCGGACGGACGCCGTCCGCCTCGGCCTGGCGGTCGGTCGCGCCGATGAGGCGGTCGCGGTGGCTGGCCACCGAACGCGGCATGAGGACGTCCGCGTAGGCGGAACCGGCCGAGGCAGCGGGAGCGGGCGGCTCCTCCACCTCGGGCTCCGGATCGGGCGTTTCCTCGGCGGTCGCCGGCTCGGACGGCCGCTCCGGTACGACCATGTCGCCCCGGAAACTCGGTACGGCCTCCAACAGGCTGGTCAGCGAGTCCCGTTCAGCGACGGTCTCCTCGACGGGTTCGGCCGGGGGGAGACTCGGCCGGTCGAGGGCGCGGTCCAGCGGCCGGTCGCGCGGCAGCCGTGCGATACGCGGCACGAACGGAAAGCTGGGCTCCGGCGCGCCGAGGTCCTCGGACTCGCCGATCAGCGAGCGTGCCTCCTCGTCCACGGCCTGGACGAGCCGCCGGGGCGGGTCGTAGGTCCAGCTCGCCGAGTGGGGTTCGCCCGCGACGCAGTAGACCAGCAGAACCTCCCAGGTGCCGTCGTCACGGCGCCACGAGTCCCACTGGACGGTGTCCTTCTCGGCGCCGCGCAGCAACAGCCGCTCCTGGACGGCCTCGCCGAGCTGCGGTCCGGCGTTCTCGCCGGGCCTGCGGACCGGAGTCTTGCGGGCTCGTTCGGCCATGAAGGCGCGCTCGGCGAGCACAGGGCCCTCGAAGCGCCGTACACGGTCTACGGGGATACCTGCGAGCTGGGCTACCTCTTCCGCGGTGGCACCCGCGCGTATACGCGCCTGGATGTCGCGGGGACGGAGATGGCTTTCGACCTCGATCTCGATCTGGCCGAGGCGCGGACGGTCGCCGCGCACCGCTGCGCGCAGCCGCTCGTCGATCGGAAGCGTGTACTCCGTTGAGTCGGCAGCCTTCAGCACCAGCCGTGTGCCGTCATTGGAGACGGCCACGACACGCAGTTCGGGCATGGGGACCTCCCGGGTGGTGCCTGCCGACGTCACGTGCGTCGCTGCTTCCGCTAGTCGAGTGTGACCTGCCCGGGTGCAGCCTGCCACAACCTTGCCGAGTTGCCCGGCGTGTCGGGCACAGGCCCTGGATCGCCGTTATGGCACGGTTACTTATTCGCAACGCTGAGTGACCAACTCCGTCACCCTGTGCAACTAGCCCCCTCCCGGCGCCCCTTGAAGACCACGGACGCCCTGGCGGGAGACCGTACCCAGGGCTCGCAACAGTACTCCATTTGGGCCACCTGCGTGGATTGGCGCGCCACTCAACTTCGTTCAAGAAACGGCGCCCGGCCGTCCGTTGGGCGGTTGTCGGGATCTTGGACGTGGCGTACTTCACGGAATCACCCGAAACGGAACTATTGGCTTCCCATGTACGTCCCCCGACCGTCCCGCTACGCCCCCAACACCCGCCGCAAGTAGTCGTTCTGGAAGCGACGGTCGGGGTCGAGCCGGTCCCGGAGCGCGGTGAACTCGCCGAAGCGCGGGTAGATCCCGGCGAAGTACTCCGCGTCGCGCGTGTGCACCTTGCCCCAGTGCGGACGCCCCTCGTGCGCCGTGAAGATCCGCTCGGCGGCCGTGAAGTACGCCTGGTACGGCGTCCCCTTGACCATGTGGACCGCGATGTACGCGCTGTCGCGTCCCGAGGCGGTGGACAGCGTGATGTCGTCGGCGGGCGCGGTGCGCACCTCCACGGGGAAGCTGACCTTCAGCCCGGAGCGCTCGATCATCGTCCTCAGTTCGCGCAGTGTCCCGACGACGGCCTCGCGCGGGACGGCGTACTCCATCTCCACGAACCGCACCCGGCGGGGCGATGTGAAGACCTTGTACGGGATGTCGGTGTAGGTCCGCGCGGACAACGCCTTGCTGGAGATCCGTGCGATCGAGGGGATCGTGCCCGGCACCGCGCGGCCGACCCACTGGGCCACCTGGAACACGCCGTTGGAGAGGAACTCGTCCTCGATCCAGCCCTGGAGCTGCGGCACCGGCTTCTCGGGGCCCGCGCTGCGGTTGTTGCGCTTGGTGTTGGTGTTGCCGGTGTGCGGGAACCAGTAGAACTCGAAGTGTTCGTTCTCGGCCCAGAGTTCGTCGAAGGCGCTGGTGACCTTGTCGAAGCTCATGGGCTCCTCGCGTGCCGTGAGCAGGAAGACCGGTTCGACGGCGAACGTGATCGCGGTGACGACGCCGAGCGCGCCCAGGCCGATCCGGGCGGCCGCGAAGACCTCGGGATTCTCCTTCTCGGAGCAGCTGAGGACCGAGCCGTCGGCCGTGACCAGCTCAAGTCCCCTGATCTGGGCGGCGATCGAGCCCGACTCGCGGCCCGTGCCGTGGGTGCCGGTACTGGTGGCCCCGGAGACCGTCTGTTCCATGATGTCGCCCATGTTGGTGAGGGACAGGCCCTCGCGCGCGAGAGCCATGTTGAGCCTCTTGAGCGGCGTACCGGCCTCCACCGTGACGGTCATGGCGTCCCGGTCAATGTTGCGGATGCCGGTCAACAGTTGAGGGCGGATCAACACACCGTCTGTCGCGGCGATCGACGTGAAGGAGTGGCCGGTGCCGACGGCCTTCACCTTGAGACCGTCCTCGGCGGCCTTCCGCACGGCAGCCGCCAGCTCGTCGACCGAGGCGGGCGTGACCTCCCGGGTGGGACGCGCGGCCACGTTGCCGCCCCAGTTACGCCACGTGCCGTTCTTCGCGCTCGCTGCCGTGCTCAACGCTGCCTCCCCGACGTGGAGCCGGCCTGCTGAGCCGGCGGTACCCCAGGAAACCGACCGCGACCGCGACGGCCCCGGACACCGCCGGAACCCCGTACCCGGCGCGCGCACCGGCCGCGTCGATCACCCAGCCGGCTACGGAGGAGCCGAGCGCGACCCCGACCGCGAGCCCGGTACTGATCCAGGTCATCCCCTCGGTCAGTTGCGCGCGTGGTACGTGCTGCTCGATCAGGGACATCGTCGTGATCATCGTGGGAGCGATGGACAGGCCCGAAACGAACAACGCCACGGCCAGAAACGGCAAGTTTCCGACCAGTAGGAGGGGGATCATACTCACGGCCATGGCGCATATGCCCAGCAGCCAGCGAGGTTCGGGCCGTCCCCCGAAGTGCAGCAGCCCGAACACGAGCCCCGCGACGCAGGACCCCGCCGCGTAGAGGGCGAGCACGAGGCTCGCGGCGCCCTTGTGGCCCTGCTCGTCGGCGAAGGCCACGGTGACCACGTCCACCGCCCCGAAGATCGCCCCGGTCGCCACGAAGGTGGCCACCAGGACCTGCAGGCCCGGCGCGCGCAGTGCCGTACGGCCACCGTCGTGCTCGCGTGGGTGCGGGGCCGGTTCGGTGGCCCGCTGCGCGGTCAGCCAGAAGACGCCGACCGCCAGGAAGCAGGCGGCGAGCAGCGGGCCCGCCTCCGGGAACCAGGCCGTGGACAGCCCGATGGAGATGATCGGCCCGAAGATGAAGCAGACCTCGTCGACGACGGACTCGAAGGAGTACGCGGTGTGCAGCTGCGGGGTGCCGCGGTACAGGGCCGCCCACCGTGCGCGGATCATCGCGCCGAGACTCGGCACCGA
Source organism: Streptomyces canus (assembly GCF_030816965.1). NCBI lineage: Bacteria > Bacillati > Actinomycetota > Actinomycetes > Kitasatosporales > Streptomycetaceae > Streptomyces > Streptomyces canus. The sequence goes on from NZ_JAUSYQ010000002.1 coordinate 7,518,120, forward strand.
GCCGATGCCGACGGCGCACATGAACAGCACCCAGTCCGGCCAGCGGAAGTGCGCGGCGAGCAGCATCCCGGCGGACGCCACCAGCGCGACGAGCGTCGCCGGGCGCAGCACCCGTCGCTGGCCGTGCAGATCCACCAGCCGGGAGACCTGCGGGCCGATCGCCGCGGCGGCCAGCGCGATGGTGGCCGACAGCGTGCCCGCGAGGCCGTACCTGCCGGTGAGCTGGGAGATCATCGTGACCACGCCGATGCCCATCATCGACAGCGGCATCCGGCCGACGAAGCCCGCGGCGGCGAAACCCTTGGAGCCGGGGGCGGCGAACAGGGCGCGGTAGGGGCTGGACACAGGGGTTCTCCGGTCGGCCGGTGAGCAGCGGCTCGGGCAGCGGTAAGGCGCGAATATGCCTGATACAGCTTACGAGTGAGGTGACCCTAACGCACCCCGTCGGACGGTCCGGGAACCCGGGTGCTCACCCCGCCGTTTCCCGGCTGTCAGCACCGGATGACAGGATCGACCCATGCGAGACGCGCTCGATGCCACCCCCTACGACGCCCTGCTCCTGCTCTCGTTCGGAGGCCCCGAGGGCCCCGACGACGTGGTCCCGTTCCTGGAGAACGTGACACGCGGGCGTGGCATCCCCAAGGAACGCCTGAAGGAAGTCGGCCGGCACTACTTCCTGTTCGGCGGGGTCAGCCCCATCAATGACCAGAACCGTGCCCTGCTGGACGCCCTGCGCAAGGACTTCGCGGACCACGGCCTGGACCTGCCGATCTACTGGGGCAACCGCAACTGGGCGCCCTACCTCACCGACACCCTGCGCGAGATGATCGCCGACGGCCACCGCCGCATCCTGGTCCTCGCCACCAGTGCCTACGCCTCCTACTCGGGCTGCCGCCAGTACCGCGAGAACGTCGCCGAGTCGCTGGCGGCTCTTCAGGCCGAGGGCCTGGAGCTGCCGAAGATCGACAAGCTGCGGCACTACTTCAACCACCCGGGTTTCCTGGAGCCCATGGTCGACGGGGTGATCGAGTCCCTCGCCGAGCTCCCCGAGGACGTCCGCGACGGTGCCCACATCGCCTTCTCGACCCACTCGATCCCGAACGCGTCCGCGGACACCTCCGGCCCGGTCGAGGGCCATGGCGAGGGCGGCGCGTACGTCGCGCAGCACCTCGAGGTCGCCCGGCTGATCGCGGACGCCGTCCGTGAGCGCACCGGCGTCGACCACCCCTGGCAGCTCGTCTACCAGTCGCGCTCCGGCGCCCCGCACATCCCGTGGCTGGAGCCAGACATCTGCGACCACCTTGAGGAGCGCCACGGATCCGGCGTCCCGGCCATGGTGATAGCCCCCATCGGCTTCGTCTCCGACCACATGGAGGTCCTCTACGACCTCGACACGGAGGCGAAGGCCAAGGCCGAGGAGCTGGGCCTGCCGATGCGCCGCTCGGCGACCGTCGGCGACGACCCGCGGTTCGCCGCCGCGATCCGTGACCTGGTCCTGGAGCGGGCCAAGGTGGAGCGCGGGCAGGAGGTCGCGCCCTGCGCCGTCGGTGCGCTCGGGCCCGATCACAACGTCTGTCCGGTCGGCTGCTGCCCGGCCCGTGCCGCCAAGCCCGCAGCCGCGGGCGTCGACAGCCCGTACGCGTGAGGAGCCCCGTGACCGACCCCCTGCACGCGGAACTGCTTCGGCTGGCCCAGGAGGCGGCCCGTCGGGCCGGCGCCCTGCTGCGGGACGGCCGCCCGGCCGACCTCGCCGTCGCCAGGACCAAGTCCAGCCCCATCGACGTGGTGACCGAGATGGACATCGCGGCGGAGAAGCTGATCACGGACCTGATCTCCGAACACCGCCCGGACGACGGCTTCCTCGGTGAGGAGGGCGCCGCCACCGAGGGCACGAGCGGGATCCGCTGGGTGATCGACCCCCTCGACGGTACGGTCAACTACCTTTACGGGCTGCCGACCTGGTCCGTCTCCATCGCGGCCGAGCAGGACGGCGAGACCGTCGTGGGAGTCGTCGCGGCGCCGATGCGCGGCGAGACGTACCACGCGGTCCGAGGCGAGGGCGCCTGGGCCACGGGAGCGTGGGCGGGTGAGCGCAGGCTGACGTGCCGCCCGGCGCCGCCCCTGGACCAGGCCCTGGTGTCGACGGGCTTCAACTACGTCACCGAGGTCCGCACCCACCAGGCCGAGGTGGCCCGGAAGCTGATCCCCCTGCTCCGCGACATCCGCCGCGGCGGCTCGGCGGCGGTCGACCTGTGCGACCTCGCCGCAGGCCGCCTGGACGGCTACTACGAGCGAGGCCTGAACGCCTGGGACTACGGGGCGGGCGACCTCGTCGCCCGGGAAGCGGGCGCACTGACCGGCGGCCGCCCCGGAGAACGCCCGAACCCCGGCCTCACCGTCGCCGGCACCCCGGGGGTCTTCGAGCCCCTCCAGGAGCTCCTGGAGGACTTCGGCGCCTGGCACGACTGACGGACCGACTCCGGACGAACACGAGGTGAACGCGTCCGGGCCCCGACGCAGCGGACCCCCGGCGCTGGATTCGCCGGGGGTCCGCTGTCGTGCCGCGAAGCCGATCAGACGCTAGGCGCTGACCTCCACACCGTGTTCGGCGGCGAGGCGGCGCAGGTCGTCGAGCTCGCCCTGCTCCACCTCGACGAGGAAGTCGTCGCCCTCGTTGCGAGCCCGTGTCAGATCGGTCTCGGTCGCCCTTATGCGCTGCAGAAGTCCTGCGGTGAATGCGTCCATGCTGCGCCCCCTCGTCCTGGGTCGTGGGTCGGTGGCACGGGGGTGTGCCGTTCGGAAGGGGCGATCACGTCTCCTGTAGGTGCCCAGCGCTGCCGTGCCGGGCGGCGACGGTGCCGGACACCCACGCCCGCTCTGCGGAAGCGGATCGCGGCGTGCCGCATGGTGGTACGGCACATGCAGAGCGTGATCGCGGGGTGTAAAGCCGTCCTCCCCCCGCTCCTTCCGACGGAAACCTCAACCGCGCGAGAAAATCCCGCATTCCCGCTCTCACACCCGTCTTTCAGTTGCCGCTCACCCGTCTTACAGCCGACTTATGGCCGAAAAGGGCAGGATGGAGGCCAACACTCACCCGGCACCCTGCCCGCGCGTGCCCGAAGCGCGCTACGCGGGTGGACACAGGAAGGACAAGCGACGTGCGCGTACTCGTCGTCGAGGACGAGCAGCTGCTCGCCGATGCGGTGGCCACCGGACTGCGCCGGGAGGCCATGGCCGTCGACGTCGTGTACGACGGTGCGGCCGCCCTGGAACGCATCGGAGTCAACGACTACGACGTGGTGGTCCTCGACCGCGACCTCCCCCTCGTCCACGGCGACGACGTCTGCCGCAAGATCGTCGAACTCGGCATGCCCACGCGCGTGCTGATGCTCACGGCGTCCGGCGACGTCAGCGACCGTGTCGAGGGCCTGGAGATCGGCGCCGACGACTATCTGCCCAAGCCGTTCGCGTTCAGCGAGCTGACGGCACGCGTGCGTGCCCTCGGCCGGCGCACCAGCGTGCCGCTGCCGCCGGTCCTGGAGCGCGCCGGGATCAAGCTCGACCCCAACCGCCGCGAGGTCTTCCGCGACGGCAAGGAGGTCCAGCTCGCCCCCAAGGAGTTCGCCGTCCTGGAGGTGCTGATGCGCTCCGAGGGTGCCGTCGTCTCCGCGGAGCAGCTCCTGGAGAAGGCGTGGGACGAGAACACCGACCCCTTCACCAATGTGGTGCGGGTGACCGTCATGACCCTGCGCCGCAAGCTGGGTGAACCCGCAGTGATCGTCACCGTGCCCGGCTCCGGCTACCGGATCTGATAACCCGTGGCCTCGACTCCCGCTCCTCCTCAGGCCCCCCCGAAGCCCACCTGGGACCCCAGGCGGCCGGCGCCGCCGCTGCCGTGGCTGCGCCCGACCATCCGCATAAGGCTCACGCTGCTGTACGGCGGCATGTTCCTGATCGCGGGCATTCTGCTGCTGTCGATCATCTACCTGCTCGCCGCGAACGCGTTGAATGTGGGAAGCAACCTGCCCTTCAAGATCGTCTCCGGCGGGGTGACCAGCGACATCTGCAAGCTGTCGGGCAGTGAGCTGCCCGCGGACGAGCTCAACCACGCGCTGAACCAGTGCGTCAACGACCAGCGCCAGCACGCCCTGGACAACCTCCTCAGCCGCTCACTGCTGGCCCTGCTCGGCCTCGCGATCATCGCCTTCGCCTTCGGCTACGCGATGGCGGGACGCGTCCTGTCGCCGCTCGGCCGGATCCTGCGCACCGCGCGCTCGGTGGCGGGCTCGGACCTCTCCCGCCGTATCGAGCTGGACGGCCCGGACGACGAGATCAAGGAACTGGCCGACACCTTCGACGACATGCTGGAGCGTCTCGAGCGGGCCTTCACGGCCCAGCAGCGCTTCGTCGGCAACGCCTCGCACGAGCTGAGAACCCCGTTGGCGATCAACCGCACGCTCCTGGAGGTGCATCTGTCGGATCCGGGGGCACCTGTGGAGCTGCAACAGCTGGGCAAGACGTTGCTGGCCACCAACGAGCGCAGTGAACAGCTTGTGGAGGGTCTGCTGCTGCTCGCCCGCAGCGACAACCAGATCGTCGAGCGCAAGCCCGTGGACCTCGCCGAGGTCGCCGAGCAGGCGGTCGACCAGGTGCACGGCGAGGCGGAGGCCAAGGGCGTGGCGATCCGCGGCGACCGGAAGACGGCGGTCGTCCAGGGCAACGGCGTCCTCCTGGAGCGGATAGCCCTGAACCTGGTGCAGAACGCCGTGCGCTACAACGTGCCCGAGGACGGCTGGGTCGAGGTGACCACGGAGGTCCAGCACGGCCACGCGGTGCTCACGGTGTCCAACACGGGCCCTGTCGTGCCGGCGTACGAGGTCGACAATCTCTTCGAGCCGTTCAAGCGGCTGCGGGGCGCCGACCGCACCGGCAGCGACAAGGGCGTCGGGCTCGGTCTGTCCATCGTGCGGTCCGTGGCGCGGGCGCACGGCGGCCACATCACCGCTCAGCCGCGCGAAGGGGGTGGGCTCGTGATGCGAGTCACCCTTCCGGTCTGAGACCATGGCCCCCGCACTGAGACCGATACACAGGGATGTTCGCTTTGCGCGGAATTTTCTGGGCACTTGATGGACCGCTCCATGTGTGATCGATCACAAGGGAGATTTTCCGGCCATCTACTCTCGGTGATCATGCACCCTGTCGGAAAGCCGGGAAAATCCGGGTTTTCAGGGGTCCTGATCACGGGAAGTACACGGTGAGACGCCTTTGAAGTGCGGGATTCGGACCGTGTACGGTCCCGATCGCCATCCAACCCGATCACTCAAGAGGAGTCCGGTTGGGTGTCGATTGAGTAACAGACCTTGATGTGAGGCAAAATCTCCGCCTCGGGTCGGGCACAAGTCCGGCCTCTCACGCGTTACGTGCGCTGGAGACACCGCAGACACCCAGAGGGGGAGAGCGACATGGCTACGGATTACGACACCCCACGCAAGACCGACGACGACGTCGACTCGGACAGCCTTGAAGAGCTCAAGGCGCGTAGGAACGACAAGTCGACCTCCGCAGTGGACGTCGACGAGTTCGAGGCCGCCGAAGGCCTGGAACTGCCCGGCGCGGACCTTTCGAACGAAGAGCTGGCCGTCCGGGTACTGCCCAAGCAGCAGGACGAGTTCACCTGCATGAGCTGCTTCCTGGTGCACCACCGCAGCCAGCTGGCCCGGGAGAAGAACGGCCAGCCGATCTGCCGCGACTGCGACTGAGGGCGGGTCGGGCATGACTGGCTCGACCCCTCCTTGGAAGCGCCGCTCTCTCCGGCGGGGAGCGGACCAGGGGCCGTCCGACGGCCCTCACCGCGCGCGTGACGACGAGCGGGGCTCTTCCGAAACGGGAGCCTCGCTCGAACCGGTGGCCGACCGGGCCGGCCTCCCGGCGCCGACCGATACGACCAGGGCGCCCGCGCCCGTCGACAGACGACGGGCGGCGGCGGTCCGGGACAGGGCCCGGGAAGGGGTCCGCAAGGGCGGCAGCCGGGCCAGGGCGGGCCTGGCGTACCTGGCCGACCGGATCATCGAGATCGCCCCGCGTGTCCCCGTACGGGACCTCGCGACCCTCCGCCGCCAGTTCCCCGGCCTCGGCCCGGAGGAGCTTGCGGACAAGCTGGTCGTGGGAGCCGCGAGCGCCACTGCGACAGTCGGGGCGGGGGTCGGAGCGGCGGCGATGCTTCCCGTGCCGCCGGCGATGCCGACCGAACTGGCCGCCGAGATCACCGGCGTGGCCGCGATCGAGCTGAAGCTGATCGCCGAACTCCACGAGGTCTACGGCGTACGGCCGCCCGGGAACCTCAAGGAGCGCAGCACCGCGTATCTGAACTCCTGGTCGGGGGAGCGCGGAATCGACGCGACGAAACCGTCGACCGTGAGCGGCGCGCTCAACAGCCAGATGAAACAGCAGCTGCGGCAGCAGATCATGAAGCGGACGATCCGCGACCTGCCGAACCTGATGCCGTTCCTGGTCGGCGCGGCCGTCGGGGCGGTCATGAACCGCAGGGACACCAGAAAGCTCGCCGAGCGGATCCGCAAGGACCTGCGCAAGATGCAGGTGCCGTGGGACGAACTGCCCCAGCTCCCGACCCTCGAGACGCCTGCGAATCCGCTTCCGCTGGAGAAGTAAGACTTCCGTGAGACTTCGGGCTCGGCTCCACCGTCCGGACGGACGGGGTGAAGTCCTGCACGGATGTTCTAGGCGGCGGCCGTCCGGGCGGCCTTCAGCGCCTCGGCCAGCCGCTCCGGCTCCCGCGTCGACAGATACAGATACGGCGTCGGGTCGTCCGGGTCGGTGACCTCCACCTTCAGCGCCCTGGGAATGTAGGAGCGCAGCAGCAGGAAGGCGCGGGTGTCGGCCTTGTGGGTCCGCCAGGCCCGGGCCTCCTCCGGGTCCAGGATCTCCGTCTCGCCCAGCGCCGCCACCGGGATCTTCGCCTCGCCCGCGATGAGGGAGTCACCGACGACGCGGATGCGCAGCGAGCCGTAGGAGCTCGCGAGGATCGCCGCCACGGCGGTGCCGCCGACCAGGCCGCCGAGCAGCGGAAGCGTCCCGAAGGGAAGCAGGATCAGCGCGAAGGCGACCCCGACCAGGAAGGAGATCAGCCACCAGGAGCGGGGGGCGGTGAGACGTTCGTCGTACGGGGCGGCGGAGGGCTGCATGGAACCAAGCTTGGCACGGTGTCCTGACAGGCCCGATGCCAGGGGGAGTCGGCGCGAAGCGCCGTCAGGCAGGGTGGCGGTGGGGGACGGGCGGGCGGGTAAGGTCTGCGCCTGTGAGTGGTACTTCCCCGGCTCTCGAGCCTCCCGCCGACGCGGCGCAACCTGTGCGACACCAGGATGCTCCCGCGCCCGGTGAGCTGCTCGGTGCGCACTACGGCCAGTGTTTCGGCTGTGGCGGCGAGCAGTCCCACGGGCTGCACCTCGAAGCTCGGGCCGGCGAGGGGGTCTCGGTCACCGCCGAGTTCACGGTGCGCCCCGCCCATCAGGGCGCTCCCGGGCTCGCGCACGGCGGGGTGCTCGCGACCGCCCTCGACGAGACCCTGGGCTCGCTCAACTGGCTGCTGCGCACCATCGCCGTGACCGGTCGTCTGGAGACCGACTTCGTACGGCCGGTACCCGTGGGCACGGTGCTGTATCTGGAGGCCGAGGTGACGGCGGTGGCCGGGCGGAAGATCTACTCGACCGCGACCGGCCGGATCGGCGGACCCGAGGGGCCCGTGGCGGTCCGTGCCGACGCCCTGTTCGTCGAGGTCAAGGTCGACCACTTCATCGACAACGGCCGCCCGGAGGAGATCCGGGCCGCCATGGAGGACCCGGACCAGGTCCGGCGTGCCCGTGCCTTCGAGGTGAACCCGTGAGCCGTGCCCCCCTGAACGTGCTGATCCGGCGTGTCGACCCGGACGTACCGCTTCCGGCGTACGCGCACCCCGGTGACGCGGGAGCCGATCTGCGGACCACCGAGAGCCGTGAACTGAAGCCAGGAGAACGGGCCGTGCTGCCCACCGGGGTGTCTGTGGCGCTGCCGGAGGGGTACGCGGCCTTCGTGCACCCTCGATCCGGTCTCGCCGCCCGCTGCGGTGTCGCTCTCGTGAATGCCCCGGGGACGGTTGATGCCGGGTACCGTGGGGAGATCAAGGTGATCGTGGTGAATCTCGACCCGCACGAGTCGGTGCGGTTCGAGCGCTTCGACCGGATTGCCCAACTCGTCGTCCAGCAGGTCGAGAGGGTCCGCTTCCAGGAGGTCGCGGAGCTTCCCGACTCGGCGCGGGCCGAGGGGGGCTTCGGGTCCACCGGCGGTCACGCCGCCGTGGGCGACGGAGGCGATACAGGCGCTGAGGCCGCCGTGGGCGGCACAACGGGTGGGAATCGATACGCTTCGGTCGTATCCGACCGGGAAGGACAGTGACGTGTTCGGACGTCGCAAGAAGAAGGGTGCCGCCGAGGACGCGGCCGGCGAGGCCGAGCAGGTCGTCGACAGCGTCGACACTGAGGCGGACGACGTAGAGCGCGAGCGCGTACGGCTGGAGCCGGAGCCGCGCCCCGACGGGCCCTGGGACGACACCGAGGTGCGTGACCCCGCCGAGGGTCGCGTGGACCTGGGCGGTCTGTTCGTGCCGGGCGTCGACGGCATGGAGCTGCGGGTCGAGGTCGCGGGCGACGCCATCGTCGCGGCCACCGTCGTACTGCGCGACAGCGCTATTCAGCTGCAGGCCTTCGCGGCTCCCAAGCGCGAGGGCATCTGGGGCGAGGTGCGCGAGGAGATCGGCTCCGGCATCACCCAGCAGGGCGGCATCGTCGACGAGGTCGAGGGTCCGCTGGGCTGGGAGCTGCGTGCCCAGGTGCCGGTGCAGCTGCCGGACGGCACGGGCGGCTTCCAGGTCGTGCGGTTCGTGGGTGTGGACGGTCCGCGCTGGTTCCTGCGCGGGGTGATCTCGGGGCAGGGCGCGGTGCAGCCGCAGGCGGCCGGGCTGCTCGAGCAGATCTTCCGGGACACGGTCGTGGTCCGCGGCGAGGGCCCGATGGCGCCCCGCGACCCGATCGTCCTGAAGCTGCCGAACGACGCCCAGATGGTCCCCGAGGGTGTCCAGCAGCAGGACGAGGGCTCCCGCTTCTCCGGCGGGATGGGCCAGTTGCAGCGCGGACCGGAGATCACCGAGGTCCGCTAGTCGTACGACGTCGAGGGCCGTACCCCGTGATGGGGTGCGGCCCTTTTCCGTGCGCGGGGCCTTGACGCCGTATTGGTCTGTACCTACGGTCATCCGCCAACGCCTATGTTCATAGGGGCGCTTAACGTTCACATACGAGAACGGAGCCGCTATGCGTCATTCCGTACGGCTGGTGGTCGTCACCGCGTTCGCCCTGGGGGTCCTCGCAAGACCCGCCGACGCCGCCCCCGCCACTTTCGTCCATCCCGGAGTCACGGTCTCCCAAGGGCAGTTGGACTTCGCCCGCAGCAAGGTCAGCGCCGGCGCCCAGCCCTGGAAGGGTGCCTTCGACGCGATGCTGGCCAGCAAGTACGCCGATCTGAACCGCACGCCCAAGCCGCGGGCGGTCGTCGAGTGCGGGTCGTACTCGAACCCCAACTATGGCTGCACCGACGAGCGCGAGGACGCGATCGCCGCCTACACCGACGCCCTCGCCTGGTACATCACCCGGGACGAGCGGTATGCCAAGAAGGCCATCCAGCTCATGGACGCCTGGTCGGCTGTGATCACGGATCACACCAACAGCAACGCGCCCCTGCAGACCGGCTGGGCCGGCTCCTCGTGGCCCAGGGCGGCCGAGATCATCAAGTACACGTACACCGGGAGTTGGGCGAACTCCGGACGCTTCGCGACCATGCTCCGCAACGTCTATCTGCCGGAGATCATCAACGGCTCGAACTCCAACGGGAACTGGGAGCTGTCGATGATGGAGGCGGCCGTCGGCATCTCCGTCTTCCTCGAGGACAAGTCGTCGTACGACAAGGCCATGGCGAAGTTCCGCACCCGTGCCGCGGCCTACGTCTACCTGGACTCCGACGGCGAACTGCCGAAGACCGTGCCCAGCCAGAACCTGAACACCCGGGACAAGATCGTCAATTACTGGCAGGGGCAGTCCACCTTTGTCACCGGGCTCACTCAGGAGACCTGCCGGGACCTCACGCACACCGGGTACGGCATCTCCGCGATCTCGCACGTCGCCGAGACGAGCCGTATCCAGGGGCAGGACCTGTACGGCACGGATGTGGGCGAGCGGCTGCGGCAGGCGCTGGGATTCCAGGCCAGGTACGAGCTGGGGACCGCTGTGCCCGGCTGGCTGTGCGGCGGGTCGCTGAAACTCGGGCTCGGGCCGGTCACCGAAGTGGGGTACAACGCCCTGCACAACAGGCTTGGCATGGGCATGACTAATACGCAGGCGCTGACCGAGCGGAACCGCCCGGCCGGCAGCAACAACCTCTTCGTGGCCTGGGAGACTCTCACGCACGGGGACAACCCGAGCTGAAACCGTTGAAGGCCGGGCGCCGGACGGTGATACTGGCGCCCGGTTCCACGAGTTCACGGGGTTCGCGGGTTTACCGGTTTCACGGGGGAGAACGCAATGGCTCAGGTCGTCACGGAGACCATGGTGCGGGTCGAGGACATCCACAGGTCGTTCGGCGAGGGGGCCGCGGCGGTGCACGCGCTGCGCGGGGTCTCCTTCGAGGTGCCGCGCGGTGAACTCGTCGCCCTCAAGGGCCGTTCGGGATCCGGGAAGACCACACTCCTCAACATCGTCGGCGGGCTCGACCGGCCCGACCGGGGACGGGTCGAGCTCGACGGGGTCGACATCGCCGGGCTCGACGAGGACGGGCTGCTGGCGCTGCGCCGGGACCGTATCGGCTTCGTGTTCCAGTCCTTCGGGCTCATACCGATCCTCACCGCCGCGGAGAACATCGGCGTCCCGATGCGACTGCGCCGGGTGGACGCACGCGCGCGTGAGGAGCGCGTCGAGCTGCTGCTGGCCCTGGTCGGCCTCGCGGAGCACGCGAAGCAGCGCCCCGGTGAGCTCTCCGGCGGCCAGCAGCAGCGCGTCGCCATCGCCCGCGCCCTCGCCAACAACCCCTCGCTCCTCGTCGCCGACGAGCCGACCGGCCAGCTGGACGCGGAGACCGGCCACGCGGTCATGCAGCTGCTGCGAGCCGTCGTACGCAGCGAGAACGTCACCGCGCTGGTCGCCACCCATGACGCGACCCTGTTGGACCTGGCGGACCGGGTGCTGGAGCTGGGGGACGGGCAGATCGTGGGGCGCTGAGGGGCGTGCACGGCACCGGTTGCGCCGTGGAGACCTGGCCGGCCGCGGTCGGCTCCGACGGCGTCGAGCAGATCATGCGGCGTCTCGACCGGGGCGCTGCTCTCCTCGTGCGACCGGGCGATCGCGCTGCTCGAACGGCCGCCCGGGTGCTTCTCGAGGCGGGTGGCGATGACGCGGTCGCCAAGTGGAGGAGCTATGGCCGGCCCATCCCGCATGGGGGGACTGCTCCTGCGCTGCGAGGGCCACACCGCGGTGCCGTGGGTGCTCGAGACTGCCATGACGCACCGCCGGTTGTACGGGAACGAGCGGCGCATCCTGGCCCGGGAGCTTGCGGCCCTGGGCGAGCGCGATGCCGGCTGACGCATTGGCGGCACGTTCTGCCCTTCCCGCACCCTCCCGTGGCGGTGAGCTGGCTGCTGCTGGCCCTCCAGGCGGCTGGCGTGAGCCTGTGCCAGGGCGCTCGTGGCTCGTCACCGCACCGAACCCGGCCTTGGAGCGGTGTTCCCGGACGGGGCAGGGACGGTGACGCGGGTTCCGGTACGGGCCTTCGTCTGAGGGTGGCGTCGGGGTTGTGTGAATGGCGGCCCCCGGTGTCGGCCGCGTGGCTCGGTCACTGCCGGACGCGGCGTTGGGGCGGTGTTCCTGGACGGGGCGGGGACGGTGACGCGGGTTCCGGTACGGGCCTTCGTCTGAGGGTGGCGTCGGGGTTGTGTGAATGGCGGCCCCCGGTGTCGGCCGCGTGGCTCGGTCACCGCCGGACTCGGTCTTGGGGGGTGTTACCGGACGGGCAGGGACAGGGACGCAGGTTCCGGTACCGGCCGGGTGTTGGCCTGAGGGGCGCGTCAGAGTTGCGTCAAAGGCGGGCCCTGCGTCGGGCCCGGCCCCCTTTGTCGGGATTGTTGGCCGTAAGGTCGACGCTGCGTAGGCAGTAGTGACCGGAAGACAATGGGCTCATGGGACGCGGCAGGCTTCGGATCTATCTCGGTGCGGCACCGGGCGTCGGCAAGACGTACGCGATGCTGTCCGAGGCGCACCGCAGGGTCGAGCGGGGGACCGACTGTGCCGTGGGCTTCGTGGAGCATCACGGGCGGCCGCGCACCGAGGTGATGCTGCACGGCGTTGAAGAGGTCCCGCGCAGGGAGCTGGAGTACCGGGACGCCGTCTTCACCGAGATGGACGTCGACGCCGTCCTGCGCCGGGCCCCCGCCGTCGCCCTGGTGGACGAACTCGCCCACACCAATATTCCGGGCTCGCGCAACGCCAAGCGCTGGCAGGACGTCGAGGAACTGCTGGCGGCCGGGATCGACGTGGTCTCGACCGTGAACATCCAGCATCTGGAGTCGCTCGGCGACGTCGTCGAGGCGATCACCGGCGTGCGGCAGCAGGAGACGGTGCCCGACGAGTTCGTGCGGCGCGCCGAACAGATCGAGCTTGTCGATATGTCGCCACAGGCGCTGCGGCGGCGGATGGCACACGGCAACATCTACCAGCCGGACAAGGTCGACGCGGCCCTGTCGAACTACTTCCGGCCCGGCAACCTCACCGCCCTGCGGGAGCTCGCGCTGCTGTGGGTGGCCGACCGGGTCGACGAGTACCTCAAGCAGTACCGCAGCGAGCACCGGGTCTCGAAGATCTGGGGTTCCAGGGAACGGATCGTGGTCGGGCTGACCGGCGGACCGGAGGGCCGGACGCTGATCCGGCGGGCCGCGCGGCTGGCCGAGAAGGGCGCCGGCGGCGAGGTCCTCGCCGTCTGCATAGCCCGCAGCGACGGGCTGACCTCCGCCTCGCCCAAGGAACTCGCCGTCCAGAGGACCCTCGTCGAAGACCTTGGAGGAACCTTTCACCATGTCGTCGGCGACGACATACCGGCCGCGCTGCTCGACTTCGCGCGAGGCGTCAACGCCACCCAGGTCGTCCTCGGCTCCTCGCGCCGCAAGACCTGGCAGTACGTCTTCGGGCCCGGTGTCGGCGCGACCGTGGCCCGGGAGTCCGGGCCCGACCTGGACGTGCACATCGTCACCCACGACGAGGTCGCGAAGGGGCGTGGACTGCCCGTCGCGCGGGGCGCGCTGCTCGGGCGGGCCCGGATCCTGTGGGGCTGGCTGGTCGGCCTGGCGGGCCCGGCGTTCCTGACGATCCTCCTCACCACGGTCGACCTGGGCCTCGCCAACGACATGCTGCTGTTCCTGGCGGTCGTGGTGGCCGCGGCCCTGCTGGGCGGGTTGTTCCCGGCGCTCGCCTCGGCCGCGGTCGGCTCGCTGCTGCTGAACTACTTCTACACACCACCCCTGCACCGCTGGACCATCGCCGACCCGAAGAACATCGTCGCCATCGTGATCTTCGTGGGCGTCGGCATCTCGGTGGCCTCCGTGGTCGACCTCGCCGCCCGCCGCACCCACCAGGCCGCCCGGCTGCGCGCCGAGTCGGAGATCCTGTCCTTCCTCGCCGGGAACGTGCTGCGCGGCGAGACCCGTCTGGAGGAGCTCCTGGAACGCGTCCGGGAGACCTTCGGCATGGAGTCGGCGGCCCTGCTGGAACGGGTGAGCGACGTCGAGCCGTGGACCTGCGCGGGTCGGGCGGGACTCGGACCGACCGTGGAGCGGCCCGAGGACGCCGACGTCGACATGCCGGTGGGGGACCACATGGCGCTCGCGCTCACCGGCCGGGTGCTGCCCGCCGAGGACCGCCGGGTGCTGGCCGCCTTCGCCGCCCAGGCCGCCGTCGCCCTGGACCGTCGCAGACTCCAGGAGGAGGCCGACCGGGCCCGCGCGCTCGCCGAGGGCAATCGCATCCGTACGGCGCTCCTGGCCGCCGTATCGCATGATCTGCGGACGCCCCTGGCCGGCATCAAGGCGGCCGTCTCGTCGCTCAGGTCCGACGACGTGGCGTGGTCCGAGGAGGACCGGGCCGAGCTCCTGGAGGGCATCGAGGAGGGCGCCGACCGGCTCGACCATCTCGTGGGCAACCTGCTCGACATGTCCCGCCTCCAGACCGGCACGGTCACCGCGATCATCCGGGAGATCGACGTCGACGAGGTGGTGCCGATGGCCCTCGGCGGGGTGCCCGACGGAAGCGTGGAGCTGGACGTCCCGGAGACCCTGCCGATGGTCGCCGTCGATCCGGGGCTCCTGGAGCGGGCGGTGGCCAACCTGGTCGAGAACGCCGTCAAGTACAGCCCGTCCGGCAATGCCGTCCGGGTGTCCGCCAGCGCCATCGCCGACCGCGTCGAGGTACGGGTCGTCGACCGCGGCCCCGGAGTCCCGGACGAGGCCAAGGAGCGCATCTTCGCGCCCTTCCAGCGCTACGGCGACGCCCCGCGCGGTGCCGGGGTGGGACTCGGGCTCGCGGTGGCCCGGGGCTTCGCGGAGGCCATGCACGGCACCCTCAACGCCGAGGACACGCCCGGCGGAGGCCTCACCATGGTGCTGACGCTGCGCGCGGCGGACGCGCACGCGGAGCTTCTTGAAAGACCCTTCGCAGAAGCAGAAGCAGAAGCAGAAGCAGAAGCAGCAGAACCCGAAAGGCAGGCCACATGACCAGAGTGTTGGTCATCGAAGACGAGCCGCAGATCGTGCGCGCCCTCGTGATCAACCTCAAGGCGCGCAAGTACGAGGTCGACGCGGCGCACGACGGCGCCACCGCGCTCCGGCTCGCCGCCACCCGCCACCCCGACGTGGTCGTCCTCGACCTGGGCCTGCCCGACATGGACGGCGTCGAGGTGATCAAGGAGCTGCGCGGCTGGACCCGGGTGCCGATTCTCGTGCTGTCCGCCCGGCACTCCTCCGACGAGAAGGTCGGGGCGCTGGACGCGGGCGCCGACGACTACGTCACCAAGCCCTTCGGCATGGACGAGCTGCTGGCCCGCCTCCGGGCCGCCGTGCGCCGCGCGGAGCCCACCGGGGGCGGCGAGGAGGACGTCCTGGTGGAGACCGACGAGTTCACCGTCGACCTGGCCGCGAAGAAGGTCCGGAAGCACGGCCGAGACGTACGCCTCACTCCCACCGAGTGGCACCTGCTCGAGGTGCTGGTCCGCAACACCGGCCGGCTGGTCGGCCAGAAGCAGCTCCT
This sequence comes from Streptomyces canus, assembly GCF_030816965.1. Taxonomy (NCBI): domain Bacteria; kingdom Bacillati; phylum Actinomycetota; class Actinomycetes; order Kitasatosporales; family Streptomycetaceae; genus Streptomyces; species Streptomyces canus. The sequence goes on from NZ_JAUSYQ010000002.1 coordinate 7,533,503, forward strand.
GCAGGAGGTCTGGGGGCCGTCCTACGGGACGGAGGCGAACTACCTGCGGGTCTACATGGCCCAGCTGAGACGGAAGCTGGAGGCGGACCCCTCGCATCCCAAGCACTTCGTCACGGAGCCGGGTATGGGATATCGGTTCGAACGCTAGTACTGCGGGTAAAACGCTGTCGGCGCACCCCGGTAGGCTTTCGGATATGAGTGCTGTTCCGCGTTCCGACAAGCCGGTGGGCCGGTTCCGGCGCATGCTCGACCGGCTCTCCTCGTCGCAGGAGGACCTGGAGTCCGAGGAGCTGCGGGAGGACGCCGAGACCGCCGGCTGCACTCGTATAGGCGACTGTCACGACCGCCAGATCGTGACCGTTACTGGTACCTTGCGCACGGTCACCCTGCGGCCGCGCGCGGGCGTCCCGGCCCTTGAAGCCGAGCTGTTCGACGGGTCCGCCGCCCTGGACGTGGTGTGGCTCGGCAGGCGCTCCATCGTCGGGATAGAGCCGGGGCGCAAGCTGATCGTGTCCGGGCGGATCTCGATGAGCCGGGGCCGCCGGGTGCTGTTCAATCCGAAATACGAACTCCGACCCGTGGGACGGGAGTAGCCGGTGACGTCTCTCGACAAGCCGACCGAAGACACTCAGGCCGATGACGCACGGGCGGTGACCGAGGCGGCCCTGTTCGAGGCGTTCGGCGGCGTCCGGGGCATGGTCGAGACGGTTCTGCCGGGCCTGCTCTTCGTCACGATCTTCACGATCAACAAGGATCTGCACCTGTCGGCGATCGCCGCGCTGGCGGTGTCGCTGCTGCTGGTCGTGGTCCGTCTGGTGATGCGCGACACCGTCAAGCACGCTTTCAGCGGTGTCTTCGGCGTCGCCTTCGGTGTCGTCTTCGCGATGATGACGGGCAACGCCAAGAACTTCTATCTGCCGGGCATGCTGTACACGCTGGGCCTCGGCCTGGCGTACGTCATCACGACGCTCGCGGGCGTGCCGCTGATGGGGCTCATCCTCGGCCCGGTCTTCAAGGAGAACCTCTCCTGGCGGACCCGCAACCCGGGCCGCAAGAAGGCGTACTCCAAGGCCAGTTACGCCTGGGGCGCGATCCTGCTCGCCAAGTGCGCGATCCTCTTCCCGCTGTACTGGTGGGCCGACACCGCGCAGCTCGGCTGGGTCCTGGTCGCCCTCAAGATCCCGCCCTTCCTGCTGGCCGTCTGGCTGACCTGGGTCTTCCTCGCGAAGGCACCGGCTCCGATCGACGTGTTCGCGGAGATGGAGGCGGAGGAGAAGGCCGAGGAGGAGCGCAAGGCGGCGCAGGCCGCGGAGCGTGGGGACACGGAGGCCACGGCCGGGCGGCACCGGCGCGAGGCGTAGTTCCCGGTACTTCCGTTACGGCGACGGAGGGCGCCCCGCGTGTGCGGGGCGCCCTCCGTCGTCGTAACCCTCCAAGACCTCAGCCCGTCGCGTCCTCGCGGCGCACCGACAGCAGGTCCTCCAGTTGTTCCTCGCGGGCCTGGGCGGCCACGAAGAGGAGTTCGTCGCCCGCCTCCAGGGAGTCCTCCCGCGACGGGGTGAGGACGCGGGTGCCTCGGATGATGGTGACCAGGGAGGTGTCCTCGGGCCACTCGACGTCGCCGACCGTCGTGCCGGCCAGGGCCGACTCCTCCGGCAGGGTCAGCTCGACCAGGTTGGCGTCGCCGTGGCTGAAGCGGAGCAGGCGGACCAGGTCGCCGACGCTCACCGCCTCCTCGACCAGGGCGGACATCAGGCGCGGGGTGGAGACGGCGACGTCCACGCCCCAGGACTCGTTGAAGAGCCACTCGTTCTTCGGGTTGTTCACACGGGCGACGACCCGCGGGACGCCGTACTCCGTCTTCGCCAGCAGGGAGACGACCAGATTGACCTTGTCGTCGCCCGTCGCGGCGATCACCACGTTGCAGCGCTGGAGCGCGGCCTCGTCCAGGGAGGTGATCTCGCAGGCGTCGGCGAGCAGCCACTCCGCCTGCGGGACGCGCTCGACCGAGATGGCGGTCGGCGCCTTGTCGACGAGAAGGACCTCGTGGCCGTTCTCCAGCAGTTCGCCCGCGATCGAGCGGCCGACCGCACCGGCACCGGCAATGGCGACCCTCATCAGTGACCGCTCTCCTCTTCGGGGCCCTCGGCGAAGGACGCCTCGACCTTCTCGATGTCGTCCGTGCGCATCATCACGTGCACCAGGTCGCCCTCCTGCAGCACCGTCTGCGAGGTGGGCAGGATCGCCTCGCCGAGGCGGGTCAGGAACGCCACGCGGACGCCCGTCTCCTCCTGCATCTTGCTGATCTTGTGGCCGACCCAGGCGGTCGAGGCGTGCACCTCGGCCAGCTGGACCCCGCCGGTGGGATCACGCCACAGCGGCTCCGCGCCGGACGGCAGCAGCCGACGCAGCATCTGGTCGGCGGTCCAGCGGACCGTGGCCACCGTCGGGATACCCAGGCGCTGGTAGACCTCGGCGCGCCGGGGGTCGTAGATCCGGGCCGCGACGTTCTCGATGCCGAACATCTCGCGGGCCACGCGCGCGGCGATGATGTTGGAGTTGTCGCCGCTGGAGACCGCGGCGAAGGCGCCGGCTTCCTCGATGCCCGCCTCGCGCAGGGTGTCCTGATCGAAGCCGACCCCGGTGACACGGCGACCGCCGAAACCGGAGCCCAGTCGTCGGAAGGCGGTGGGGTCCTGGTCGATCACGGCGACCGTGTGCCCCTGTTGCTCCAGGGTCTGGGCGAGAGCGGAACCCACTCTTCCGCAGCCCATGATGACGATGTGCACGACCGTCCTTCCGGTGTCAATAAGTACTGCTCAGCCACATCAGGGTCTCAGACCGACGCCCAAGCTACACACGGGCGGTAGGACGACGGCACCCCTGTGCACGGTTGCCCCGACTCCGTGTCGGTCAGCGGCGGCTGATGCTGCGGACGCTTGCGAGCGTCAGGATGCCGAGGCCGACGAGGGTGGCCGCGGCGCCGATCAGCTCTGCGGTCGTGTGCATGGAACCTCCGGGGACAGTGCGGGGCGGGGTTTTGTCATATAGGCATGTCGCTTCGCTCACCTGCGGAATCCGTAGCCGGAGCGTGTCCGGATTTCACCCGGAGAGCAGATGCGGGGTGCCGGGTGGTTGTTCGCCCGTTCGAACGCTTACGCTTCTCTGTTGTGTCCAAACTGACCGACGTGCCCAAGCGGATCCTGATCGGGCGCGCACTGCGCAGTGATCGGCTCGGCGAAACGCTCCTGCCGAAGCGCATCGCCCTCCCTGTCTTCGCCTCCGACCCGCTGTCCTCCGTGGCGTACGCGCCCGGCGAGGTGCTGCTGGTCCTGTCCATCGCGGGCGTGTCGGCCTACCACTTCAGCCCCTGGATCGCGCTCGCGGTCGTCGTGCTGATGTTCACGGTGGTCGCCTCCTACCGGCAGAACGTGCACGCGTACCCGAGCGGCGGCGGCGACTACGAGGTGGCCAACACCAACCTCGGCCCCAAGGCCGGCCTCACGGTCGCCAGCGCCCTGCTCGTCGACTACGTCCTCACGGTCGCCGTCTCCATCGCCTCCGGCATCGAGAACCTCGGCTCCGCGATCCCGTTCGTCGTCGAGCACAAGGTCTTCTGCGCGATCGCCGTGATCATCCTGCTCACGCTGATGAACCTGCGCGGCATGAAGGAGTCCGGGTCGCTGTTCGCGATTCCGACGTATGTCTTCGTCACGGGCGTCTTCATCATGATCGCGTGGGGTGCGTTCCGCGGGCTGGTTCTCGGCGACACCATGCGGGCACCGACGGCGGACTACCACATCAAGGCCGAGCACCAGGGCCTGGCCGGATTCGCCCTTGTCTTCCTGTTGCTGCGCGCCTTCTCCTCCGGCTGCGCCGCGCTCACCGGCGTCGAGGCCATCTCCAACGGCGTGCCGGCCTTCCGCAAGCCCAAGTCGAAGAACGCGGCGACCACGCTCGCGATGATGGGCCTGCTGGCCGTCACCATGTTCTGCGGGATCATCGTGCTGGCCATGGTGACCAAGGTCCGCATGGCGGAGAACCCGGCCGTCGACCTGATCCACAACGGTGTCGCCCTCGGCTCCGGCTATGTGCAGAACCCGGTGATCTCCCAGGTCGCCGAGGCCGTCTTCGGCAAGGGCAGCTTCCTGTTCATCGTGCTGGCCGCGGCCACCGCGCTGGTGCTGTTCCTCGCCGCGAACACCGCCTACAACGGCTTCCCGCTGCTCGGCTCGATCCTCGCCCAGGACCGCTACCTCCCGCGTCAGCTGCACACCCGCGGCGACCGCCTCGCCTTCTCCAACGGCATCGTGCTGCTGGCCGGCGCGGCCGGACTCCTGGTGTGGATCTACGGCGCCGACTCGACCCGGCTGATCCAGCTCTACATCGTCGGCGTGTTCGTGTCCTTCACGCTCAGCCAGACCGGCATGGTCCGGCACTGGAACCGCCACCTGGCGACCGAGAAGGACGCCGCGACGCGCAGCCACATGATCCGCTCCCGCGCGATCAACGCCTTCGGCGCCTTCTTCACCGGGCTCGTCCTGGTCGTCGTCCTGGTCACCAAGTTCACCCACGGTGCCTGGGTGGCGCTGCTCGGGATGTGCATCTTCTACGCGACGATGACGGCGATCCGGAAGCACTACGACCGCGTCTCCGAGGAACTCGCGGCGCCCGAGGGCCCGAGCGAAGACAGCCTGCGGCCGTCCCGCGTCCACTCCGTCGTTCTGATCTCCAAGATCCACCGCCCGGCGCTGCGGGCGCTGGCGTACGCCAAGCTGATGCGCTCGGACTCGTTGGAGGCGTTGAGCGTCAACGTCGACCCGGCCGAGACCAAGGCACTGCGCGCCGAGTGGGAACGGCGTGGGATCGACGTACCGCTGAAGGTCCTGGACTCGCCGTACCGCGAGATCACGCGACCGATCATCGACTACGTGAAGGGGCTGCGGAAGGAGTCGCCGCGTGACGCGGTGTCCGTGATCATCCCCGAGTACGTGGTCGGCCATTGGTACGAGCATCTGCTGCACAACCAGAGCGCGCTCCGGCTCAAGGGCCGGCTGCTGTTCACGCCGGGGGTCATGGTGACCTCGGTGCCCTATCAGCTCCAGTCCTCGGAGGCGGCGAAGAACCGTGCTCGCAGGCGCCAGGAGTGGAACGCGCCCGGCGCGGTGCGGCGCGGTCCGGCCGAGCAGCGGGCGAAGGAGACGCCGGCGCCGAAGTAGACTGGATGGCTGTCGTCTCGGCCGCCCTGCTTTTGTGTCCGGCCGTTTCGTGGCCGGCCGCGTCCCCCTTTCCCCTTGACGTTGTGGAGTCACCCCGCCATGCAGGCAGAACCGAAGAAATCGCTGGTGGGGCTGGAGTTCGAAGTCGAGGTCGGCCCCGTCGCACACGGCGGGCACTGCATCGCCCGCACGGAGGACGGCCAGGTGCTGTTCGTCCGGCACACGCTGCCCGGTGAGCGGGTCGTGGCCCGGGTGACGGAGGGCGAGGAGGGAGCGCGTTTCATGCGCGCGGACGCGGTTTCGGTTCTGGAGCCGTCCAAGGACCGCATCGAGGCGCCCTGCCCCTACGCCGGTCCCGGCCGCTGCGGCGGCTGCGACTGGCAGCACGCCAAGCCCGGTGCCCAGCGGCGTCTCAAGGGCGAGGTCGTCGCCGAGCAGCTGAAGCGGCTCGCGGGCCTCACCCCCGAGGAGGCAGGCTGGGACGGCACGGTGATGCCGGCCGAGGGCGACAAGCTGCCGGCGGGCGAGGTGCCTGCCTGGCGCACCCGCGTGCAGTACGCCGTGGATGCCGACGGCAACGCCGGGCTGCGCCGCCACCGTTCGCACGAGGTGGAGCCGATCGAGCACTGCATGATCGCCGCGCCGGGTGTGAGCGAGCTGGGCATCGAGGAGCGCGACTGGTCCGGGATGGCGTCCGTGGAGGCGATCGCGGCGACCGGCTCCCAGGACCGCATGGTCATCCTGGAGCCCCGGCCGGGCGCCCGACTGCCCCTCGTGGAGCTCGACAAGCCTGTCTCCGTGATGCGCGTCGAGGAGAAGGACGGCGGCATCCACCGCGTGCACGGCCGCGCCTTCGTGCGCGAGCGGGCCGACGGCCGCACCCACCGGGTGGGCAGCGGCGGCTTCTGGCAGGTCCACCCGCAGGCGGCCGACACGCTGGTGAAGGCGGTCATGCAGGGCCTGCTGCCGCGCAAGGGCGAGATGGCGCTCGACCTGTACTGCGGTGTGGGGCTGTTCGCGGGGGCGCTGGCCGACCGCCTCGGCGACAAGGGCGCGGTCCTCGGCATCGAGTCGGGCAAGCGCGCGGTCGAGGACGCCCGGCACAACCTCGCCGCCTTCGACCGGGTGCGGATCGAGCAGGGCAAGGTGGAGGCCGTGCTGCCGCGCACCGGGATCACGGAGGTCGACCTGATCGTGCTGGACCCGCCGCGGGCCGGGGCGGGGCGCAAGACGGTGGAGCACCTGTCGTCCCTGGGCGCGCGGCGCATCGCGTACGTCGCCTGCGATCCGGCCGCGCTGGCGCGGGACTTGGGGTACTTCCGGGACGGGGGCTACCGGGTGCGGATGCTGCGGGTGTTCGACCTCTTTCCGATGACGCATCATGTGGAGTGCGTGGCGGTGTTGGAGCCTGTGACGAAGGGGGCCTGACCTGCACGCCCTCATGTTCTGACGGGTCGTCGGGACGCCGCCGCGAGCACGCTGGTCATGCGCTTCGCCGGTTCCGCGCCGGGCAGTTCGGCGGCCAACGTGGGGGTCACCATCGGCTCCGGAGTGGCGGGCATCGCCCTGGCCTCATCACTGGGTCGGGCAGGGCCGCCGCTGGTGGGCACGGTGGCTGTTGCCTGAAGGCACAGCGGAGGAGCGCATCCGTCTTCCGTTGGGCGGTGCCGCCGGCACGGTGCTCGCCGATCGGCCTTGCTCCCCGTGCGCGCGCAGCCCAGGACTCCAGGCCACCAGCAGACGCGTCGGCCGTACCTGCGGCGCCGGGAACGGCGGTCCGTCGTGGTCAGCTGAGAGGGGAGGAGGCCGGCAGGTTCTGGTCGGCGGCCCAGGAGGCGAGGATGCGCAGCCGCTCGTGGGTGGGGGAGCCGGGTGCGGCCGTCCAGACGGTCAGGTGCTGGTCGGGGTCGGTGTTGGCGGTCAGGGTGTCCCAGTCCAGGACGAGTTCGCCGACCCCTGGATGGTTCAGGGTCTTCGTGCCCACCGTGCGCGCGGCGACGCGGTGATCGCCCCACCATTGGGCGAACTGCTTGTCCCGCATGGACAGTTCGCCGACCAGCTCGATCAGGCGAGGATCCTCGGGATACTTCGCCGCTTCCATCCGCAGCTGTGCCACGGCGATGTGCGCCGAGGTCTTCCAGTCCGCGTACAGGGTGCGCATGGCCGGATCCGTGAAGATGATCCGCGGGTAATTGCGGTGCTTTTCCGGGATCTGGGAGAAGTCGGTGACCAGTGCGGCCGCCAGCGCGTTCCAGGCCAGAATGTCCCCGCGCCGGCCCTGCACGATGGCCGGGGTGGCGGTGAGGTCGTCCAGGACGCGCTGCAGCTGTGGCTGGACCTTCTGCCGGCCTCGCCGCCGGGTGCGGCTGGTGGTCTTGCCGGCGAGCTGGAAGAGGTAGCCGCGCTCGTCGTCATCCAGATGCAGTACCTGGGCGAGAACGTCCAGCACGGGTGCCGACGCCTGCATACGGCCCTGTTCGAGACGGGTGTAGTAGTCGGTGCTGATGCTGGCGAGCTGGGCGACCTCCTCGCGGCGCAGCCCGGCCACCCGGCGGGGCCTGCCGGTCTCGGGCAGTCCGACCGTGCGCGGGCTCAGCTCGGAACGGCGCTTCTTGAGGAATTCTCCCAGCTCATTGAGGGGGACGTTGGCGGTCATGCTTCCCAGCATGACACCGATTCCACTCGGGAAAGGGGGGAGAATTTCCTCCCAGGATGTTCCTCTCCCAGGATGAATCTCTCCGCTTTTCGCACCTGCCCTCGCGTGTGAGGCTCGATATCGAGCAGCCGATTGCGATCACCGGCTGCGGCTCACCGACCCTCGCACCGAAGGAAGCATCCCCATGCGCGGAGCAGTCATCTACGCCCCCGGCGACGTGCGCCTCGAGGAGCTCGACGCCCCGAAGATCATCAACCCGACCGACGCGGTGATCCGCACGGTCGCCACCTGCGTGTGCGGCTCGGACCTGTGGCCCTACCGCGGCGCGGAACCCATCGGCGACCCGCACCCGATGGGGCACGAGTACGTCGGCATCGTCGAGGAGGTTGGCAGCGAGGTCGCCAACGTCAAGCCGGGCCAGTTCGTCGTCGGGTCGTTCGCCACCTCGGACAACACCTGCGCCAACTGCCGTAACGGCTGGCAGTCCAACTGCCTGCACCGCGAGTTCATGAGCACCTGTCAGGCCGACTACGTGCGCATCCCCAACGCCCACGGCACCCTCGTCGCCACCGATGAGCACCCGGCCGGCGAACTCGTGCCGAGCCTGCTCGCCGTCTCCGACGTGATGGGTACCGGCTGGTACGCCGCCCTGGCCGCCGAGGTCAAGCCCGGATCCACCGCCGTGGTCGTCGGCGACGGAGCGGTCGGCCTGTGCGGCGTCATCGCCGCCAAGGAGCTGGGGGCCGAACAGATCATCGCCATGAGCCGCCACGCCTCCCGGCAGAGGCTCGCCCTGGAGTTCGGCGCCACCGACATCGTCGCCGAGCGCGGCGACGAAGGCATCGCCCGCGTCAAGGACCTCACCGAAGGGATCGGCGCCGACTCCGTGCTGGAGTGCGTCGGCACCGCCGAGTCCATGCGGCAGGCCCTGAGCTCCGCCCGGCCCGGCGGCAACGTCGGCTTCGTCGGGGTCCCGCACGAGGTGGCGGTCGACGGCCAGGAACTGTTCTTCTCCCACGTGGGGCTGCGCGGCGGCCCCGCGCCCGTACGCCGCTACCTGCCCGACCTCATCGACCGCGTGCTCACCGGCCGGATCAACCCGGGCAAGGTCTTCGACCTCACCCTGCCCCTGGACCAGGTCGCCGAAGGCTACAAGGCCATGGACGAACGCCGCGCCATCAAGACCCTCCTCAAGCCCTGACCGTTCCTGGACAGTGAGCGGGAGGCAGTCCACACACTCGGCCTGATCGCAGGCAAGGAACGCCTCACACAAGGAACGACGAACCCCCATGACGACCTTCGCACTCATCGGCGCCGGCCCCGGACTCGGGCTGGCCACCGCCCGCCGCTTCGGAACCGCCGGCCACGCCGTCGCCCTCATCGCACGCAACGCCGAGCGCCTGGAGGAGATGACCACCGAGCTGGCCCGCGACGGCATCCGGGCCCGCGGCTTCACCGCCGACGTCCTCGACATCGAGTCGCTGACCGCGGCCCTGTACGCGGCCGCGGCCGCCCTGGGGCCCATCGAGATCCTCCAGTACAGCCCGGTGCCCCGCGCCGACTTCATGAAGCAGGTTCTCGACACCGGCGCCGACGACCTCGACGCGCCGCTCGCCTTCTCCGTCAAGGGCCCGGTCACCGCGGTGAACGCCGTCCTGCCCGGCATGCGCGAACTCGGCCGCGGCACTCTGCTGTTCGTCAACGGCGGCAGCGCCGTACGCCCCAACCCGAACGTCGCCGGCACCTCGATCGCCTTCGCCGCCGAAAGCGCCTACGCCCGCATGCTCCACGACACGCTCGCCCCGGAGAACATCCACGCCGCCCAGCTGATCATCCCCGGCGCCATCCGGCCCGACGCCGAGCACAGCAGCCCCGATGTGCTGGCGCAGCGGCTCTACGACATCCACCAGCAGCGGGACGGCTTCCGCCACTACTCCGAGCCCCTGCCCGACCAGCCACTGGGCGACCTGTGAATCCCGTACCCCTTCGCGCCTTCACCCGTGGAGTCCCGGCCGCCGCCCTGCTGCTCGTGGTCACCGCCTGCACGAGCCATTCCCCGGCCGCCTCCGGCTCCGCGTCGCCACAGGCTTCGACATCTCCGGCCGCCACCACATCACCCGCCAGGACAACCGCCATGAACATCCGGCTCACGCTCAACGGCCACACCATCGCCGCCACGCTGAACGACAGCGCCACCGCCCGGGACTTCGCCGCCCAGCTCCCGCTCACCTTGTCGCTGCGCGACTTCCACCAGGCCGAGAAGATCGCCGACCTGCCGCGAAAGCTGTCCATCTCCGGAGCCCCGGAGGGCGCTGACCCCGAAGTCGGTGACCTGGCGTACTACGCGCCCTGGAACCAGCTCGCCACCTACTACCGCGAGGCCCCCTACGCGGCCGGACTGGTCCCCCTCGGGCGCATGGCCCAGGGCGGCGTCGAGCAGCTCGCCACCGCCGACGAGATCACCATCGACGTCGCGCCGGGCGAGGGCCACCGCTCAGGGCGCTGAGCCGGCCGGGCTCGCCACACGGGATACCACGTTCCCCCGATTTCCATGCAAGGAGAGACCACACCCATGCCTTCCGCGTCCGGGACCACCCCCGGCAGGCTTCCCTTCGTCGTCTGGGTGCTCGCCGCCGGCACGTTCCTGATGGGGACCACCGAGTTCGTCGTCGCCGGCCTGCTGCCGGAGCTGGCCGCTGACCTCGGAGTCAGCGTCTCCCACGCCGGGCTGCTGATCACCGCCTTCGCCATCGGCATGATCATCGGCGCGCCCACCATGGCCATGGCGACGCTGCGTCTTCCTCAGCGCCAGACGCTCATCCTGGCCCTGTCCGTGTTCTGCCTCGGACATCTGGTGGCCGCCCTCAGCACGTCCTTCACCGTCGTTCTCATGGCCCGCGTCGTCACGGCCCTGGCCACCGGAGCGTTCTGGTCCGTCGGCTTCGTCGTCGCCACCACCGCTGCCGGACGGGGCAACGCCACCCGCGCCACCGGCGTCATGATCGGGGGCCTGACCCTGGCCAACGTCGTCGGCGTGCCGATCGGCTCCTTCGCCGGCCAGTTCATCGGCTGGCGCGGCCCCTTCTGGGCCCTGGCCGTCCTCTCCGGACTTGCCGCCGTCTTCATCGGCCGCTTCATCCCGGCCCGGGAGCAGCGCGTCGAGGTGTCCCTCCGGGCCGAGGTCCGGGCTCTGCGGCAGGGCCGGCTGTGGCTGGCGCTCGGCGCCGCGATGCTGATCATGGGTGGTGTCCTGGCGACGTACACCTATGTCACGCCGCTGCTGACCGACCGCGCAGGGATCCCCGCAGGTGCCGTACCGCTCGTCCTCATCGCCTTCGGATTCGGCGCCCTGGGGGGCACCACCACGGGAGGCCGCCTGGGCGACCGGCGTCCGATGGTCACCACCCTCACCGCCGCGGCGGCCACCGCTCTGGTCCTGCTGCTGATGATCCCGCTGTCCGGAAACCCGGTGACGGCCACCCTCCTCGTCTTCCTCATGGGCCTGACCGGATTCACCGTCAACCCGGTGGTCACCGCCCTCGCCATGCGCTTCGCCGGCGACGCGCCCACCCTCACCTCGGCGTTGACCACGTCCGCCTTCAACACGGGTATCGCCGCCGGTTCGCTGATCGCCGGTACGGCCCTGGACTCCTCCCTCGGCCTGACCGGCCCGCCCCTGGTCGGCACCGTCATCGCCGCCCTGACCCTCGTCCCGCTGATCGCTCTCGCCGTCAGCGACGCATCACGCAGGACGCGGATCGTCGCCCGGCGCACCGCCCCCGCCCGACGCGAGGAGCCCGCGCAGGAGCCGTCGCAGCTCTGACTCGAGCCCGGAGCAGCGTACGGCGGACATACCCGGCCACGTACCGGCAAGCGAGAGGACTCTGCCCATGACCGTGAGCAACGCGACCTGCACCGGCAAGGTGGCCTTCGTGACCGGAGCCGGCTCCGGCATCGGCCGCACCACCGCCGTCGCCTTCGCCCGCGCGGGCGCCCGCGTCGCCCTCGCCGACCTCTCCGCGGACGGACTGCGGGAGACCGCACGGTCGTCGAGGAAGCGGGCGGCCGGGCACTGGCCCTCACCTGCGACGTCACCAGTGAAGACGACGTCACGTCGGCCCTGGGCGACACCGTCCAGGCGTTCGGACGACTGGACGCGGCGTTCAACAACGCCGGCGTCGAGCAGCCGGTCACGCCGGCCCCGGACATCGCGAAGGACGAGTGGGACCGTGTCGTCGGGGTCAGCCTGACCGGGATGTTCCTCTGTATGAAGCATCAGATCCCCCTCATGCTCCGGCAGGGGGGCGGCGCGATCGTCAACGCCTCGTCAGGCGCCGGCGTCAAGGGTTTCAAGGGACAGGCGGCCTACGCCGCGGCCAAGCACGGCGTCATCGGCCCGACCCGCTCCATCGCCCTCGACCACGCGGCATCCAACATCCGCGTCAACGCCGTGTGCCCCGGCATCATCGACACCGAGATGATCCAGCGCTTCGCCGCAAGCACACCCGGAGGACGGGACGCCCTGATCGCGGAAGAGCCCATCGGACGCCTCGGCACGCCGGACGAGATCGCCGCCGCCGTGCTCTGGCTCTGCTCGGACGCCGCGTCCTTCGCCGCCGGCCACGCCCTGGTCGTCGACGGCGGCCAGACCGTCCGACCGCGGACCGGCGACGCCCTGCCGCGAGCCCGTCCAGGCGGCCCCGACACAGTCGCACCGCGACACCGCCGTACTCGAAGGGACAACACCACATGAACCCCACATACGAATTCACCGGCCAGGTCGCCTTCGTCACCGGCGCCGGCGCCGGTATGGGCCTGGCGACCGCCCGCGCGTTCGCCGCCTCCGGAGCCGCCGTCGCCCTCACCGACATCGACGAGGCGGCCCTGAACGCGGCCGCGAAGGAACTCACCGACGCCGGCCACCAGGCCCTCGCCCTCACGTGTGACGTCAGCGACGAGGACCAGGTCGCCGCCGCCGTCGACCGGACCGTGGAGACCTTCGGCCGCCTCGACATGGCCTACAACAACGCCGGCATCCAGATCCCGCCCAGCGACGCCGCCGACGAACCCGCCGAGAGGTTCGACCGCGTCAACGCCGTCAACCTCCGCGGCGTGTGGGCCTGCATGAAGCACGAACTGCGGCACATGCGCGCACAGGACAGCGGCGCGATCGTCAACTGCTCCTCCCTGGGCGGCCTGGTCGGTCTCCCCGGCCGCGCCTCCTACCACGCCTCCAAACACGGCGTGATCGGCCTGACCACCAGCGCCGCCCTTGAATACGCCCCGCGCGGCATCCGCATCAACGCCGTCTGTCCCGGCACCATCGACACCCCCATGGTCAGCGACATGATCGCCAAGGGAGAACTCGACCGCGCCGAGGCCGAGGCCGACCAGCCCGTCAACCGGCTCGGCACCGCCGAGGAGATCGCCCAGGCGGTCCTGTGGCTGTGCAGCCCCGGAGCGGGCTTCGTCATCGGCGTCGCCCTCCCCGTGGACGGCGGCTACGTCGCCCGCTAGAAACAGCCCCCCACGAAAGAGAGCAGAGAGAGATCATGGAATTCATCAAGCAGCAGCCCAGCAGCAAGGCCCCGGCGGACTGGTTCACCGGCGACGTGTGGTGGGACGTCATCGTGGCCGGACAGGCCCCGTCCAGGATGCGCGCCAACCTGGTCCGCTTCTCGCCGGGCGCCCGCACCAACTGGCACTCCCACGCTGTGGGCCAGACCCTGCACGTCGTTTCCGGCATCGCCCTGATCGGTACCCGGGACGGCACCGTCTTCGAGGCCCACCCCGGCGAGACCGTCGCCTGCCCGCCGAACGAGGAGCACTGGCACGGCGCCGCCCCCGACCGGTTCATGGAACACATCGCCCTGTGGGAGGGCACGGACGACGGCACCCCCGAGACCGCCTGGGCCGAGCCGGTCACCGACCAGCAGTACACCGGCTCCCGCACCCGCAACCGGTAGTCCCGGCCCCCCGATCACGCAGGCCAGGCCGACTCAGGACGTCGCGGGCCCCGGACGTGTCCACGACCGGGGCGACGCGGCTCCGCCCTGCCGCATCCCGCGCGAAAGTGCCCCCGATGACGTCGGCCACTCGCTCCTGACGGAGCGTAAAGGGGGAGGAAAGTCTCCCTGCCACGAGCGTTGCCGGTGGTGCGAGACTCCCGGGGTGAGCGATCGCCGCCGCCGAAGCGCGCGGTTGCCCGATTCCCCGCGGTGACGACGATCCAGACTCCCGTCCCGCTGTTGTGTACGGCCGATCCGTCAGCGATACGAAGGCGTACGTATGTCAACCGAACTCCCCGAACCTGCCGCTCCACCCCCCACCGGAGCCGACGAGTCCTCCCCGGCGCCCACCCGGCGCACGTTCATCGCCACCAGCACCGCGGTCGGTGGTGCCGTCGTCGCGGGCGGCGTGATCGGAGGCACCTTCCTCGCCGACCCGGAGGAAGCGACGGCCGCCGAGAGGCCGCCGTCCAGTCGTGTCTCCCTGACGGTCAACGGCACCCGCCATACCGTGACGGTCGACAACCGCACCTCACTGCTGGACCTGCTCCGCGAGCACCTCGGCCTCACGGGCTCCAAGAAGGGCTGCAACGCCGGGGCCTGCGGGGCGTGCACGGTCCTGGTCGACGGGCAGCGGCACAACGCCTGCCTGACGCTCGCGGTGCGTCTGGAGGGGGCCGACGTCACCACGATCGAGGGCCTGGCCGAGGGCGATCGACTTCACCCGCTGCAACAGGCGTTCATCGATCAGGACGCCTTCCAGTGCGGCTACTGCACCCCCGGACAGATCGTCTCCGGTGTCGGCTGCATCCAGGAGGGCCACACCGACTCGCCGGAGGAGATCCGGGAGTGGATGAGCGGCAACATCTGCCGCTGCGGCTGCTACGTCAAGATCGTGCGCGCGGTGGAGCAGACCGCGGGCCGGAAGTGAGGATCGGCCGCCATGCATCCCTTCTCCTACACCCGGGCTTCCGACACCCGTGAAGCCCTCAACGCCGGTCGCCGGGGCGGGCGTTACATCGCCGGGGGCACCACCTTGGTCGACCTCATGCGTGAGACCGTCGAACGCCCCGAGACGCTCGTCGACATCAGCGGCCTGCCGCTGAGCGAGATCACCGTCACCGAGCGCGGGGGCCTGCGCGTCGGCGCCCTGGTGACCATGTCCGAGGCCGCCGCCCACGCGAAGGTGCGCACCCTGTATCCCGTCGTCTCCGAGGCGCTGGAGCTGAGCGCGTCGGCCCAGCTGCGGAACATGGCGACCATCGGCGGCAACATCATGCAGCGCACCCGCTGCACGTACTTCCGGGACGTCACCGCCGACTGCAACAAGCGCGAGCCCGGCTCCGGTTGCGCCGCGCTGCAGGGCGTCAACCGCACGCACGCCATCCTCGGGACCTCCGACGATTGCGTGGCCACGCACCCGTCCGATGCCGCCGTGGCCTTCGCCGCCCTGGAGGCCCGGGTGCACCTGCTGGGTCCGGACGGGGCACGCCACATCCCCTTCTCCGACTTCCTGTTGCGGCCCGGCAGTACCCCACAACGCGAACAGGCCCTGCGTAAAGGCGAGTTGATCACGGCGGTCGAGATCCCCGCTCTTCCGCGTCCGCTCAGGTCCGGCTACCTGAAGGTGCGGGACCGGCAGTCCTACGAGTTCGCCCTGACGTCGGCGGCCGTCGCGCTGCACGTACGCGGTGGGGTGATCCGCGAGGCCAAGGTCGCCGCCGGGGGCGTGGGCACGGTGCCCTGGAAGCTGCCCGCCGTCGAGCAGCACCTCCTCGGTGAACGCCCCTCGGGGGCCCTCTGGTCGGCCGCTGCCGCGAAGGCGGCGGACGGCGCCCGTCCCCTGCAGCACAACCGCTTCAAGGTCGAGCTGCTCAAGCGCACTGTCGCACGCCAGCTGCGCGTCGTAGGAGGTACCAAGTGAGCCCCCAGCCGCAGGCAGCCGTGGGTGCGCCGCTGTCCCGGGTGGACGGCCGGCTCAAGGTCACCGGCCAGGCGCTGTACGCCGCCGAGCACGACGTCGACGGGTCCGTGCACGCCGTCATCGTCGACGCGGCCATCGGCCGCGGTCGCATCACGTCGATCGACAGCGGCGCCGCCGAAGCCCTTCCGGGCGTACTGAAGGTGCTCCACCACCGCAACGCGCCGAAGCTGCCGTACCGCGACAACTCCGGGTCGAACAATCCGCCCGGCCGGCGACTCCGCGTCTTCCAGGACGACCGCGTCCGCTTCCACGGCCAGCCGGTCGCCGTCGTGGTGGCCGCCACCCTGGAAGCCGCGCAGCACGGTGCGAGTCTGGTCAAGGTCGGCTACGACGCCGAACAGCCCTCGACCGATCTTGCCCAGGCAGAGCCGGACGAGCCGACCCGTTACGCGCGCGGTGACGCCGAAGCGGCCCTGCGCTCGGCGGCCGTACGGTTGGACCTGACGTACCGCACGGCGCGCAACCACCACAACCCGATGGAGCCGCACGCCACCATCGCCCGCTGGAACGGCGACAGGCTCACCGTGTGGGACAAGACCCAATGGGTGGTGGGCACGCAGACCGAACTCGCGGCGGTGTTCGGCCTGGAGACGGACGCGGTGCGCGTCATCTCACCGTTCGTCGGCGGCGGTTTCGGCACGGCCCTGCGCTGCTGGCCGCACGTGGTCGTCGCCGCGCTGGCCGCCCGCGAGACGAAGCGTCCGGTCAAACTGGTCCTCAGTCGCAAGCAGATGTACCTCGGTACCGGTTTCCGGCCCTCCTACGAGTACCACCTGCGACTGGGCAGCGACCGGCGCGGCCGGCTGTCCGCCGCGGTCCACGAGCTGGACGCCGAGACGTCGTCGTACGAGACGTTCACCGAGTCCATCCTGGCGGCCGGGCAGATGCTCTACAGCATGCCCAACGTGAGCCAGAGGTACCGGACGGTGCCCCTGGATCTGCCCACGCCGCTGTACATGCGCGGCCCCGGCTTCCAGACGGCCTCCTTCGTCATCGAGTCGGCCATGGACGAACTCGCCCACCAGCTCGGCGTCGACCCGATCGAGCTGCGCCGGCGCAACGAACCGAACGAGGACGAGTCGAGTGGGCTGCCGTTCTCCACCCGCCGGCTGCGCGAGTGCTACACGGTGGGCGCCCGCGAGTTCGGCTGGCACCGCCGCAATCCCGAGCCTCGCTCCACGCGTGAGGGGGACTGGCTGATCGGCAGGGGCATGGCCGCCGGCGTCTACGACACCGCACGCGCGCCGGCCCAGGCCCGGGCCCGACTGGACGCCGACGGCACCGCGCTGGTCGAGGCCGCCGCCACCGACATGGGCCCGGGTACGTACACCTCGCAGACCCAGGTCGCCGCCGACGCCCTCGGGCTGACCGTGCGCACGGTCACCTTCCGGCTGGGGGACTCCCTCTATCCGCCGACCCCACCGCACGGCGGCTCGATGACCATGGCCAGCGTCGGCTCCGCCACCCTCGACGCCTGCAACAAGGTCCGCCGCCAGGCGATCAGACTGGCGGTCGAGGACCGCGAGTCACCGCTGTACGGCGTGCCGGCCGACGATGTGGTGGTCCGGGGCGGCCGACTGCACGTGAAGAACGATCCCACGCGCGGGGAGACGTACAAGAGCCTGCTCGCCCGAAACGACCGCACCCACCTCGACGCGGACGGCTCCTTCGCGCCGCCGACGGGCCCGGAACGACACTCCTTCTACGGCTACAACGCCACCTTCGCCGAAGTGGCCGTCGACGCGACGCTCGGCCTGGTGCGGGTGCGGCGGGTCCTCGGCGTCTACGACGCGGGACGCATCATCAGCCCCAAGCTCGCCGACAGCCAGGCCCTCGGCGGCATGGTCGGCGGCATCGGCACGGCCCTGCTGGAGCACACGGCCACCGACCATCGCGACGGCCGGATCGTCAACGCCAACCTCGCCGACTACCTCGTGCCCGTCAACGCCGACATCCCCGACCTCAAGGCGGTCTACCTGGATGGCGAGGACCGCGAGGCCGACCCGCTCGGCGTCAAGGGCCTCGGAGAGCTCGTGATGATCGGCGTGGCGCCCGCCATCGCCAACGCGGTCTTCAACGCCACCGGCCGCCGCATCCGTGAACTTCCCATCACCGCGGAGGCGTTGCTCTGATCCGCGGACTTCGGTCCGGCGGGGCGCACACCGCTCGTCCGGCAGCCTCACCCGCCCGGCTGCCGGACCTCTCAGGGCCGCCGTCGCGTGACGTTTCCCCGCGTCGTGGCGGCGGCCCGCTCACCTACCGTCCTGGTCCTGCCGTGGAGAACCATGCTGAACATCGCGGACACACTGCACCGCTGGTGCCGCGAGGCACGCCCCTTCGCCCTGGCCACCGTCGTCGCCGTGCGCGGCAGCGCCCCGCTGCCGGTCGGTACGTCGGTCGCCGTGGGCGACGAAGGCGACGCGGTCGGCAGCATCTCCGGTGGCTGCGTGGAGGGCGCGGTCTACGAACTGTGCCGGCAGGTGCTGCATGACCGAGGTGCCCCCCAGCGCGCCTCGTTCAGCTACTCCGATGACGACGCCTTCGCCGTCGGACTGACCTGCGGCGGCGAACTCGACGTCCTCGTCCAGCGCATCGACCCCACGGCCCGGCCGCACCTCGTCGACGCCCTCACCGAGGTCGTCCACAGCCGACCGGCTGCCGTGGCTCAGGTCGTCGACGGCCCTGACGTGTTCCTCGGCTCAACCCTCAGCGTCTTCGGTGACGACCATTCCGCCCACGGGCGGGTGGACGGCGGGCCGGCGGACCGGGCGGTGGCCGACCGGGCCAGGGCTCTGCTGCGGGCCGGCCGCACCGCCCGCGTCGATGTCGGGGGGACAGGGGACGGATGCCCCGAGCACCTGTCCGTCCTGGTGCACGTGGCGGCCGCCCGCCCCCGCATGCTGATCTTCGGCGCGGTCGACTTCGCCGCCGCCCTCAGTCAGGCCGGCCGCTTTCTCGGTTACCGGGTCACCGTCTGCGACGCCCGCTCCGTCTTCGCCACCGGGGCACGCTTCCCGCACGCGCACGAAGTGGTCGTCGACTGGCCCCACCGCTACCTGGAACGCACCGAGGTGGATGAGAGAACCGCCGTCTGCGTCCTCACCCACGACGCCAAGTTCGACATCCCCCTGCTGCGCCTGGCACTCGACCTGCCCGTCGCCTACGTGGGGGCCATGGGCTCCCGCCGCACCCATGACGAGCGCCTGCGCCTCCTGCGCGAGCAGGGCGTCACGGACGGCGACCTGGCCCGGCTGCGTTCCCCGATCGGCCTCGACCTCGGAGCCCGCACGCCCGAGGAGACGGCCGTCTCCATCACCGCGGAGATCATCGCCCAAGCCCACCGGGGCACGGGCCGATCCCTGACCCGGACCACCGGCCCGATCCACCGGGCGCCGAGGGTGACGAGCTGAGAGTCCCGGCCAGGGCATCTCGGGGAACTGCTCGAGGAGAACTCGACGGCCGGCTCGGCCGGTGACCCCGGCTCACTCCGCGTCCGCCACCACCGATCCCACGCGCTCCGCGAGGCTCGGGTCCCGGCGGACCAGGAGGGTCGCGTAGCCGATGGCCGCGAGCAACGTGACCAGGGCGGCGTACGGGAACCAGCTGTACGGGGCCGGCTGGCCGGGCTTGGCCAGGTAGTAGAGGGGGACCAGGATGGCGAAGGCGCCGATCGCGGGCAGGACGAGGTGGCGGACGGGCCGGAACTCCTGGGGGCGGTATCGGCGGTAGTAGAGGGGAAGGGCGATGTTGGACGCCAGGTAGACCAGCAGGATCAGGATGGCGCCCAGGCTGGAGGACTCCGTGAAGAAGACCACGGGGTTCATCGAACCGCCGCCGGATCCGAGCAGATGGCCCAGGCCCCAGCCGCCGATGATCAGCAGCGCGATGACGGCGAAGGCGACGATCGCGTTGTTCGGCGTACGGCGCGTGGGATGGACGTAGCCGAAGAAGGACGGCAGCAGTCCCTCGCGCCCCGCGTTGAAGACCAGGCGAGCCTGGGAGTTGATGCCCGCGATCAGTACGCCGAGGGTGGAGGTCAGGCCGCCGACGTAGGCGAGGAACGCCAGCGCGCCGAGGGTGTGCTGGGCGACGTCGATGAACGGGATGGGGGAGGCGCCGAGCCGGTCCAGGTCGTAGCCGAAGCCGGTCACCGTGGCGTAGGAGAAGAGGATGTAGCTCACCGTCATGATCGCGACCGAGGAGAACACGGCGCGGCCGACGTTGCGCCGTGGGTTCTCCGTCTCCTCGGCGAGGGCCGCCGAGTTCTCCCAGCCGATGAACAGGTACACCGCCAGAGGGAATCCGGCCGCCAGCCCCTTGAGGCCGTGGGTGAGATGGCCGGGCAGGAACGGGGCGGCGGACAGGGCGCCGCGATGCTCGATGATCGCCGCGACCGAGACCACGACGAGCACCAGCATCTCCACGCCGAAGAAGTAGCCGGCCCACTTGGTGGAGACGACGATCCCGCGCAGCATCAGCACCACCGAAAGACCGGTGAGCAGCAGCGTCCAGACGATCCACGGCACGTCGACGCCCGTGTAGTGGTGCAGGGTGATCTGTACGAAGCCACCCGAGATCGCGATCACCGAGGCCATCGCGATGATGTAGCCGAGTCCGGCCAGCAGGGCCGTGGTCACCGCGCTGACCGGACCGAAGGTCTTGCCGACGAAGGTGGTGAAGCTGCCCGCCGAGGGGTGGGCCCGGGAGAACTCGGCCAGTGTGTTGCCGAGCAGCGCGACCGCCACCCCCGCCGCCACGATGGTCAGCGGGGACGCGATCCCCGCGGTGGTGGCGAGGAAGGCGAAGCCGAAGAAGAAGCTCATCGCCGGACCGACGTTGGCCATCGTGGCGGCGGCGATGTCCGCCATGCCGAGGACACCGCCGCGCAGCCGCTGCGGCGCGCCGCCGGCGGGGCCCGATGCCGACGAGCGGCCGACAGGTCCGGGTACCGGCATGGGACAGCTCCTTCAGCGAGGTCGGCGGCACAGGAAAGGGGAGAAGTGGTCAGTTCAGGCCGGCGTGCCGGTGCGCCTTCACCGCGCGTACCGCCGGGTCCATCGCGCCGCGGGTGAGTTCGTCGAGCAGCTCGGCGTGGCAGCGGTTGCGGGCCCGTACGACCGAAGCGGCCGGCGCGGGCCCCAGCAGGCACTGGCGGCCGAGCAGGTCGGCGGCGAACTCACGGATCCCGACGCCGCCGAGCGCCTCGGCCAGGTCGAGGTGGAAGCGGGTCTCCAGTTCGAGCAGCCGGGCCGGGTCCTCGGCCAGGTCCAGCTCCTCGACCAGGGTGTGCAGTCCGTCGAGCCGTCCGTCCGGGACCTCACCCGCACCGTGCGCCACGAGGCCGCATTCGAGCAGCAGATGGAAGGACTCCAGCGAGGCCGTCTCGTCGGCGTCGTGCAGCACGGCGACGACCGCGTCCCAGTCGGCCGCGACGAAGGTGCCGCCCGACCGGCCCCGACGGCGGTCGAGCAGGCCGTCCTGGCACATGGCCTCCAGCGCGCGGCGCACAGTGATCTCGCTGATTCCCAGTTCCTCGGCGAGGACGCCCGCGTCCGGCAGCCGGTCGCCCGGCGCCACGGACCTCAGCCGTATCCGCAGGGCGATCCTGGACCGGACGAGTTCGGCTCCCGTGGTGCCCCGGCCGGCCAGGACGCGGGTGTCCCACACCCCGCCGACCTGCGCGGGCGCCGCCTGGTTGTAGGGCCCGAACTTGCCCGCTGCGTTCACCACGACGCCACCCTAACGGCCTGCTGAGCGACGTTACGGGGGACGGCGGCACGGCGTGCTCTGCATGTACGGAAAATAGAGCAACCTGAACAGTTAAACAAGACTGTTTTTTTTGATCGTGCTGAACTAATTTCCCGGTCCATGACCGCAACCCTCCCCGAAACCCCTCCCGCTCAGTCCGGTGGCCTGCAGGCCGGACTCAAGAACCGCCACCTGTCGATGATCGCGATCGGCGGCGTCATCGGCGCCGGCCTGTTCGTCGGCTCCGGCTCCGGCATCGCCGCCGCCGGCCCCGGCATCCTCGTCTCGTACGCCCTCGTCGGCGTCCTCGTCGTCCTCGTGATGCGCATGCTCGGCGAGATGGCCGCGGCCAACCCCACCTCGGGCTCGTTCTCCGCCTACGCCGACCGTGCGCTGGGCCGCTGGGCCGGCTTCACCATCGGCTGGCTGTACTGGTTCTTCTGGGTCGTGGTGCTCGCCGTCGAGGCGACCGCCGGGGCCAAGATCCTGGCCGGCTGGATGCCGGCGGTCCCGCAGTGGGGCTGGGCCCTGATCGTCATGGTCGTCCTGACCGCCACCAACCTGGTCTCGGTGAGCTCCTACGGCGAGTTCGAGTTCTGGTTCGCCGGCATCAAGGTCGTCGCGATCGCCGCGTTCATCGTGGTCGGGGGGCTCGCGATCTTCGGGCTGCTGCCGGGTTCGGACCACCCGGCCTCCGGTTTCTCCAACCTCACCGCGCACGGCGGCTTCCTGCCCAACGGCCCCGGAGCGATCCTCACCGGCGTCCTGATGGTGGTCTTCTCCTTCATGGGCAGCGAGATCGTCACCCTCGCCGCGGGTGAGACCGCCGACCCGCGGGCCGCCGTCACCAAGGCCACCAACAGCGTGATCTGGCGGATCGCGGTGTTCTACCTGGGCTCGATCCTGATCGTGGTGTCGCTGCTGCGCTGGGACGACCCGGCCATCCTCAAGGACGGCTCGTACGTCGCCGCCCTCAGCTCCATCGGCATCCCGCACGCCGCCCAGATCATGAACGCCATCGTGCTGACCTCCGTGCTGTCCTGCCTCAACTCCGGTCTGTACACGGCCTCGCGCATGGCCTTCTCGCTCGGCCGCCGCAGCGACGCCCCGGCCGCGTTCGGGCGGACCACGGGCCGCGGCGTGCCGCAGGCGGCCATCCTGGCCTCGGTGGTCTTCGGCTTCGTCGCGGTCGCCTTCAACTACCTGTGGCCCGACACGGTCTTCCAGTTCCTGCTCAACGCCTCCGGTGCGATCGCCCTGTTCGTCTGGCTGGTGATCTGCTTCTCCCAGCTGCGGATGCGAAAGATCATCCAGCGGGAGTCGCCGGAGAAGCTGGTCGTCCGGATGTGGCTCTACCCCTACCTCACCTGGGCCACCATCGCCCTGATCACCTTCGTCCTGGGCTACATGCTCACCGACACCGCGGACGGCGGCGGCCGCGACCAGGTCGTCCTGTCCACCCTGGTCGCCCTGGCCGTGGTGGTCTACGCGGTGATACGCCAACGCCGGGCCGCCCGGACCGAGCCGAAGCTCTCCGAACAGGTCTGACCTGCGGGTTCTCCGGCCTTCGTCGACTTTGGCATGATTCCCGCATGAGGATCTCGCAGCGCGCCCAGTCCGTCGCGCCGTTCTACGCCATGGAGTTCGGCAAGCACGCCGCGGCGCTGGAGGCCGCGGGGCACCGCGTCGTCAAGCTCAGTCTCGGAGAACCGGACTTCGGGGCGCCGCCGGCCGTGCTGGACGCGCTGCGGGAGGCCGTGGGCAGCAGGCCCATGACGTACACGGGGGCGCTCGGGCTGCCCGAACTGCGGCAGGCCATAGCGCGGTTCTACGGCGATCAGCACGGCGTCGACGTCGATCCGGGCCGGGTCGTCGTGACCGCGGGGGCGTCGGCGGCACTGGTGCTGGGCGCCGCCGCCCTCGTCGACCCGGGGGACGAGGTGCTCATCGCCGACCCGTCCTACCCCTGCAACCGGCAGATCGCCGAGAGCTTCGGGGCGCGGGTCACCCTCGTCCCCACCAGCGCCGGGTCGCGGTACCAGTTGGACACGGCCGCGGTGCGGTCGTACTGGACGGACCGCACCCGCGGGATCATGGTCGCGAGTCCCTCCAACCCGACCGGCACCTCCGTCCCGGCCGACGAGCTGGCGGCCATCTGCGAGCTCGCCCGGGAGCGGGACGCCTGGCGGATCGTCGACGAGATCTACCTCGACCTCGGTGATCACGACGCGCAGGGGCGGCCGCCGCGCAGTGTGCTGTCGTACGACCAGGAAGCCGTCGTCATCAACAGCTTCTCCAAGTACTTCGGGATGACCGGCTGGCGGCTGGGCTGGTGTGTCGTGCCCGAGGCGCTGGTGCCCGCGCTGGAGCGGCTGGCCCAGAACTACATGATCTGTGCCTCCACCCCCGCCCAGCACGCCGCGCTCGCCTGCTTCACGCCCGAGTCGCTCGCCGTGTGCGAGGAGCGGCGGGCCGAGTTCGGGCGACGCCGGGCCCTCGTCCTCGACGGGCTCGCGCAGATCGGGCTGCCGGTGCCCGTGCCGCCCGACGGCGCGTTCTACGTGTACTTCGACGTCAGCGGCACCGGGCTCAGCTCGTGGGAGTTCTGCGGGAGGGCGCTCCAGGAGGCGCACGTGGCCCTCACACCGGGGCGGGACTTCGGAGTGGGGACCGCCGAGACCCATGTACGGCTGTCCTACGCGGCCTCGGCCGACGAACTGCGCGAGGGGATCGCGCGGCTCGGGAAGTTCGTGGCCACGCTCGCCCGGACATGACACAGGGGCCGGTCCGTGTGGACCGGCCCCTGCGTCGTTCAGTCGATCAGACCAGGTCGAAGCGGTCCAGGTTCGAGACCTTGACCCACGCGTCGACGAAGTCCCTCACGAACTTCTCCTTCGCGTCGTCGCTCGCGTAGACCTCCGCGAGGGCGCGCAGCTCGGAGTTGGAGCCGAAGACCAGGTCGGCACGGGTGCCGGTCCACTTCAGCTTGCCCGTCTCCGCGTCGCGGCCCTCGAAGGCGCTCTGGTCCTCGGAGGTGGACTTCCACGTCGTGCCCAGGTCGAGCAGGTTGACGAAGAAGTCGTTGGTCAGGACACCCGGACGGTCGGTGAAGACGCCGTGCGCCGTGCCGCCCTGGTTGGCGCCCAGGACCCGCAGACCACCGACGAGGACGGTCATCTCGGGGGCGCTCAGGGTGAGCAGGTTCGCCTTGTCGAGCAGCAGGTACTCGGCCGGCAGGCGGTTGCCCTTGCCGAGGTAGTTGCGGAAGCCGTCCGCGACCGGCTCCAGCGCCGCGAAGGACTCGACGTCGGTGTGCTCCTCGGTGGCGTCCACGCGGCCCGGCGTGAAGGGGACCTCCACGTAGTAGCCCGCGTCCTTGGCGGCCTGCTCGACCGCCGCGGCACCCGCGAGGACGATCAGGTCGGCCAGGGAGACCTTCTTGGCACCGGTGTTGAACTCGGCCTGGACGCCCTCCAGGACGCGCAGGACCTGGGCGAGCTGCTCGGGGTCGTTGACCTCCCAGCCGCGCTGCGGCTCCAGACGGATGCGGGCGCCGTTGGCGCCGCCGCGCTTGTCGCTGCCGCGGAAGGTGGACGCCGAGGCCCACGCCGTGGACACCAGCTGCGAGACGGTCAGGCCCGTCTCCAGGACCTTGGCCTTGAGCGACGCGATGTCGCCGGCGTCGATGGTCTCGCCCTCGGTCTGCGGCAGCGGGTCCTGCCACAGCATCGTCTCCGCCGGGACCTCCGGGCCGAGGTACAGGGACTTCGGGCCCAGGTCACGGTGGGTCAGCTTGTACCAGGCGCGGGCGAAGGCGTCCGCGAACTGGTCCGGGTTCTCGTGGAAGCGCTTGGAGATCTCGCCGTAGATCGGGTCGAAGCGCAGCGAGAGGTCGGTGGTGAGCATCGTGGGCCGACGCTTCTTCGACGGGTCGTGGGCGTCCGGGATGATCTCCTGGGAGTCCTTGGCCACCCACTGGTTGGCACCGGCGGGGCTCTGGGTGAGCTCCCACTCGTAGCCGAAGAGGATGTCGAAGAAGTCGTTGCTCCACTGGGTGGGCTTGGTGGTCCAGGTGACCTCGAGACCGGAGGTGATGGCGTCGCCGCCCTTGCCGGTGCCGTGGGTGGACTTCCAGCCCAGGCCCTGCTCCTCCATGGAGGCGGCCTCGGGGTCGTTGCCGACCGCGTCGGCCGGGCCCGCGCCGTGGGTCTTGCCGAAGGTGTGGCCACCGGCGATGAGGGCGACGGTCTCCTCGTCGTTCATCGCCATGCGGCGGAACGTCTCGCGGATGTCGCGGGCCGCGGCCAGCGGGTCCGGGTTGCCGTTGGGGCCCTCGGGGTTGACGTAGATGAGGCCCATCTGGACGGCGGCGAGCGGGTTCTCCAGGTCACGGTCACCGGTGTAGCGCTGGTCGTCGAGCCAGGTGGTCTCGGGACCCCAGTAGACGTCCTCGTCGGCCTCCCAGACGTCGGCGCGGCCGCCGCCGAAGCCGAAGGTCTCGAAGCCCATGGTCTCCAGGGCGACGTTGCCGGTGAGGATCATGAGGTCGGCCCAGGAGATGGACTGGCCGTACTTCTTCTTCACCGGCCACAGCAGACGGCGGGCCTTGTCGAGGTTGCCGTTGTCCGGCCAGCTGTTCAGCGGCGCGAAGCGCTGCTGGCCACGGCCGCCACCGCCGCGGCCGTCGCTGATGCGGTAGGTGCCGGCGCTGTGCCAGGCCATCCGGATCATCAGCGGGCCGTAGTTGCCGAAGTCCGCGGGCCACCAGTCCTGCGAGGTGGTCAGCACCTCGGCGATGTCCCGTTTCACGGCGTCCAGGTCGAGGGCCTGGAAGGCCTCGGCGTAGTCGAAGTCCGCACCGAGCGGGTTCGCCACGACCGGGTCCTTGGCGAGGATCTTCAGGTTCAGTCGCTCCGGCCACCACTGGCGGTTGCCGCCGCCCTGGGTGGGGTGCGGGGCGCGCCCGTGCGCGACCGGGCAGCCACCGGCGCCCTCAGCCTTGGGGTCGGTGACGATTGCATCGGGGTTCTCAGACATTTCAGTCCTTCCGAACTGGGTGGATCACGGTGCTGAAGTAAGCCTTTGGGGGGAACAGTCGGGGCACAGGCCCCAGTAGATGACCTCGGCCTCGTCGATCGAGAAGCCGCGGTCGTCGGAAGCTGTCAGGCAGGGCGCGTGACCGACGGCACAGTCGACGTCGACGACGGCCCCGCACGACCGGCAGACCAGGTGATGGTGGTTGTCCCCGACCCGTCCCTCGAACCGCGCCGGGCTGCCGGGCGGCTCGAGGCGACGCACGAGACCCGCCGCCGTGAGCGAGTGCAGGGCCTCGTACACGGCCTGGAGGGATATGTGGCCGAGACGGTCGCGCACTCCCGTGGCGATCGCGTCGGCCGCGAGGTGGTCACCGGCCCGGACGGTCTCGAGCAGGGCGACGCGCGCGGCCGTCACCCGCAGGCCGGCACCGCGCAGCTCGTCGGCGGTGTTCGGAAGCCGGGGGGCGGTCATGCGACCAACCTACCCCCATAAACACGAATGGTTCAAGAAATGGAACCGTTCCAAATCTGTGTCGCCTCAGTTCGGGGCTCCTCCGGTGCACGAAAGCGCTCACAACACTGGCCGGTGAGGTGTGCGGGCGGTGTAACCCCTGATGAACGGCTCGGGAGACATCTGCGTAATGGGCATTTCGTACGGTCGTAGGAGATCGAATCGGTTGAGCTCAGGGAGGCGTGCCCGTGGTGCGGACGGTCTGCTCGTACTGCGGTGTGGGCTGCGGCCTGGTCCTCGACATCGGCACCGGCCCGGACGGACGGCGTACGGTCCTGAAGGCGTCCGGAGACAAGGAGCACCCCGCCAACTTCGGCAAGCTCTGCACCAAGGGCGCCACCACCGCCGACCTGCTCGCCGCGCCCGGGCGGCTGACCACGGCCCTGGTCCGGCCCGAGCGGGGCGAGGAGCCGGTGCCGGAAGCCGTCGGCGTGGCCATCACCGAGACGGCCCGGCGGCTGCGGGAGATCATCGACGAGCACGGCCCCGACGCGGTCTCGCTCTACGTCTCCGGCCAGATGAGCCTGGAGGCGCAGTACCTGGCGAACAAGCTGGCCAAGGGGTTCGTGCGGACCAACCAGATCGAGTCGAACTCCCGGCTGTGCATGGCCAGCGCCGGCACCGGCTACAAGCTGTCGCTCGGGGCGGACGGCCCGCCCGGCTCGTACCAGGACTTCGAGAAGGCCGACCTGTTCTTCGTCATCGGCTCCAACATGGCCGACTGCCATCCCATCCTGTTCCTCAGGATGATGGAGCGGGTGAAGTCGGCGGGCGCGAAGGTGATCGTCGTCGATCCGCGGCGCACCGCCACAGCCGCGAAGGCGGACCTGTTCCTGCAGATCAAGCCGGGTGCCGACCTCGCGCTGCTGAACGGCCTGCTGCACCTGCTGCACGCCGAGGGCCACATCGACCCCGAGTTCGTCGCCGCCCACACCGAGGGCTGGGAGGCGATGCCGGAGTTCCTCGCGGACTACTCGCCCGCCGCGGTGGCCGAGATGACGGGCCTCGCCGAGGCGGACATCCGGGAGGCGGCGCGGCTCATCGGATCGGCCGGTGAGTGGATGAGCCTGTGGACCATGGGACTCAACCAGTCCACCCACGGCACCTGGAACACCAACGCCCTGGTCAACCTCCATCTCGCCACGGGCGCCATCTGCCGCCCCGGCAGCGGCCCCTTCTCCCTCACCGGCCAGCCCAACGCCATGGGCGGCCGTGAGATGGGCTACATGGGCCCGGGCCTGCCCGGCCAGCGGTCCGTCCTCGTCGACGACGAGCGGGCCTTCATGGAGGAGCTCTGGGAGCTGCCCCCGGACACCCTGCGCGCCGACGGCGTCGGCAGGGGCACGGTCGAGATGTTCCAGAAGATGGCCGACGGCGAGATCAAGGCCTGCTGGATCATCTGCACCAACCCGGTCGCCTCCGTCGCCAACCGTCGCACGGTCATCGAGGGCCTGGAGGCCGCCGAGTTCGTCGTCACGCAGGACGTCTTCGCCGACACCGAGACCAACGCCTACGCCGACGTCGTGCTGCCCGGCGCGCTGTGGACGGAGGGCGAGGGTGTCTTCGTCAACAGCGAGCGCAACCTCACGCTGACCCCGGCGGTGGCCGACCCGCCCGGCGAGGCGATGGCGGACTGGCGGATCATCGCGGCCGTCGCGTGCGAGATGGGGTACGAGAAGGGGTTCTCCTACGACAGCGCGGAGGACGTCTTCGAGGAGATCAAGCAGGCCTGG
Source organism: Streptomyces canus (assembly GCF_030816965.1). Taxonomy (NCBI): domain Bacteria; kingdom Bacillati; phylum Actinomycetota; class Actinomycetes; order Kitasatosporales; family Streptomycetaceae; genus Streptomyces; species Streptomyces canus. The sequence goes on from NZ_JAUSYQ010000002.1 coordinate 7,562,398, forward strand.
AACCCGAAGACGGGCTGGGATCTGCGCGGGGTCTCGTACGAGCGGCTGCGGGAGACGCCGGTGCAGTGGCCCGCAGCGAGTCCGGACGGGCCGGACCGGAACCCGATCCGGTACGTGGGGGAGGACGGTTCGCTGACGTTCCCCACCGCGAGCGGGCGGGGCATCTTCTACGCCCGGCCGCACATCCCGCCGGCCGAGATGCCGGACGACGACTACCCCTTCGTCCTGAACACCGGGCGCCTCCAGCACCAGTGGCACACGCTGACCAAGACGGCGAAGGTGGCGAAGCTGAACAAGCTGAACCCCGGGCCCTTCGTGGAACTGCATCCTCAGGACGCGTCGGCCCTGGGTGTGGCCGACGGTGACTCCGTCGAGGTGGCCTCCCGACGCGGCCGGGCCGTGCTGCCGGCCGTGGTGACGGACCGGGTGCGGCCGGGGTGCTGCTTCGCGCCCTTCCACTGGAACGACCTGTTCGGGGAGTACCTGAGCGTCAACGCGGTGACGAGTGACGCGGTGGACCCGCTGTCGTTCCAGCCGGAGTTCAAGGTGTGCGCGGTGTCGCTGACGAAGGTGGCTGTGCCGGTGACGGTGCGGACGCCTGCGGCGGGCTCGGCCGGTGGGTCGGGCGGCGCGGTGGGACACGGCGGGGGCGCCCCGAGCGCGGTGGCCATGCCCGCCTCGGCACCGGCGGTCCCGGAGGGCACCCACGCCCACGCTTCCGTCGCCGCGGCCGCCGCGGGTGTCTTCGGGCTCGCTCCCGCCCCGCCGCCCGTGCTCACCGCACAGGAACGCCAGTACCTGGTCGGCTTTCTCGCGGGCATCTCGACGGGCGCCCCTGGCGTGCCGGTCCTGCCGCCCGACGCGCCCTTCAGCCCCGAGCACGCCCTCTGGGTGAACGGCACACTCGCCGGGATGTACTCACGGGCGGCGGCCACACAGTTCGCGCCCCCACAGTTCGCGCCCACACAGGTCTCGGCCACACAGTCCTCGGTCACGGTCCTGCGCCGTGAGGTCGTCATCCTGTGGGCCTCGCAGACCGGCAACGCCGAGGAGTTCGCGGCCGCCACCGCCGAGCGGCTCACCACCTCCGGCCACAGCACCTCCATGGTCGGCATGGACCAGGCAGACCTCGGCGAACTGCCGCCCGGCGCCGACCTGTTGCTCATCACCAGCACCTTCGGTGACGGCGACGCCCCCGACAACGGCAGCGGCTTCTGGGAGACCCTGGCCGACCCCGGCACGCCCCGCCTGGAGGGTCGCCGGTACGCGGTGCTGGCCTTCGGCGACTCGTCGTACGACGACTTCTGCGGGCACGGCCGCCGTCTGGACCAGCGGCTCGACGAACTGGGCGCGCTGCGGCTGGCCCCGCGCACGGACTGCGAACCGGACTTCGAGGACGCGGCGCACGGCTGGCTGGACCAGGTTCTGACGGCGCTGTCCGACACCCCGGCGGCCGACACCGTGCCCTCGGCCCCCACGCTGATCCAGGCAGTCCCGGCCGCCCCCCGGACGGCCCCCGCCGCCTCGTCCCGCTCGAAGAAGCCCGTCCCCGTCCTCGCCCGCCTCACCGGCAACCGCCTCCTGAGCCTGCCCGGCGCCGGCAAGGAGGTCCGCAGGTTCACCTTCGACACCCGCGACAGCGAGAGCCCGCTCCTCTACGACGCCGGGGACGCCCTCGGCATCCGGCCGCTCAACTCGGCGGACCTGGTCGAGGAGTGGCTGGCGGTCACCGGTCTGGACGCCGGGGCCGCGGTGGACCTGAACGGCGTGGGAGAGGTCCCGCTCGGCGAGGCGTTCCTGCGGCACCTCGACATCACCAGGATCACCCCCGGCCTGCTCCGGTTCGTCGCCGAACGCACCCGGGACCCACGGGAGTTGAAGAAGCTCCTGCGTCCGGACAACAAGGACGAGCTCGCCAAGTGGGGCTGGGGCCGCCAGGCCGTGGACGTGATCACGGAGTACGGCGTGACGGCCGGCCCGCAGGAGTGGACGCAGACCCTCGGACGCCTCCAGCCGCGTCTGTACTCCATATCGTCCAGCCCGCTGACCGACCCGCACCTCGTCTCGCTGACCGTCTCCGTCGTGCGCTACGAGAACCTGCACGGCAGGCCCCGCCAGGGTGTCTGCTCGCCCTTCCTCGCCGATGCCGCCGCGGACACCCCGGTGCCCGTGCACGTCCAGCGCTCCCCGCACTTCCGCCCGCCGGCCGACTCCGGCACGCCCATGGTCATGGTCGGCCCCGGCACCGGCGTCGCCCCCTTCGTCGGCTTCCTGGAGCAGCGCCGCGCCCTCGGCCACCGGGGCCCGAACTGGCTGTTCTTCGGCGAACAGCACAAGGCGACCGACTTCTACTACGAGGACGAGCTGACCGGTTTCCTCGCGGACGGCACCCTCGCCCGCCTCGACACCGCCTTCTCCCGTGACCAGCGCGCAAAGGTCTACGTCCAGGACCGGATGCGCGAACACGGCCCGCTGCTGTGGTCCTGGCTCCAGGACGGCGCCCACTTCTATGTGTGCGGCGACGCCTCCCGCATGGCGAAGGACGTCGACCGGGCGCTCAGGGACATCGCGGTCCTCCACGGCGGCTTGGACGAGGCGGGCGCGGCGGCCTATGTGAAGCAACTCGCCGCGGACAAGCGCTATGTGCGTGACATCTACTGACCCGGCCCCGTGGGCGGTGCGCCGACCACACGTGGGAGTATCGGTCGCCATGAAGGCGTCCCCAGCGGTCCGGAGCCTGCGCGCGGCGGTCTTCGCCGCGCTGTGCGTGCTGCTGGCCACCGGGGGTCACGCACTGGCGACCGGGATGGCGCCGCCGGTGTGGGCGCAGGCGGCCGGGTTCGTGCCGATGTTCGTGACCGGCTGGCTGCTCGGCGGCCGGGAGCGGTCGCTCGGGGCCATCGGCGGGGCCACACTCACATCCCAGGGCGGACTGCATCTGGCCTTCGGCGCGGCACGCCCGCGCTCCATGGGAACGCCGTACGGCATGGCGATGCACCACATGTCGGCGACGCACACGATGACCATGCACGGCGTACGCATGGCGCATACGGCGGCACCGCACTCCCACGCCCTGACCCCGCACGCCACCGCCGCTCATGTCTCGGCCGCTCTCCTGCTGACCTGGTGGCTCCGACGCGGCGAGGTGGCCTTGTGGTCCCTGCTGCGGCGAGCGGTCACGCTCGTACCGGGCCTCGCGGCCTGGTGGCGGGGGTACGGCGAACCGGTCGTCCCGGACCCGGTACGCCCGCCCGTGGACGGTCCGTGCGCACCTCGTCCCCTCCTGCTCCGCCACACCGTCCACCGGCGTGGACCGCCCACCACGATCCCGTACGCGATCTGACCTTTCCCCTTTTCCTGACGGTACGGAGATCCCTCACCCATGTCCTCAGCACGCACCTCCCTGCGTCGCATCGGCCTCGGCGGCGCCCTCGCCGCCGCCGCGGTACTGACCGCCGCCGGCGCCGCCTCCGCGCACGTCACCGTCCACCCCGACAGCTACGCCAAGGGCGCCACCGACGGAGCCCTGACCTTCCGGGTGCCCGGCGAGAGCGACACCGCGAGCACCACGAAGGTCCAGCTGTTCCTGCCCACCGACCACCCGTTGCTCGGCGTGCTCGTCTCCCCGCACGACGGGTGGACCGCGAAGGTCACCGACACCAGGCTCAAGACACCGGTCAAGACGGACGACGGCACGATCACCGACGCGGTCTCCGAGATCACCTGGACCGGCGGGAAGATCGGCCCAGGACAGTACGAGGACTTCGACGTCGCCTTCGGTCAACTCCCCGACGACACCGCGCAGCTGACCTTCAAGACCCTCCAGACCTACTCCGACGGGAAGGTCGTCCGCTGGATCGAGGAGGCCGCCCAGGGCGACGAGGAGCCGGAGAACCCGGCGCCGGTCCTCAAGCTGACGGCGGGCGGGACCACGTCGGCCACCGCGTCGCAGACCTCCGCGGTCGCGTCCAAGGCGTCGCAGGCCTCGGCGAGCGACTCCACCGCCCGTGGTCTCGGTGTCGCCGGGCTGGTCGTCGGCGTGCTGGGGCTCGCGGCCGGGGCCTTCGGCGTCGTACGGAGCCGCCGTACGCAGTGAGCGGGAGCCTGTGGCTTTCCGTACCCACAGGTGGTGATCGGTGCCCGGATGGAAGGATGAGGCGCCATGACGGCAGGGTGGTGTTCTCGCACGGTACGGGCCGCGGTGTTCGCGGCCGTCTGTGTGCTGCTCGCCGCCCTGGGCCACGTCCTCATGTCCGGCACCCATGTGCCCGGGTGGACCCTGGCTGCGGGCCTGGTCGTGACCGGGTGCGCGGGCTGGTGTCTGACCGGCCGTGAACGCGGGCTGCCGCTGATCGTGGCCGTCGTGGTCGCTGCCCAGACGGTCCTGCACTCGGCGTTCTCCCTCGCGCAGCCCGCCCCGGCGGCGCAGGACATCGGCGCGATGCACATGGAGTCCATGCACACGAGCGGCATGGACTCCATTGGCGTGTCCCCCATGGGGACGTCGGACGGCGTCGGTGCTCTCTCGTTCTGGATGCCCTTCGGGATGTACGCCGCCCACCTGCTCGCCGCGCTTCTGACCGGCCTCTGGCTGGCTTACGGCGAGAGGGCCGCGTTCCGTGTCCTGCGGGCCGTCGCAGGACGGCTCGCGGCCCCGCTGCGGCTGTTGCTCGCCCTGCCCGCCACCCCGCACCGCCCGCTGCTGCGGGCGCGCCGGCCCCGCTCGGAGCGGGAGCCCCGGCTTCTCCTTCTCGTCCACGCGATCACCCACCGGGGGCCGCCCCTGGGGACCGCTGTCGCCTGACGACAGACGGCACCCCGAGGAAGCCCCTGTGCGCCTCGGGCTCGGTCGTGCACCCACATATGTGCTTCCCGCACATGTGGCGCCGTACGGCCACATCCCCTCACCGGACCGCCGCGCACCCCTGTGCACCGCGATGACAGCGGTGGCCCGGATCACGGCTGACCCGAGAAGGACACCTGGTGATCACTTCCGCCCCGCCCGCCCCGGCCGATCTCCGCACGCAACGGGAGTCCGCCGATGCCTCCACCACCGCCTGGGCGCTCGCCGCCCGTGCCGGTGACGCCGAGGCCGTCGACCACTTCGTACGCGCGCTGCACCATGACGTGCTGCGCTATGTCTCCTATCTGTGCGCCGACCCCCAGGCCGTGGACGACCTCGCCCAGGACACGTTTCTGCGGGCGCTCGGCAGTCTGCACCGGTTCGAGGGGCGGTCCTCGGCGCGGGCCTGGCTGCTGTCCATCGCCCGCCGTGCGGTGATCGACGGTTTCCGGTATGCCGCGGCTCGGCCCCGCCGGTATGACGGCTCGGACTGGCAGGCCGCGGCCGAGCGCGCTCAGCCGCGGGGCGTGCCCGGCTTCGACGACGGGATAGTGCTGCTCGACCTGTTGGCCACGTTGCCCGACGAGCGGCGTGAGGCGTTCGTTCTCACGCAGATGCTGGGGCTGTCGTACGAGGAGGCGGCTCTGGTGAGCGGGTGTCCTGTGGGCACTGTCCGGTCTCGCGTGGCGCGGGCCAGGGCGGTGCTGGTGGAGCTGGTGGGCTGAGCGCGCCTCTGGGGGTGCGCCGATGTGTTGGTTCAGTACAGCCCCGCGCCCCTGGTCCACTCACCGTTTGCTTCGGAGGAGCCGGGCTGCCGTGGCCGCTGCCGCCAGGCCCGCCAAGCCGGTTCCGGTCAAGGTCAGTGCCCTGGCCCTTCGGCTCGGGGTGGCCGGCCTCGCGCCCGGCGCCACGCCGTACGCGCTGCCCGGTGCCCCTGGCAGGGCGGACGCCAGCAGTTCCGCCAGGTGCACCGCCTCGTGGCCGCCGCTGTCGAGTTCGTGGATCTGGGTGCGGCAGCTGAAACCGTCCGCCAGGACCACCGTCTCGGAGGGCTCGTCGCGCAGGCGCGGGAGCAGTACGCGTTCCGCGCATGCCTCGCTGACCTCCAAGTGGCCCGGCTCGAAGCCGAAGTTGCCGGCGAGACCGCAGCAGCCGGAGTCCAGTCGCTCGGCGTCGACGCCGGCGCGGTGCAGGAGTTCCTGGTCGGCCTGCCAGTCCAGGACCGCGTGCTGGTGGCAGTGCACCTGGGCGAGAGCCTTCGCGGAGCGTTCCGGGACGCGCGGGGGTTCGTAGCCGGGGGAGTGCTCGGTGAGCAGTTCGGCGAGCGTGACCGTCTGATCGCGCAGCCGCCGTACGTCACGGTCGCCGGGGAACAGCTCGGGCGCGTCCGACCGGAAGACCGCCGTGCAGCTGGGCTCCAGTCCGACCACCAGACCGCCCGCCCGGACGTGCTCGGCGAGACGGCGCACGGTCCGGCCCAACACTCGTTCGGCAGTGGCGAGTTGTCCCGTCGAGATCCAGGTCAGCCCGCAGCACAGCGGCTGCTGGGGCAACACCACCCGCCAGCCCGCGTGCTCCATGAGAGTCACGGCCGCCCGGCCGATGTGCGGGTGGAAGTGGTTGGTGAAGGTGTCCGGCCAGAGCAGGACGCTGCCGCGCGCCCCGTCGCCGTACGGCTCGTGCCGGGCGAACCACTGCTGCAACGTCTCGTCGGCGAACAGCGGGACGTCGCGGTTCTCCACGCCCGCGATCGCCACGGCGGCCCTGGACAGAGGCGGGGTGTGGGTCAACGCGTTGACCACGGGCCCGAGTCGGGTGCGTCCGACCACCTGCGCCACGGCGGGCAGCCAGCCCATGGAGAGATGGGCCCGGGGCCTGCGCCACCAGCGGCCCTCGTAGTGGTGGGACAGGAACTCCGCCTTGTACGTGGCCATGTCGACGTCCGCAGGACAGTCCTTCTTGCAGCCCTTGCAGGCCAGACACAGGTCGAGGGCGTCCCGGACCGCCTCGGACCGCCAGCCGTCCCGCAGCGCGCTGTCGCCGTGCCCGTCGAGCATCTCGAACAGCAGCCGGGCCCGCCCGCGCGTGGAGTGCTCCTCCTCGTGCGTGACCTGGTAGGACGGGCACATCACCGCACCGCCCTCGGTGGTGTGCTGACGGCATTTCCCCACGCCCACACAGCGGTTGGCGGCCTCGGCGAAGGAACCGCCGTCGTGCGGGAAGCGGAAGTGCAGGTCGCGGGGGTCGTACGGGGCCCAGTCACCGCCGATACGCAGGTTCTCGTCCAGCTTGTACGGCGCCACGACCTTCCCGGGGTTCATCCGGTCGAGCGGGTCGAAGACGGCCTTCAACTGCTCGAACGCGGTGACGAGTCGGTCCCCGAACATCCGCGGCAGCAGCTCCCCCCGGCTCTGCCCGTCGCCGTGCTCGCCCGAGAACGAGCCGCCGAACTCGGCGACCAGGTCGGCCGCCCGCTCCATGAACCGCCGGTAGGCGGCCACCCCGTCGGCGGAGTACAGGTCGAAGGGGATGCGGGTGTGCACACAACCGTGCCCGAAGTGGCCGTAGAGACTGGGCCCGGTGTCACTGAGATAGCCGAACTCGTCGTACAGCCCGCGCAGTCGGCGCAGATAGTCGCCCAGCCGCTCGGGCGCGACCGCCGAGTCCTCCCAGCCCTCGAAGGTGTCGGGGCGTCCAGGGACGTGCGCGGTGGCGCCGAGTCCGGCCTCGCGGACCTGCCACAACTCCTGCTCGTGGGACGGGTCGTCGAGGAAGGCGACCTCGGGGTCGTGCTCGGACTCGTGCAGGCCGTCCAGCATGCGGTGGGCGTGTTCGTCGGCGTCCTGGAGGGTCTCCCCGCCGAACTGCACCATCAAGAAGGCGTTCCCCTCGGGGAGTTCGGCGCGGGCCTTCGGGTTGAGGTGCTTGATCCGCTCGTCCCGGAGCAGTCGCGAGTCGATGCCCTCCAGCGCGATGGGCTCGTACGGCAGGATCGCCGGTACGGCGTCGGCGGCCGTCTCGATGTCGGGGAACCCGAGGACGACCAGGGTGCGTTCCTTGACCACCGGCGCCAGTTCCAGCTCCGCGCGCAACACCGTGACCAGGGTCGACTCGCTGCCGACCAGCAGCCCGGCGACGTCGAAACCGTGCTCCGGGAGCAGCGAGTCGAGGTTGTAGCCGGAGACCCGGCGTGGGATGTCCGGGAAGCGGGCGCGGATCTCGTCGGCGTAGGTGTCGCGCAGAGCGCGCAACTGCCGGTACAGGGAGGCCCGCAGATCTCCGTGCCGCTCGATCTCGGCGTACTCCTCGTCGCTGGTCTCCCCGCACCAGAACCGGGTGCCGTCGTACAACTGCACTTCCAGGCGGGCGATGTTGTCGACGACCTTGCCGTAGGCCTGAGCGGTGGCCCCGCAGGAGTTGTTGCCGATCATTCCGCCGATCGTGCAGTTGGCGTGGGTGGCCGGCTCGGGGCCGAACCGCAGCCCGGTCGGGGCGAGTCGGCGGTTGAGCTCGTCGAGGACGATGCCGGGCTGGACGACACAGGTGCGGGCGTCCGGGTCCACGGACTCCAGACGGTCGCAGTACTTCGACCAGTCGATCACCACGGCGGTGTTGGTGCACTGCCCGGCGAGGCTGGTCCCGCCGCCCCGGGACAGCACCGGCGCGTCGTGCTCGCGGGCCACGGCCACCGCCTCCGCGGCCGCCTCGGGCGTCCGGGGCACTACCACGCCGATCGGGGTCTGACGGAAGTTCGAGGCGTCCGTCGAGTAGGCGGCCCGGCTCCCCGCGTCGAAGCGGACCTCGCCGTCGACCCGCTCGCGCAGTGCGCGCTCCAGGGCCGACGTGTCCGGCGGGGGTGCGCCAGGCCGTCGTACGACAGGAACGGGCAGCTCGGAGGTCGCCATGAACTCCTCCTTCGGTGTCTGCGCGGGCACCGGCCGGGTACCCGCAACCGCACCGACGACTACTCCGGCCTCGCCTCCACGGCGAGATCGGGCAGCAGTGCGCGCAGCGCCTCGCGCTGGTCGGCGCCCATGAACCGGGTCAACGCCTCCTTGACCGTCTCGGCGAGACCGCCGGAGGACTCCGCCAGCAGGCGCCTGCCCTTCTCGGTGAGGGCCACCTCGACACCCCGCTTGTCGCCGCACACCGACTTGCGGGTGACCAGACCGGCGTGCTGGAGACAGGCGATCTGGTAGGTGAGCCGGGTCTTGGGGCGGCCGAGGAGTTCCGCGATCTTCGTCATCCGCACCCCTTCGGCGGGGCGCGCGCCCAGCAGGCACAGCACCAGGAACTCGTCGTGCGAGACGTCCAGACCGTCCTTGACGGCGGAGCGCAGCTCCTGCTCCACGGCTCCCGTCGCGGCCAGCAGCAGCATCCAGGCGTGCAGCTCGGGCGGCAGGAGCCCTTCGGACACGGAGGGACATTCGGACGGGTCGGCCATGGATACAAGTGTAGCCATTGTCCAAATTTGAAGTATCGGCTAGCCTGATGTCATCCAAATTTGGACCACCTGAGTGAGGAATCATGACCGTCGCCGTCGAAACCGGAACCTGGCAGCTCGACCGGACCGCCACCACCGTCGCCCTGAAGCACAGGACGATGTGGGGCCTGGTCACCGTGAAGGGCGCCTTCGCCACCGTGGACGGCCAGGGCGAGGTGCGGGCCGACGGGTCGGCCGTCGGCACCGTGACGCTCGACGCCGCCTCGCTCGACACCAAGAACGCCAAGCGTGACGAGCACCTGCGCGGGGCCGACTTCTTCGACGTCGCGAACCACCCCGAGATCACCTTCGCGGTGCGCAGCGCCGAGCTGCGCGACGCCGACCAGGTGCATGTGATCGGCCAGCTGACCGCGCGCGGCATCAGCCGCCCCCAGTCCTTCACCGCACATCTCGACGACGCGAGTGCCGACGCGGTCACGCTGACCGCCGAGTTCTCGGTGGACCGCGAACACTTCGGCCTTGGCTGGAATCAGATGGGCATGATCCGCGGCCTGACCACGGTCACCGCCACGCTCCGCTTCACGCGGTCGGCAGCGTGACGTCAGCGCTCGACAGCGTCTGCGGCGAGGGCGTGAACACCCGGAGCCGGATCCGCTGACCCGGCCTCGGCAGGGCGTACGTGCCCTCGGGCGGCCGGAGGGCATACGTCGCCGTCGCGTGGCCGGGCAGCGTGGCAGGCCCCCGCAGGACCGAGAAGTACGGGTACATGCCCTGGCCCCGGGTCAGCGTGAAGTGCGGCGTGAGCGCGTGATCTCCCGTGTTGGTCACCCGCAGGGTCAGCCGGGAGAGCGCGCGGGCGTCGTGGCGTACGGAGGTGACCTCCATGCGCAGGGGCGGTGAGCCGGTGGCCGCCAGCGCCGCGCTCGCCAGAGCCGGGCTCAGCATCAGGACGGCCGCGGCGATCCGCGCCGGACGCCGGTACGGGCCGGCGAGCCGACGCGCGAACGGCTGCCAGGCCCCCGCGAACTCCGCCGCGGGCGCGGTGACCGCCGCCGCCAGCCACAGCGGGGTCATCATCAGGTAGTAGCCGTCCTGCGAACGTGTCGCCAGCCAGAAGGCCAGCCACGGCAGCACGGTCGCCGCCGGGCCCAGGCGGCGCACGAACAGCACGAACAACGCCAGCAGACCGGCGAACAGCAGCAGACTCCCGTACCCGTACCAGTCGAGCCGGTCGCTGCCGTTCGTGAGGTACAGCGACACGCCCACCAGGCCCTGGCCGTGCAGCACCGCACCCTGGAGCAGCGGCAGCGCGATCCCCTTCAGCCATGCAACCGGCTGGCTGACGACGAAGTACGTGTTGATCAGCAGCCATGCGGTGGCGGCGACCCCCGCGAGCCGTAGCACCACCAGGCCCGCCGCCCGTGCGCCGAGCTCCCCACGCCGTACGGCGTAGATCCCGGCGAGCAGGAACGGCGTGAGGAACCACGGCAGTTGCTGCGCCGCGCACGCCGCGCCCAGGCAGGCCGCCTGTGCCAGCCCGGCAGGACCCAGCCGCCCGCCCCTGCCGATCCGGGGCCAGCGCACCACCACCGGCACCAGCAGGGCCAGTGCCAGGATCGCCGGGTAGCCGAGACGGCCGTACATGGAAACCATCGAGAACCCCAGGCACGCCATGGTCGCCGCCGGCCGCCACGGCGTGGGCAGCAGCCGCCACAGCACGACCGTGCCGACGAGCAGCGCGCCCGTGGTCATCGCCATGGCCGGCAGCCCGCCGTGGCCGAGCCACAGCAGGGGCGCGGTCAGCAACGGCGCGAGCGGGGGATAGCCGTACGTGTAGTCGTAGCCGCCCGTGACGGTCGGGGTGAGCGCGATGCCGTTGCCGCCGAAGAGCCAGGGCCAGGGACGGCCGTAGACGCCGTGCCCGGCGACCAGTTCGCGCGCCGCCTGGGCGGTGAGGACGGACTCGTCGGTGCCGCGGTGGAACAGGGCGAACGCGCACAGAGCGAGCGTCAGACCGGTCACCAGCACGCACAGGTCCACGCGTGCGAGGGACCGCCGACCGCGCACGACCAGGGCCAGGACGCCGCAGACGAGGATCGAGGCGTAGCAGACCGAGATGACCGCGGCCACGGCCGGCCGGTGGACGGCCGCCTGTGTCCACACCTCGCGCGTGCCGATGAAAAGGCTGACGTCCGCGAGCAGCGTCAGGACGCGATGCCACTGCGTGGGCGGTTCGGGGGCGGTGGACACCGCCGGCTGGGTCGGCCGGCCGGGTGCCGACAGCTGAGTATCTGCCAGGAGCACGACATCGGACGCTAATCGGACCTGGTGAGCGAGGTGCCGACGGAGGCCAAGAGTCCGGTGTGAGGCGGGTAAGACCCCATTTCGGCACGGCGGACGGCGGTGGGATGGGCGACCCACGCGGTCGCGCACCGTGTCGCTGTTGGGCCGAACGGGTGACTTGGCGTAAGAATTGGCTGGTGCAGGCATTGAAGGCGAGTCGGAGCGGGGGCAACCGGTGAACAGGTACGACGTCACCGATGAACAGTGGGAGGGGCTCGCCCAGGTCGTTCCGTTGCGCGGGCGGGACGCATGGCCGTCCGCGGTCGGCCACCGGTCCATGCCGGAGGCCGAGACCGAGGCCCGGCGCCGCTTCGTCGTCCTGCGGATCAACGTCTTCGCGGACGCCCGTGAGGTCGCCGAGACCCTGATGGCGGGCATACCCGTCCTGCTCGACCTCACCAGCGCGGAGCCGGAAGTAGCCAAGCGGGTCCTCGACTTCAGCACCGGCGTCGTCTTCGGCCTGGCGAGCGGAATGCACCGCGTGGACCGCAACGTGTTCCTGCTGACACCGGCCGGGACCGAGGTCACGGGCTTGATGGAGGGCGCGGGCATGCCGGCATCGTGAGCCTCGGACCGGTTCGCTCGTTCGTAGGAAGGGCGCTGCGGAGGAACGGTTCGGCCGGTGGCGGAGTCCTACGGTCCGGATATGCCTGTCTCCCCCACATCCTCTGTCGTGCCCGCTCAGTCCGCTCCTCCGCGCGCGGAGCGGTCGCAAGGCGGTGGGCGCCGCCCCGACCGGCCGTGTCTCACCGAACTGCGGCTGTCCTCGTACGCCGTCCACCGGCGGGCCGGGTTCCCGCTCGCACCGCTGACCCTGATCGCCGGCCCCAGCGGGAGCGGCAAGACGAGCGCCCTCAGAGCGTACGAGGCACTCGCTCGGCTCGGTGGCGGCGCGAGCCTCGGTGAGGTGTTCCCGCGCCCCCTCTCGTGCGTCCCCGACCGAGCGCGCCCCGACGCCCAGCGCCGCCGCGGCTTCCGGATCGGCTGCACGGCCGACGGACCCGAGGGACCGGTCCGGCTCGACGTCGCGGTCCAGGCCGAGCCCGAACTGCGCATCGTGGGGGAGCGGTTGACCTCCGGCGGGCTCGTCCTGCTGGAGACCGCCCTGCGCGACCCCTCCCGCCGGACCGTACAGGCCGCCTGGCACACGGCAGGGACCGCGCCGGTCACCCGTGCCCCGCTCCCGGACGACCGGCTCGGCACCGCCCTGTTGCCGCTGCGCGTGGCCGGCAAGACGGACGGACAGCGGCGCGTCCTCGCCGCCGCCGAGCAGATGGTCGTCGCCCTGCGCTCCGTCTTCGGCTGCGACCCACGGCCCGGCCGCATGCGCCTGCCCGTCCCGACCGGTACCGGACGGCTCCTCGGCGGCTGCGGCAACCTCGCCGACGTCCTGTGGCGCACGCGCACGGAGTGCGGCCGGCGCCACGCGCAGCTCGTCGCCGCGGTGCGCGCCGGATGCGCGGGCCCCGTCACCGACGTCCTCGCCGAGACCCTTCCCACCGGGACGGTCCGGGCCCTGCTCGACCGCGGGGACGGCAGCCGGACGGCGCTCGGGCGGCTGGGCGACGGCGAGTTGAGGTACCTCGCGCTCGCGCTGGTGCTGCTCACCGGGCCCGGAGTGCTGGAGGTCGACCCGGTCGGTGAGGTGCCCGCGGCCATGCAGACGCTCACCGTGCTCGCCGACAACCTCGACCGGAGCCTGGACCCACGGCAGCGCGCCGAACTGCTGCGGCTGGCCGTGCGGATGTGCGAGCGCGGACACATCCGGCTCGTCGGCGCGGTGAGCGACGCCTCCTGGGTCGCCGGGATCGAAGGGGTCACGGTGGTACACCTGGAGCCGTGACAGAACCCCTCGACGTGGCGAAACTGCAGCGCCGGCTGGCCGAGTTCGCGGCCGCCCGCGACTGGCAGCCCTACCACACGCCCAAGAACCTCGTCGCCGCGCTCAGTGTGGAGGCCTCCGAACTGGTCGAGATCTTCCAGTGGTTGACGCCCGAGGAGTCGGCACGGGTCATGGACGACCCCGACACCGCGCACCGTGTCACGGACGAGATCGCCGATGTGCTCGCCTATCTGCTCCAGTTGTGCGAGGTGCTCGGCGTCGATCCACTGGCCGCGCTGGACGCGAAGATCGACCGGAACGAGCGGAGGTTTCCGGCGCCGTAAGGAAGGGTTCAGTCCTCTTTCACTCTCCGTGATGAAATGGTGGTCCGAAACCGATTTGTTGTCCACAGATTTCCGTCTACCTCTGGTTTTTCGTTCCGAGCGAGCTCACTCTGGGTAGTGAACAAGCAGATTCGGGCGGACGTGCCCGGGGGTACGCCGGGACGGACGGGGGCAGCCGATGGACGCGGTGCGGCTCATCGTGACGAGCAGGCGTGCCCTGGCCGGGGGCGGCGAGGCGCCTCAGGTCATGGCGGAGGTGTGGCAGGCACAGGCCCTGGCCCAGGCGATAGGGAGCCGCCTCGCGGTCGCCGGGCCTCCCGAACTCCGGGGCGAGGCCTTGGGGTTGACCGAGCTGGCGGGCCGCGGTTGCGGTGTCCTCGACCGCCCCGACATCGCCATGGCGGAGTTGCGGGCCGCCCAGCTCACCGAGCTCGGCGACGCCCGCCAGGCCCTCCTCTACCTCGGAGGTCTCCTCGGCGAGGTGGGCATAGCCCTGGTCGGCCTCGCGTCCGCGGCGGACGACGAGACGACGTACTGGCAGTGCATGGAAGCGATCGACGCGGCGGACGAGTCGCGGGACCGGGTGCTGCAGATGCTGCGAAGACTGGCGGATCGGGGGGAGGAGTTGCCGGAGGCGGGGTGAGTTCTTCGGCAGCGGATTCGTCGCGGCTGGTCGCGCAGTTCCCCGCGCCCCTGGCTGGGTACAGCTGGGCCTGCTTCGACTGCACCCACTCAGGGGCGCGGGCTGTGACATCAGCGGCTCCGCCGCGGGGCGCGACCAGCCCCCACCGGCCTGCGCCGCCGGACAACCCTCAGCCGGCCTCCTCCTCACCGACTCCCCGCCCCGCACCCCCGGCCGCCTGAAGATCGGCATCCAGCGCCGACAGATCCGCGTTCGGCGCCGCCATCAACCATCTGCTGCAGCAATCCCTCGCGCACACCGTCGACGGATTCCACCCGCTCGGGGACGAGTGAGCTCCCGGGGACCGATGGGACCAAGGCGAACCCCTGCGTGCAGGATGGAGCCATGGATCTCCGCATCTTCACCGAGCCCCAGCAGGGCGCGAGCTACGACACCCTCCTCACCGTCGCCAAGGCCACCGAGGACCTCGGCTTCGACGCCTTTTTCCGCTCTGATCATTACCTCAAGATGGGCGACGCCGACGGCCTCCCCGGCCCCACCGACGCCTGGATCACCCTCGCCGGCCTCGCCCGTGAGACCAAGCGCATACGCCTCGGCACCCTGATGACGGCGGCCACCTTCCGGCTTCCCGGCGTCCTCGCCATCCAGGTCGCCCAGGTCGACCAGATGTCCGGCGGCCGCGTCGAACTGGGCCTGGGCGCCGGCTGGTTCGAGGAGGAGCACGCGGCGTACGGCATCCCGTTCCCGAAGGAGAAGTTCCCCCGCCTGGAGGAGCAGCTGGAGATCGTCACCGGCCTGTGGGCCACCGAGCCCGGCAAGACCTTCGACTTCCACGGCGAGCACTACGACCTCACGAAGTCGCCCGCGCTGCCCAAGCCCGCCCAGAGCAGGATCCCCGTGCTGATCGGCGGTCACGGCACGACCCGCACCCCGCGTCTGGCCGCCCGCTACGCCGATGAGTTCAACATGCCGTTCGGCTCGCCCGAGGACAGCGAGACGCAGTTCGGCCGGGTCCGTGCCGCCGCCCAGGAGGCGGGCCGCGCGGCCGACGCGATCACCTTCTCCAACGCGCTCGTCGTCTGCGTCGGCAAGGACGACCAGGAGGTCGCCCGCCGTGCCGCCGCGATCGGCCGCGAGGTCGAGGAGCTCAAGACCAACGGCCTGGCCGGCACCCCCGCCGAGGTCGTCGACAAGATCGGCCGCTTTGCCGCAGTGGGCTCGCGCCGGATCTACCTCCAGGTCCTCGACCTCGACGACCTGGACCACCTGGAGCTGATCTCCGCGCAGGTCCAGTCGCAGTTGTCGTGACCGGTTCGGCGCCTTTCGATTAATCGAAGGCGCAGGTCGGACGGATCGTGCGAAGCTGAGGACGTCGTCCTGCCGGCCCCCCGGGATCACCGTCCTCGGGGGCCTTCGCACGTACGGCGTTCCTGTCCCGTCCACCGGCCGGAGAGGCCACTCGCATGTTTCTGACGATCAGTACCACCGGCACTCCCGAGCGCCCCGCCACCGATCTCGGCTTCCTGCTGCACAAGCATCCCGAGAAGGCGCAGGTGTTCTCCACCTCCTACGGCAGGGCGGACGTCCTGTATCCCGAGGCGGACGATCAGCGCTGCACGGCGGCGCTGCTGCTGGAGGTCGACGCGGTGGCGCTGGTCAGGCGCGGCAAGGGCAAGGGGCGCGGCGGCGCCCCGGACGCGGCGCTCGCACAGTACGTCAACGACCGCCCCTACGCGGCGTCTTCGCTGCTCGCGGTGGCGCTGAGCGCGGTCTTCTCCAGCGCGATGCGCGGGGTGTGCAGCGCCAAGCCCGAACTCCCGTTGCAGACACGGCCGTTGCGCATCGAGGTGCCCGCCGTGGCGGCCCGCGGCGGCCCGGAACTCGTCCGCCGTCTGTTCGAGCCGCTCGGCTGGACCGTGACGGCCGAACCGGTCGCGCTGGACACCGAGTTCCCCGAGTGGGGCGACTCGCGCTACGTCCGCCTCGAACTGGAGTCCGCACAGCTCACCGTCGCCGAGGCCCTGCGCCATCTGTACGTCCTCCTCCCCGTCCTCGACGACGCCAAGCACTACTGGGTGGCCTCCGACGAGGTCGACAAGCTGCTCAGGGCCGGTGAGGGCTGGCTGCCCGCGCACCCGGAGCAGAAACTGATCACCAGCCGTTACCTGTCCCGCCGCTGGTCGCTGACGCGTGAGGCGATGGAACGCCTGGAGCTGGTGCGGCTCGCCGAGGCCGACGACAGCGAGGTCGAGGACATCGACAACGCCGTCGAGGCGGAGACCGAGACCGAGGAGAAGCCGACCCCGCTCGCCGTCCAGCGGCGCGAGGCGATCCTGGAGGCGCTGCGCGCGGCCGGCGCCGCCCGCGTCCTGGACCTCGGATGCGGACAGGGCCAGTTGGTGCAGGCACTGCTCAAGGACCCGAAGTTCACCGAGATCGTCGGCGTCGACGTGTCGGTGCGGGCGCTCACCATCGCCTCCCGGCGGCTGAAGCTGGACCGCATGGGGGAGCGGATGGCCTCGCGCGTCCAGCTCTTCCAGGGCTCCCTTGCGTACACCGACAAGCGGCTCAAGGGGTACGACGCCGCCGTGCTCAGCGAGGTGATCGAGCACCTCGACCTGCCCCGGCTGCCCGCCCTGGAGTACGCGGTGTTCGGCGCGGCCCGCCCGCGGACCGTCCTCGTGACGACGCCGAACGTCGAGTACAACGTCCGCTGGGAGTCGCTCCCGGCCGGGCACGTCCGGCACGGCGACCACCGCTTCGAGTGGACGCGGCAGGAGTTCCGGGCCTGGGCCTCGTCGGTGGCCGAACGGCACGGCTACGACGTGGAGTTCAGGCCGGTGGGACCGGACGACCCGGAGGTGGGACCGCCCACGCAGATGGCCGTTTTCGAATTGAGCACAGCGGTGATCAGGACCGAGAAGGAGGCGAAGGCGGCATGACCGAGATCCAGCGCACGGGACGGTCTCTTCCCGTCACCGACCTCTCCCTCGTCGTCCTCGTCGGCGCCTCGGGTTCCGGCAAGTCCACCTTCGCCCGCCGGCACTTCAAGCCGACCGAGGTGATCTCCTCGGACTTCTGCCGGGGCCTGGTCTCCGACGACGAGAACGACCAGGGCGCGACGAAGGACGCCTTCGACGTCCTGCACTACATCGCGGGCAAGCGCCTGGCTGCCGGCCGCCGCACGGTCGTCGACGCGACGAGTGTGCAGGAGGACAGCCGACGGCAGCTGATCGAGCTGGCGAAGAAGTACGACGTGCTGCCCATCGCCATCGTCCTGGACGTGCCGGAGGAGGTGTGCGCCGAGCGCAACGCGGCCCGCACCGACCGGGCCGACATGCCGATCCGGGTCATCAAGCGCCACATCCGTGAACTGAGGCGATCGATCCGCCGCCTGGAGCGCGAGGGCTTCCGCAAGGTGCACGTCCTGCGCGGCGTGGCGGACGTCGAGAACGCCACCGTCGTCACCGAGAAGCGCTTCAACGACCTGACCCACCTCACCGGTCCCTTCGACATCGTCGGCGACATCCACGGCTGCGCCTCCGAACTGGAGTCGCTGCTCGGCACGTTGGGCTACGCCGACGGCGTCCACCCCGAGGGCCGTACCGCGGTCTTCGTCGGCGACCTCGTCGACCGCGGCCCGGACAGCCCCGGCGTGCTGCGCCGCGTGATGTCGATGGTCAAGTCGGGCAACGCGCTGTGCGTGCCGGGCAACCACGAGAACAAGTACGGCCGTTACCTGAAGGGCCGCAAGGTCCAGCACACCCATGGCCTCGCGGAGACCATCGAGCAGATGGAGAGCGTCTCGGACGAGTTCCGGTCCGAGGTGAGGGAGTTCATCGACGGCCTGGTCAGTCACTACGTCCTCGACGGGGGCCGCCTGGTCGTCTGCCACGCCGGTCTGCCGGAGAAGTACCACGGCCGCACCTCCGGCCGGGTCCGCTCGCATGCCCTGTACGGCGACACCACCGGAGAGACCGACGAGTTCGGGCTGCCGGTGCGCTACCCGTGGGCGGAGGACTACCGGGGCCGGGCGGCCGTGGTCTACGGCCACACCCCGGTCCCCGAGGCGACGTGGCTCAACAACACGATCTGCCTGGACACCGGAGCCGTCTTCGGCGGCAAGCTCACGGCGCTGCGCTGGCCGGAGCGCGAGCTGGTCGACGTACCGGCGGAGCGCGTCTGGTACGAGCCGACGAAGCCGCTGAAGTCGGAGGCGCCCGGCGGGCAGGACGGCCGGCCGCTGGACCTCGCCGACGTCCACGGCCGCCGGGCGGTCGAGACCCGGCACGCGGGCCGGGTCGCCGTCCGGGAGGAGAACGCGGCCGCGGCCCTGGAGGTGATGAGCCGCTTCGCGGTGGACCCGCGGCTGCTGCCGTACCTCCCGCCGACCATGGCACCGACGGCCACCAGTCACCTCGAGGGGTACTTGGAGCACCCTGCCGAGGCCTTCGCGCAGTACGCGCAGGACGGTGTCGAGCGGGTCGTGTGCGAGGAGAAGCACATGGGCTCGCGGGCGGTGGCCCTGGTCTGCCGGGACGCGGAGACGGCCCGCAGGCGCTTCGGCGGTGGGGGTACCTCCCGCTCGAGCGCAGCCGAGAGTGGGGGAGGCCCGACCGGCTCGCTGTACACGCGCACCGGCCGCCCCTTCTTCGACGACGAGTCGGTGACGGAGGCGATCCTGGACCGCGTACGCGAGGCCATCGGCGAGGCGGGCCTGTGGTCCGAACTCGACACTGATTGGCTCCTGTTGGACGCCGAGCTGATGCCGTGGTCGCTGAAGGCCTCCGGGCTGCTGCGGTCGCAGTACGCGGCCGTCGGCGCCGCGTCCGGCGCGGTCTTCCCGGGTGCGCTGGCAGCGCTCCAGGGTGCGGCCGACCGGGGCGTGGACGTGACGGACCTGCTGGCCCGTCAGCGCGAACGGGCCGACGCGGCAGGAGCGTTCACCGACGCGTACCGGCGCTACTGCTGGACCACCGAAGGTCTGGACGGCGTCCGCCTGGCGCCGTTCCAGATCCTCGCGGTCCAGGGCCGCAGCCTCGCCGCGCTCCCGCACGACGAGCAGCTGGCCCTGCTGGACCGCCTGGTGGAGCACGACGGCACCGGCCTGCTCCAGACCACCCGGCGTCTCTACGTCGACACCGGCGACCCGGAGTCGGTGCGGGCGGGCGTCGACTGGTGGCTGGAGATGACCGGCCGCGGCGGCGAGGGCATGGTCGTCAAGCCGCTCGGCGCGGTGGTCCGCAGCCCGGAGGGCCGCCTGGTGCAGCCCGGGATCAAGTGCCGTGGCCGGGAGTACCTGCGGATCATCTACGGTCCCGAGTACACCCGCCCGGAGAACCTCGACCGGCTGCGCAAGAGGTTCCTGAACCACAAGCGCTCCCTCGCGGTCCGCGAGTACGCCCTCGGCCTGGAGGCCCTGGACCGGCTGGCGGAGGGCGAGCCGCTGTGGCGCGTCCACGAGGCGGTGTTCGGAGTGCTGGCGCTGGAGTCGGAGCCGGTCGACCCACGGCTGTGAGCCGCGGGGCCGGGCGTGAGGGGTGATCTGCCGGTCACCCCTCACCCCACCAACCGCAGCCGCTCCCCGCACACCCCCACCTCCACCGTCTGCCCCCACGTCAGCTCCACCGCGTCCCCCTCCATCCCGTCCCCGAAGGCGATCAGCCGTTCGGACTCGACGGTGAGGCGGAGGCGGGTGCGGGCGGGGAGTTCGCCGGCGATCAGGGACGTTCCGGTGGCGGGGGACGGCCACGCCTCCCGTACGAACCACAGGAGGCGGTCCTCCGTCGGGCCCGGCAGCCGCAGCCGGCCGCCCCGCTCCTGCCAGAGCGAGCGGAGCCAGCCGGTGGCTCCGGTGCCCGTCCCCACCAGCACCCCGGAGGAAGCCTGGGCCTCGACGACACCCCCGTCGTCCTCCAGGCCCAGGCGGTATCTGGCTGTCTGGTGTCCGGCGGCGCCCAGGTAGATCTCGTTCAGGGCGACCAGCCGTTGTGTGTCGTCGGCGACGGCCTCGACCATGGTGAGTTCGTCCACGGTGGTGTCGAGAGCCGCCGGGAGCAGGGCCGCGGCCTGCGCGGGACGGTGGCGTACCAGGACACCGGGGTTGCGGCCGGGGTCGGTGTCGATGCCCACCACGCGTTGTCCGGAGAGGTATTTGGCGACGTTGGCGACCAGACCGTCCTGCCCGACCACGAGCACGACGTCCTCGGGCGCGAACAGGAAGCGGTCCAGGTCGGCTCGTTCCACCCGCGCCTGACGCCAGGTCAGGGGAATCGCGGAGGTCACCTCGGCGAGCGCCCGCCGGGTGCGCTCATGGCGTTCGGCGACCTCCGCGATGTCCCGGCGCCGGGAGGAGAGGAAGAAGGCGGCCTGGCCGTGGGTGCCGTGGTGGGCCACCAGCTCCTCGTACTCCGTGGTGCGGTGAACCAGGACCGCTCGCGGTGCGAGACTCACTCCGGCTCCCGTGCGCCCAGCTTCGCCAGCAGCCCCGTCAGCACGTCCGGCGAGATCGTCACGCTGCCGATGTTCGGCAGGTTCTCCGCGAGCCGGGTCCCGGCGAGGGCGTGCAGCGTGGCGACCTCGACCTCCGCGTGCACCCGCAACCAGGCGGCCTGCGCCTGCGCCTTCGCGTCGCCCACCGTGCGCGCTCCTTCGGCCTCCGCGCGAGCGAGCCGTACCGAGCGTGTCGCCTCCGCCTCGGCCCGTACCGCGTCCGCCGCCGCGTGCTCCTCCGCCTCCCGGCGTGCGTTCGTACCGCGCTGCTCCACCAACTGCTCCTCGCGGCGGGCGAGTTCGATCTGGCTGGCCAGTTCGTTCTCGGCGATGGCCCGCTCCCGCTCCACGGCGACGGCCCGCCGTTCGTAGGTCGCCCGGTCGGCCTCCTGCTGGATCTGTTCGCGGGCCGGGGTGCGCAGCGCCCGTTCCACCTCCGGCTCGGGGCGCAGCGCCATCACGCGTACGGCCACCACCTCGATGCCGGTGGCCGGCAGCCGTGGTTCGGCGCCCAGGCCCGCCGCGATCCGCTCGCGCACCGCCGAAACGCCGTCGACCAGGGCGGAGGCCAGGGACGTCCGGGTCAGTACGTCGAGCGCGTGCTGCTGGGCCGTCTCCGTGAGCAGCGTGCCCAGTTGCTCCAGGGGCGCGCCCCGCCACACCCCGGTGTCCGGGTCGATCGAGAAGTCCAGGCGGGCGGCGGCGAGCGCCGGGTCGCCGATCCGGTAGGTCACGGTCGCCTGTACCGCCACGTCCTGGAAGTCCGAGGTACGGGCATGGAACGTCATGGCCAACTCGCGGTCGTCCACCGGAACTTCGGAGAGCGCGGCCGTCAGTGCGCGGAACCAGAAGCTGAGCCCCGGACCGTCGTGCAGCAGTGTGCCGCCGCGGTGGTGCCGGATGTGCGCCGTGGGCGCGCCGCGCAGATGGCGCCAGCCGAGGCGCCGGGTGATGTCGGCCATCGAACCCCCTCTTTTCGTCTGTTGGACGATAACGGCGCGGGGCGCTTTTCCTCAAGGGGACGAGAACAAGAAGCAAGGCGAACGGAGGGGTCAAGACGCCCCCCGTTGGTCAGGATGGAGGCATGGGATTCCACGTCGACTCCGAGACCGGGCGGCTGCGCCGCGTCATCCTTCACCGGCCGGATCTCGAGCTCAAAAGGCTCACCCCCAGCAACAAGGACGCACTGCTCTTCGACGACGTGCTGTGGGTGCGCCGGGCGCGCGCCGAGCACGACGGGTTCGCCGACGTGCTGCGCGACCGCGGTGTCGCCGTCCATCTCTTCGGCGACCTGCTCACCGAGGCCCTGGAGACCCCGGCGGCCCGGTCGCTCGTCCTGGACCGCGTCTTCGACGAGAAGGAGTACGGCCCGCTGGCCACCGACCACCTCCGGGCCTCCTTCGAGGCGCTGCCCGCCGGGGAACTCGCGGAGGCCCTCGTCGGCGGAATGACCAAGCGGGAGTTCCTGGAGGCGCACCCGGAACCGACCTCCGTGCGCTTCCATGTCATGGACCTCGACGACTTCCTGCTCGCCCCGCTGCCCAACCACCTGTTCACCCGCGACACCTCGGCCTGGATCTACGACGGTGTGGCCGTGAACGCCATGCGCTGGCCGGCCCGCCGGCGCGAGACGGTCCACTTCGAGGCGATCTACCGCCACCACCCGCTCTTCCGTGACGAAACGTTCCACATCTGGTCGGAGGGGCAGGCCGACTACCCGTCCACCATCGAGGGCGGGGACGTCCTCGTCATCGGCAACGGCGCCGTCCTCATCGGCATGAGCGAGCGCACCACGCCCCAGGCCGTCGAGATGCTCGCGCACAAGCTCTTCGCCGAGGGCTCCGCGCACTCGATCGTGGCCCTCGACATGCCGAAACGGCGGGCCTTCATGCATCTCGACACCGTGATGACGATGGTCGACGGCGACACCTTCACCCAGTACGCCGGACTCGGCATGCTCAGGTCGTACACCATCGAACCCGGCGTCGGCGACAAGGAGCTCAAGGTCACCGACCACCCGCCGGAGCACATGCACCGCGCGATCGCCGCCGCGCTCGGGCTGAGCGAGATCCGTGTGCTGACCGCCACCCAGGACGTGCACGCCGCCGAGCGCGAGCAGTGGGACGACGGCTGCAACGTCCTCGCCGTCGAGCCGGGTGTCGTCGTCGCCTACGAGCGCAACGCCACCACCAACACCCATCTGCGCAAGCAGGGCATCGAGGTGATAGAGATCCCGGGCAGCGAGCTGGGGCGGGGAAGGGGCGGGCCCCGCTGCATGAGCTGTCCGGTGGAGCGGGAGGCCGTATAGGTGGGATCCCTTGTGGAACGCGCAATCGCATAGTCGTACAGCAGTCTGTATATAAATGCTGAGAGTCGTATAGACTTCCAAGGTCCGTCTGTTCACGCACCTCTGGAGCGCCCCCCATGGCGACAGTCCCGACCGCCCTCGCCGGCCGCCACTTCCTCAAGGAGCTCGACTTCAGCGAGCAGGAGTTCCTCGGGCTGGTCGAGCTGGCAGCCGAGCTGAAGGCCGCCAAGAAGGCGGGGGCCGAGACGCGGTACCTGAACGGGAAGAACATCGCGCTGATCTTCGAGAAGACCTCGACGCGCACGCGCTGCGCGTTCGAGGTCGCGGCGGCGGACCAGGGTGCCTCGACGACGTACCTGGACCCGTCCGGCTCGCAGATCGGGCACAAGGAGTCCGTACGGGACACCGCGCGCGTGCTCGGTCGTATGTACGACGGGATCGAGTACCGCGGGGACAGTCAGCAGAAGGTGGAGGAGCTGGCCGCGTATGCCGGGGTGCCGGTGTACAACGGGCTCACCGACGACTGGCACCCCACGCAGATGCTGGCCGACGTGCTGACGATGACCGAGCACACCGCGAAGCCGGTCCGGGAGATCGTCTTCGCCTACCTCGGTGACGCGCGGTTCAACATGGGCAACTCGTATCTGATCACCGGTGCGCTGCTGGGTATGGACGTACGGATCGTCGCGCCGAAGGCCTACTGGCCCGCGCAGGACGTCGTCGAGCAGGCTCGCGCGCTCGCCGTGGACAGCGGGGCGCGGATCACCCTCACCGAGTCGCTGGAGGAGGGTGTGCGGGGGGCGGATTTCGTCGCGACCGACGTCTGGGTCTCCATGGGGGAGCCGAAGGACGTGTGGGACGAGCGGATCGCCGCGCTGTCGCCGTACGCGGTGACCACGGACGTGCTGCGGGCCACCGGGAACGCGGACGTCAAGTTCCTGCACTGTCTGCCCGCCTTCCACGACCTCGGTACGAAGGTGGGGCAGGAGATCTTCGAGACCCATGGCCTGGAGTCCCTGGAGGTCACGGACGAGGTGTTCGAGTCGGTGCACTCGGTGGTCTTCGACGAGGCGGAGAACCGGCTGCACACGATCAAGGCGGTCCTGGTGGCGACACTGGCCTGAGCGTCACGCCGGGTGCCACTGCGGCGGCACCACCGGCAGACGGAACCACACCGCCTTGCCGGTCTCGGTCGGGCGGTGCCCGCACGACGAACTGAGCGCCCGGATCAGGAGCAGGCCCCGGCCGTGCTCCTGCCAGGGATCCGGGTCCCTGGTGTCCGGGTGGGTCAGATGGCCCGGGGGCGCCGGGTCCGGGTCGTGCACCTCCACCTGGCAGCCGGTCGGCAGCAACTCCACGACCAGCTCGATCGGGGTGTCGCCGGAGGTGTGTTCCACGGCGTTCGCCACCAGCTCGGCTGTCAGCAGCTCCGCGGTGTCGCAGTCCGCCCCGTGCTCCAGCTCGGCCAGCGCGGTGCGGACCAGAGCGCGCGCCACGGGCACGGCCGCGGCGGAGTGCGGCAGCGCGATGCGCCAGGAGGCGGAGGCCGGGGGGCGATCTTGCAAGGCGGGTCCGTTCATGAGCAGGCTGTCCTGCTTTCAACCGTATGAATGGTACGGCGCCGTCGACAGAGTCGTCCGGCGGGCGCCGTACGGGACCTTCGGCCCCGTTGGCAGGCGGCTTACCCGTAGCAACGGCTTGCCTCCCGCCGCTGATCCCGCCGTTGCCGGTCTGTCGACGAGCCGTGACGGATGTGACCGGGCCAGGTCACACCAGGGTGCTCTATCGCGCACTCGTGACGACAGTCAAAGAGGAGTGATAGCTTCGAGGGGAGAGCGCACCTGGATGCGCCGGAACCTCGCCACTCGCACTTCGTCCGAGCACGAGGAGGCCGCACGCCATGAGTCCCTTCACCGGCTCCGCCGCCCGCACCTCCGACTGGCGGCACCTGCGCGTCGACCTCGCCGACGGGGTCGCCACCGTCACCCTCGCCCGCCCCGAGAAACTCAACGCGCTCACCTTCGGCGCCTACGCCGACCTGCGCGACCTGCTGGCCGAACTGTCCCGCGAGCGGTCCGTCCGCGCCCTGGTCCTGGCCGGCGAGGGCCGCGGTTTCTGCTCCGGCGGTGACGTCGACGAGATCATCGGCGCGACCCTCGCCATGGACACCGCCCAGCTCCTCGACTTCAACCGGATGACGGGCCAGGTGGTGAGGGCCGTACGGGAGTGTCCGTTCCCGGTGATCGCGGCGGTGCACGGGGTGGCGGCGGGCGCGGGCGCGGTCCTCGCCCTGGCGGCCGACTTCCGGGTCGCGGACCCCTCGACCCGCTTCGCCTTCCTCTTCACCCGGGTCGGCCTGTCCGGCGGGGACATGGGCGCGGCCTATCTGCTGCCTCGCGTGGTCGGCCTCGGCCATGCCACCCGGCTCCTCATGCTCGGCGAACCGGTCCGCGCTCCCGAGGCCGAGCGCATCGGCCTGATCAGCGAACTGACCGAGGAGGGCGGCGCGGACGAGGCCGCCGCGCGCCTGGCCCGCCGTCTGGCCGACGGGCCGGCACTGGCGTACGCCCAGACGAAGGCCTTGCTGACGGCGGAGCTGGACATGCCGTTGGCCGCTTCGGTGGAACTGGACGCCTCGACGCAGGCTCTCCTGATGAACGGCGAGGACTACCGGGAGTTCCACGCCGCGTTCACGGAGAAACGGCCGCCGAAATGGCAGGGACGGTGATCATGTCCCTCTCCGTCCCCCGCATCGCGATCATCGGCGGCGGCCCCGGCGGGCTGTACGCGGCAGCTCTGCTGAAGCGACTTGATCCCGGGCGCGAGGTCACCGTCTGGGAGCGCAACGCCCCCGACGACACCTTCGGCTTCGGCGTGGTCCTCTCCGACGAGACCCTCGGCGGCATCGAGCACGCGGACCCGGTGGTCCACGAGGCGATGCAGTCCGACTTCATCCGCTGGGACGACATCGACATCGTGCACCGGGGCGTACGGCACACCTCCGGAGGCCACGGCTTCGCCGCACTCGGCCGCAGACGACTCCTCGGCATACTGCACGACCGCTGCCGCGCTCTCGGCGTGGACCTCCGCTTCCGTACGGTGGCCCCGGCCGGCCTCGAAGAGACGCACGACCTCGTCATCGCCGCCGACGGAGTCAACAGCACGACACGCGAACGCCACAGCCATGTGTTCCGCCCCCATGTGACTCCGCACCACTGCCGCTACATCTGGCTCGCCGCCGACTTCCCCTTCGACGCCTTCCGGTTCGAGATCGCCGAGACCGAACACGGCGTGATGCAACTCCACGGCTACCCCTACGCCCCCGATGCGTCCACCGTGATCATCGAGATGCGCGAGGAGGTCTGGAGGGCGGCCGGCTTCGACGAGGTCAGCCCACAGGAGTCGACGGAGAGCTGCGCCAAGATCTTCGCCGAAGCCCTCCGCGGCCGCCCCCTGCGCTCCCACAACTCCACGTGGACCACGTTCCGCACGGTGGTCAACGACCACTGGTCGCACGGCAACACCGTGCTGCTCGGCGACGCGGCCCACACCGCCCACTTCTCCATCGGCTCCGGCACCAAGCTCGCCGTCGAGGACGCCCTCGCCCTGGCCGCCTGCCTGGAGGAACAGCCCTCGCTGGACAGGGCGTTGGCGGCCTACGAGGCGGAGCGCAAACCCGTCGTCGCCTCCACGCAGCGCGCCGCCCGCGCCAGCCTCGAGTGGTTCGAGAACCTCGGCCTCTACCTCGACCAGCCGCCCCGCCAGTTCGCCTTCAACCTGCTCACCCGCAGCCGCCGCGTCACCCACGACAACCTGCGCCTGCGCGACCCACGCTTCACCGGCGCAGTGGACCGCGAGTTCGGCTGCGCGCCGGGCACGCCCCCGATGTTCACCCCGTTCCGGCTCCGCGGTCTGACCCTGCGCAACCGGGTCGTGGTGTCGCCGATGGACATGTACTCCGCCACCGACGGCATCCCCGGCGACTTCCACCTGGTCCACCTGGGCGCCCGGGCTCTCGGCGGCGCCGGGCTGGTGATGACCGAGATGGTGTGCGTCTCGCCCGAGGGACGCATCACGCCCGGCTGCACCGGCCTCTACAACGGCAGGCAGTCCGCGGCCTGGAAACGGATCACCGACTTCGTGCACGCGCAGTCGCCGGGCACCGCGATCGGCGTGCAGCTCGGCCACAGCGGCCGCAAGGGCTCGACCAAGCTGATGTGGGAGGGCATCGACGAGCCGCTGGCCGAGGGCAACTGGCCGGTCGTGGCGCCGTCCCCGATCCCGTACAAGCCCTCCAACCAGATCCCGCGCGAGCTCGGCCGTGCCCAACTGACCGACATCCGTGAGCAGTTCACGGCGGCAGCCTGGCGTGCCGCCCGGGCCGGCTTCGACCTCCTCGAACTGCACTGCGCGCACGGCTATCTGCTCTCCGGCTTCCTCTCCCCGCTGACCAACCGGCGCACGGACGCCTACGGCGGCTCGCTCGCGAAGCGCCTGCGCTTCCCGCTCGAAGTCTTCGACGCCATCAGGGGAGTGTGGCCGCAGGAACGGCCCATGACCGTCCGCATCTCCGCCACCGACTGGGCCGAGGGGGGCAACACGGCCGAGGACGCCGTCGAGATCGCCCGCGCCTTCGCCGCGCACGGCGCCGACGCGATCGACGTGTCGACCGGGCAGGTCGTGGCCGAGGAACACCCGGACTACGGGCGGTCCTACCAGACGCCGTACGCCGACCGGATCCGTCACGAGGCCGGTGTCCCGGTGATCGCGGTCGGCGCCATCTCCTCCTGGGACGACGTCAACTCGCTGATCCTGGCCGGGCGTACGGATCTGTGCGCGCTGGCCCGCCCGCATCTCTACGACCCGCACTGGACCCTGCACGCGGCCGCCGAGCAGGGGTACGACGGTCCCGGCGTCGTCTGGCCGGAACCGTACCGCGCGGGCAGCCGCCGACCGCAGACCGGACGCACCGATGCCCCCAAGCCGCGGCTCACGCTGGGGACTTGAGGGCGTACAGCCGCGAGGTGCGGCATGACGATGGAGTTCTTGCCGCCGATGTGCATCGCCTCACTGAAGTGCGTCCGGGTGGGAGAGACCGGATCCGGTCACACCAGCCCCCGTTCCGCCAGCGCCGCGTACACGGTGGCCGCCGACTCCTGGGGCGTCTGGTCCTGCGTCTTGAGGACCAGTGAGGGGTCCGCCGGCGGCTCGTAGGGGTCGTCGACGCCGGTCAGGCCGGTCAGCTGCCCAGCGGCCTGCCGGGCGTAGAGCCCCTTCACGTCCCGCTTGCTGCACACCTCCACCGGGGTCGCCACATGCACCTCGACGTACGGCGTGCCGCTCGCGTCATGCCGTGTGCGGACGGCCTCGCGGCTGTCGGCGTACGGGGCGATCACCGGGACGACGGACAGGACGCCGTTGCGCGCGAGGACCTCGGAGACCAGGCCGATCCGCTGCACGTTCGTGGTGCGGTCCTCGCGGGAGAAGCCGAGGCCGGCGGAGAGGAAACGGCGTATCTCGTCGCCGTCGAGGACCTCCACGCGATGTCCCTCGGCCTTCAGGCGGTCAGCGAGCAGACGAGCGATGGTCGTCTTGCCCGCGCTGGGCAGCCCCGTGAGCCAGACGGTGGCTCCCTGAGCCCTTGCCGTGGTGGTCATGCGCAATGGTCCTCTTCTCTCTCACGACGACCCGGAGGACGCTAGGCAAGAAACTTGAGAAGAGGGACAGAGGGAGCTGAGGGTTGTCTTGGGGGACCGTGGAGTGCCTGGGATCACAGACCGACGAAGGTGGCGCCCGCGTCCCGCAGCCGCTCGTGCAGGCCTCGGAACACCGCCGCCGCCCGCCGACCCGGCCAGTCCTGAGGGAGCAGCGGGGCGGGCAGGCCGGGGTCGGAGTAGGGGAGGTGGCGCCAGGAGTCGAGGGCCAGCAGGTAGTCGCGGTAGGCCTCCTCGGGCGGGGTGTCGGCCCGGTCCTCCCAGTCGCGCAGCACGCGCGCGTGGCGGTCGAGGAAGGCTTCGTGGTCCTTGGCGATCGCGGCCAGGTCCCACCAGCGGGACACCGCCTCGACGGTCGCGGCGAAGCCGAGATGCTCGCCGCTGAAGAGGTCGACGTACGGGTCGAGCCGCAGCCGCTGGAGGGTGTGCCGGGCCTCCTCGTACAGTCGCGCCGGGGCGATCCACACCCCGGGGGCCGCCGTGCCGAAGCCCAGTCCGGCCAGCCGTGAACGCAGCACGTGCCGCTTCTGCCGCTCCGACTCCGGCACCGAGAACACCGCGAGCACCCAGCCCTCGTCCTCGGGCGGGGTCACCGCGTAGATGCGCCGGTCGCCGTCGTCGAGCAGCTGACGGGCCTCCTGTGACAGTTCGTACCCGGCTGAGCCCCGTGCCGTGCGGGCCGGCAGCAGCAGTCCGCGCCGCTTCAGGCGGGACACCGACGAGCGTACGGACGGGGCGTCCACGCCGACCGCGGCCAGCAGCCGGATCAGCTCGGCGACGGGCACGGGGCCCGGCATGAAGCGGCCGTAGGCTCCGTAGAGCGTGACGATGAGAGACCGTGGTGCATGCTGGTCGGACACGTTGATCATCTTAGTTCGTGTGGATCACTGCTGGTCACCAACGGTGCGCAGCCTGAACCGCTGGAGTTTGCCGGTCGCCGTGCGCGGCAGCGCGTCCAGGAAGACGATCTCGCGCGGGCATTTGTAGGGCGCCAGTTCGGTCTTGACGTACGCGCGCAGCGCCTCGGCGTCCCGCTCGGCGCCCTCCTTGAGGACGGCGAAGGCCACGACCACCTGACCGCGTGCCTCGTCGGCCCGCCCCACGACGGCCGCCTCGACCACGTCCGGGTGCCGCAGCAGGGCGTCCTCCACCTCCGGTCCGGCGATGTTGTACCCGGCGGAGATGATCATGTCGTCCGCGCGGGCCACATAGCGGAAGTACCCATCCTTCTCGCGGATGTATGTGTCGCCGGTGCTGTTCCAGCCGTCCCGCACATACTCCAGCTGCCGGGGATCGGCGAGGTAGCGGCAGCCGACGGGACCGCGCACGGCGAGCAGGCCGGGTTCGCCGTCGGGCTTCTCCCGACCTGTCTCGTCGACCACGCGCGCGTGCCAGCCGGGTACGGGCACCCCGGTCGTCCCGGGCCGGATGTGCTCGTCGGCGGCGGAGATGAAGATGTGCAGCAGCTCGGTGGCGCCGATGCCGTTGACGATCCCCAGCCCGGTCCGCTCCTGCCAGGCCTGCCAGGTGGCCGCGGGCAGGTTCTCTCCCGCGGAGACACAGCGGCGCAGCGACGAGACGTCGTACGCGTCGAGTTGGTCGAGCATCGCGCGGTAGGCGGTGGGGGCGGTGAACAGGACCGAGACCCGGTGTTCGGCGACGGCCGGCAACAGCTGCTGGGGACCGGCCTGTTCGAGCAGGAGCGAGCTGGCGCCCGCGCGCATCGGGAAGATCACCAGGCCGCCGAGTCCGAAGGTGAAACCGAGCGGGGGACTGCCCGCGAAGACATCGGCCACATGTGGCTTGAGCACATGTTTGGAGAAGGTGTCGGCTATCGCGAGCACATCTCGGTGGAAGTGCATACAGCCCTTGGGCCGCCCGGTGGTCCCGGAGGTGAACGCGATCAGCGCCACGTCGTCGGCCGCGGTCTCCACGGCGGGGTACGGCATCCCGGGCGCCTCGCGGTTCAGGAGGTCGTCGGGGGCGTCGCCCCCGTACGTCGTGATCCTGAGACCCGGTATCTCGGCCTTGGCGAGATCGTCGACGGCGCGGATGTCGCACAGGGCGTGCTCTACGCGCGCGATCTCGCACATCGTGGCCAGCTCGTGCGGCCGCTGCTGGGCCAGCACCGTCACGGCGACCGCGCCCGCCTTCAGCACCGCCAGCCAGCAGGCCGCGAGCCAGGGTGTGGTCGGGCCGCGCAGCAGGACACGGTTGCCGGGGACGACCCCGAGGTCGCCGGTGAGGAGATGCGCGAGCCTGTCGACGCGTGCGCGCAGTGTGCCGTACGTCCATGTGTCCCCGGCCGGGGTGTGGAACACCGGGCGGTCGTCGGACGGGCCCGTCAGCAGCTCGGCGGCGCAGTTCAGCCGATCGGGGTAACGCAGCTCCGGAAGGTCGAAACGGAGCTCCGGCCACTGGTCGGGGGGCGGGAGGTGGTCGCGCGCGAAGGTGTCGACGTGGGCCGAGACGTTCATGGCGGGTCGCCCCCTTGCCGTGGGCCGCCTTGTGGGCGTCGATGGTGGGCTCGCACAAGGAGCGTATCGTGTTGATGACGACAGTCAACGGCACGCGATACTGTCGTAGGGCCCTGTCGAGAGAGGGGACCGGCAATGCCCGCATTCTCGCTCGAACCGTCCCAGACCGCCCGGTGTGCGCAGCTGCGCACCCTCGCCGCGGAACGGCTGCGCCCGCTCGCGGAGAAGGGCGAGCCGGGGCGTGTGAACCGTCCGCTGGTCGCCGAGCTGGGCCAACTCGGCCTCCTGGAGCGCCTGTTCACCTCCGGCGCGCTGGATCTGTGCCTCATGCGGGAATCCCTCGCGTACGCCTGCACGGAGGCGGAGACGGCCCTCGCCCTCCAGGGTCTCGGCGCCCACCCCGTCCACGCGTACGGCACTGCGGCCCAGCGGGAACGCTGGCTGCCGGCGGTGAGCGAGGGCAGCGCGGTGGCCGCGTTCGCGCTGAGCGAGCCGGGGGCGGGATCGGACGCGGCGGCGCTGTCCTTGTCCGCTGTCCCCGACGGCCCCTCCCGCTGGCGGCTCACCGGGGAGAAGTGCTGGATCTCCAACGCCCCCGAGGCCGACTTCTGCACCGTCTTCGCGCGGACCACCCCCGACGCCGGCGCCCGGGGGGTGACCGCCTTCCTCGTGCCCGCGGACCGGCCCGGGTTCAGCGGTACCGGCCTCGACATGCTCTCCCCGCATCCCATCGGCGCCCTCGCCTTCGACGCCGTGCCGGTGAGCGCCGACGACGTCCTCGGAGAGGTCGACCGCGGCTTCCGGGTCGCCATGGGCACCCTCAACCTCTTCCGGCCCAGTGTCGGCGCCTTCGCGGTCGGCATGGCACAGGCGGCGCTGGACGCGACCCTCGCGCACACCTCCCGACGGGACGCCTTCGGCGGCAAGTTGAGCGATCTTCAGAGTGTCGCGCACACGGTCGCCGAGATGGCGCTGCGCACGGACGCGGCCCGCCTCATGGTGTACGCGGCGGCGACGGCGTACGACGAAGGCGCCCCGGACGTGCCCAAGCGCGCGGCGATGGCGAAGCTGCTCGCGACCGAGACCGCGCAGTACGTCGTCGACAGCGCGGTCCAACTGCACGGCGCACGCGCACTGCGGCGCGGTCATCTGCTGGAGCATCTGTACCGGGAGGTGCGCGCCCCGCGTATCTACGAAGGGGCGAGCGAGGTGCAACGGGGCATCATCGCCAAGGAGTTGTACGCGGAACTGGCGACCGTGAAGGCCGGGGAAGTCGGGGAAGCCGTAGAGACGATGGAGGCTTCATGACCGCCGAGCGCATCAACCCGCCCGAACTGTCCCCGCCCACCGGCTTCTCGCACGCGGTCGTCGCCACCGGGTCCCGGGTGGTCTTCCTCGCGGGGCAGACCGCTCTCGACGCCGACGGCAAGGTGGTCGGGGAATCCCTGCCGGAGCAGTTCGAGAAGGCGCTCGGCAACCTCCTCACCGCCCTGGCGGCCGCCGGTGGCACTCCGTCCGACCTCGCCCGCGTCACCGTCTACGCCACCGATATCGCCGCCTACCGCACCCACGCCCCTGAACTGGGCCGCATCTGGCGGGAGTCGGCGGGCCGGGACTACCCCGCGATGGCGGTCGTGGAGGTCGTACGGCTGTGGGACGACCAGGCGGCGGTGGAACTCGACGGCTTCGCGGTGCTGCCCTAGCATCGCCGGAATGCCCGGACCGGGCGTCGGGAAGGTGCTCGGGGTGGCCTGCGGCCTGCCGGGTGTCCGGCGGGGTGGCGTTCCTGGTGCCGGCGCCGGGGCCGAAGCCGCTGCTCGGGCCGCCGGTCGGGATCGGCCGGCTCACCGGGCGGCCGGTGCCGGACGAGATCGTCGACGGCGGCTGCGGGCGCTGGGGGCGCTGGGGGCGGACGTGGGGACCCGACGGGGGTTACGGCGTCGCGGGGACGCGCATCCGGATCACCGAACACGTCACCCGTGATCGTCGCCCGGCCGGACTCCTCCCGCAGAGGTGGCTGCTGCTTGAGACCGGGGCTCGCGGACGCCGATCGCCGAGGATCAGCCGGGGCGTCATGCCTCAGCGTTGCGGGAGTTCATCGCGGGGAACTGATCAGGCGGCGACGGCCAGCTGTCCGGCCGGCACCCGGTGCGGCGCGACGATCCGGCCGTCGGGCAGCAGCTCGCCGCTGTCGTCGAAGACGATCGCGCCGTTGCACAGCAGGTTCCAGCCCTGCTCGGGATGGGCCGCGACGATGTGCGGGGTGGTGCTGTCGGACGAAGCGCACGAAGACCGGTGAGAACACATGGCGCACCTCCATATTGGCGGGACCGTCCCCATGGGGTCCGTATCCGTATGGGTAGACCATGCTCCTGTCGCGCACTCAGCGGAACGGCCCAGCATGAAGCGTGACAACACGCGGACAACTCTCGGACGGTTCCACGACGCTCGGTGCGGACTCGCCACCATGTCCGTCCGCCCCGTCCGCCCCGTTCGCCCCCTGCTCCTGCGCTCCGCCCTCGCCACCGCTGCCGCTGCCGCTGCAGAACGGGGACCGATCGCGTGTTCCGGGCGTTCAGGGCGTGCGGTGCGTCCGAGCGTGTCCCTCCGCCTCGGCGAGAGCGCCCGCAGCGCATGATCCCCGACGAGTCGGCGAGTCGGCGAGTCGGCGACTCGGACCGCGGGGAGCCGTGTCAGACGGGATACGCGTGTGTCTGCGCCGCCTTCACCGCCGCCCAGACCTCCGCGCCCGGGTGCAGGTCGAGTTCCGCCGCGGCCACCGCGGTGAGGTCCGCTGCGAGGGGGAGCTCGCCGGTGAGGTCGGCGCGGATCTGGTCGCCGTGGGTCTCCAGGCCGGCCACCTCGCAGCGCCAGTGGTTGCGGGCGCTGGAGCCGGCGGGCGGTTCACGGTAGAGGGTCACGGCGCTCGGCGGGAAGGCGACGAACACGGGTCCGGAGAGGTCGTCCGTGGTGGTGAGCGCGGGTCCGGCTTCGAGGCGGACCGTGTGGCCGTCGGCCTCGCCCCGGTAGAGGTTCAGGCCGACCAGCTGGGCGATGTAGTCGGTGCGCGGATGGCGGGCGATGTGGGACGGGGCGCCTTCCTGGACGACCTCGCCGTGCTCGACGACCACGAGACGGTCGGCGAGGACCATGGCGTCCAGCGGGTCGTGCGTGACGAGTACGGCGACGGCCTCGAACTCCACCAGGTGGCGCCGCAGTTGGGCACGGATCTCCAGCCGGGTGCGGGCGTCGAGGGCGGCCAGGGGCTCGTCGAGGAGCAGCAGCCGGGGTTGGGTCGCCAACGCGCGTGCCAGGGCCACGCGTTGGGCCTGGCCGCCGGACAACCTGCGCGGTTTGGCGCCCGCGTGGGCGGCGAGACCCATTCGCTCCAGCCAGGCGGCTGCCCCCGCACGGGCCGCCGCCTTGGTCGCGCCCTGACAGCGCGGGCCGAACGCGACGTTGTCGAGGGCGGTGAGGTGCGGGAAGAGCAGATAGTCCTGGAAGACGACGCCGACGGGGCGGGATTCCGGCGGCGTGCGCTCCAACGCGGTGCCGTCCAGCCGTAGATGACCGTCGGTGAGCGGCGTCAGACCGGCGAGTGCGCGCAGGGCGGTGGTCTTGCCGGCACCGTTCGGCCCGAGGAGGGCGACCACCTCGCCGGGGGCGACGGTGAGTGAAACGTCGAGGCGGAAGGCGCCGCGGTCCACGACGAGACGGGCGTCGAGGCCGCCGGGGGCGGTGCCGGGGCGGACGCCGGGGGCGGCGGCTCGAGTCTTCTCGCTCATCGGGCGCGCTCCGCTCCCCGTCGGACGGGAGGCCTCGGCTCCCGCCGGTCGGCTGTCACTGGTCCCGGCTGTCACTGGTCCCGACCGTCGGACTGTTCTGCCGCAGGCCCTGCCTGCACCGGCCCCAGCAGTCCCTTCACCACCGACCCCGCCCTCCCCGCCGGCACCCGTATCGCTCATCCCGCCGTCATCCAACGATCGCGCAGCCCCGCCAGCACCGCCACGGACACGGCCAGGAGGACCAGGCTGAGGGCGACGGCCGCCTCCGGGTCGCTCTGGAGGGCGAGGTAGACGGCGAGCGGCATGGTCTGGGTACGGCCCGGGAAGTTGCCCGCGAAAGTGATCGTCGCGCCGAACTCGCCCAGCGCCCGCGCCCAGGCCAGTACCGCGCCCGCAGCGATGCCCGGTGCGATCAGCGGCAGCGTGACCCGGCGGAACGCCGTGAAGCGGGAGGCGCCCAGGGTCGCCGCCGCCTCCTCGTACCGCGGGTCGGCGGCCCGCAGGGTTCCCTCCACGCTGATGACGAGGAACGGCATCGCGACGAACGCCTCGGCGACCACGACCCCGGCCGTGGTGAAGGGGAGCGTGATCCCGAACCAGGCGTCGAGCCACTTGCCCACGACCCCGTTGCGGCCCAGCGCCATGAGCAGCGCGACACCGCCGACGACCGGCGGAAGGACGAGCGGCAGGGTCACCAGGGCCCGGACCAGGCCGCGGCCGGGGAACTCGACGCGGGCCAGCAGCCAGGCCAGCGGAACCCCGATGACCAGGCTCACCGCGGTGGCGGCCGTGGCGCAGACCAGGGACAACTGAAGCGCCTGCCACACATCGGCGCTGGTCAGCTGCTCGGGCATGCTGCGCCAGGGCGCCCGTACAAGAAGCGCGACCAGCGGCACGATCAGGAACGCCAGACCGATCAGCGCCGGCACGAGCAGCGGCAGCGGCACACCGCGGCCGACCGCACCCGTTCGGACACGCCGGCGCCGCGGCCCGCCCCGGAGGGTCTCGGGCGCGGCCTCGGGCAGGTCTGCGCGGGTCACGGCTTCAGGAACCCGGCATCGGTCAGGACCTTCTGGCCCTCGGTGGACCGCACGAGCGCGATGAACGCCTTGGCCGCGTCGGTGTTCTGCGCGCCCTTGAGCACGGTGACCGGGTAGTCGTTGACGGCGTCGGCGGACTCGGGGAACTCCACGCCCCCCACCTTGTCACCCGCGGCGTGCACATCGGTCTTGTAGACGACGGCCGCGTCGGCCTCCTTCAGCTCGACCTTGGTCAGCGCGGCCTTGACGTCCTGCTCGTAGGAGACCGGCGTGAGCTTCAGCCCGCTCGCGTCCAGGGCCTTCTGGGCGGCGGCGCCGCAGGGCACCTCCTTGTCGCACAGCACGACCTTCAGGTCCGGGTTCGTGAGGTCCTTCAGCGACGCGACCTGGTCCGGGTTGCCGGGCAGGGTGGCGATCTCCAGCTGGTTGCGCACGAAGGTGGCGGGCGTGCCGGAGGCGTCCCCGGCGTCCGTGACGATCTTCATCGTCTTGGGACTGGCCGAGGCGAACACGTCCGCCGGGGCGCCGCCGGTGATGCTCGCGGCGAGCGAGTCGCTGCCGCCGAAGCTGAAGGTCACCTTCGTGCCCGGGTGGGCCCGCTCGAACTGCTTGCCCAGCGTCGTGAAGCTCTCCTCGAGGGAGGCGGCGGCGAAGACGGTCACCGTGCCGGAGAGCTTGTCCGAGGTGGACGCGGAGGAGTCCGACGTCGTGGACGAGGAGCCCGAGCCGGACGACGAGCAGGCGCTGACGGCCAGCAGCGCGGCGGCGCCTGCCCCGGTCACCTGCAGGGTCCGGCGGTTCCGACGCGCGGTACGGGTCATCACGGGTCCACTCCCTCTGGGTCCTGACGGACACCTTCACCTGCGGTCCTTGCGGACCTTCCACGATCCACGATACTGGCGCAGATGCGAGGTGAAAGTCAGCTGTCGCATCGCATGAGCTTGAAACCTGATTCATCAGGGTGGCATGTGCGTTCGTACGGGATGCGGTAATCCCGTTGCCGGGGGCGATCCCGGTGATTACGTTCGCCCCCATGGCGGACGACGAACCCACGCGCGCGGCCAGGCTGCTGGACGCTCAGGCGAAGGCCGTTCGACTCTTCGCGGAGATCGAGGAGCGCGGGCTGGTGGCGCCGGGGGAGGGGGAGCGGGCGGTCAGCGACCGGATCCGGGACCTGGCGAACGAGCTGTTCGGCACCACTCGGCACTGGCACAAGCGGATCGTGCGCTCCGGACCGAACACGCTCGAGCCGTACCGGGAGAACCCGCCGGACCGGGTGATCGGCACGGACGACATCGTCTTCGCCGACTTCGGCCCGATCTTCGAGGAGTACGAGGCCGACTTCGGCCGGACCTTCGTCCTCGGCGACGACCCGGTCAAGCACCGCCTCCGCGACGACCTGCCGAAGATCTTCGCCGCGGGCCGGAGCCGCTTCGAGGCCGACCCGGACATCACCGGCGCACGGCTGTACGCCGAGATCGAGCGGCTGGCCGCCACGTCCGGCTGGGAGTTGGGCGGTTGGCACGCGGGCCACCTGGTCGGCGAGTTCCCGCACGAGTGGATCGACGGCGCCGACGTGGAGTCGTACATCGCGCCCGCCAACGGCACCCCACTGCGCCGTACCGACAAAGCCGGAGGCCGCTGCCACTGGATCCTGGAGATCCATCTCGTCGACACACAACGGCAGTTCGGCGGCTTCCACGAGGAACTGCTCACCCTCTGACCCCGCACGACTCCCGCTCAGGCGCGGTCGATGTGCACGTTCGTCGACTTCACGCGGGCCGTGGCCTCCACCCCGACCTCCAGGCCGAGTTCCTCCACGGCCTCCCGCGTCAGCAGGGACACCAGTCGGTGCGGGCCTGCCTGGATCTCCACCTGGGCCGCGACATCGCCCAGCTTCACGGCCGTGACGATGCCGGGAAAGGCGTTGCGGACCGAGGTGTACGAGGTCTCCTCGCCGCCGCTCTTGGCCAACTCCACCGAGAACGCGGCCAGGTCCTTCCCGTCGATGAGGCGGCGTCCGGTCTCGTCCCGATGGGTGGCCACCCGGCCGGCGTCCGCCCACCGCCGCGCGGTGTCCGGGCTCACTCCGAGCAGACGCGCCGCCTGGCCGATCGTGTAGGACTGCATACGCGCCAAGATAGGCGATCAACACCGACGGGACTGCGAGGTCCTGGAACAGGACGACCGGTTCCACGAGGCACGGCGCACCGAGTACCTGCCCGCCGCATCTCGTACGCGATGCGCTTCTGACCACCGACGAGCGGGCCCGAATCCGCGTCGAAGGGGCATGCTGGTGTCCGTACGAGGGCCAGGAGGTGTCGGAATGCGGTGGTGGGCCGGAGTGTGGGCGGTAGCCGGGGCCGCCGTCCTGGTGGCGTGCGGTACGTCGGCGGGAGGGCCTTCGGGGCCTTCGGGAGGCAGCGGCGGTGCGACAGAGCCGTCGGGGGGTACGCCGACTCGCGCGTCCGCCGTTCCGTCCGCGTCCCCGTCCTCGTCCGTGAGCCCGACTGGAGGGAGCCCGTCCGAAAACCCGTCCGGATCGGCCGCCGCGCCGCCTCCGTCGGCGGCGAGCTGTGTCTCCGGGCGTGCGGAGGTCCTCTTCAGCCCGGGTGACGCGGTTGTCCAGCGGCTGTGCCTGCGGCCGGGAGCCGTCGTGTCCCTCGTCCTGGAGCCCCGGACGGACGACAGGCGGTGGACGGCCGTGCTCAGTTCCGCGCCGGCCTTCGTCCTGGCGTCCGGTTGGCGGGTGGACGCGGACGGCACGGCCCGCGCCTCCCTGCGGTGCGCGGGCACCCGGGGCGGTACGGCCCAGGTCACCGCGCGAGCAAAGGCGCCGGACATGGCGGGCGCGGCGCGGGTCGCCTTCACACTGCACGTGGACGTGCTGCCGTACCCGACGCAGGGGTGACCCGGAAGCCGGGCCACCCCTGTCGCGCCGTTGTCAGCCGCAGTCGCGCAGCTTGATCGCGTAGATGCCGCGGCCGTGGGTGGCCGCGTACAGCGTGCTGCCGTCGGGGCTCAGTTTCACCTGGAGCACGGCGACCGCAGGGAGGTTGCCGACGCGCTGCCAGGTCGTACGTCCCGGCGCCCGGTAGACGACGCCGAGGTCGGTGCCCACGGCGAGACCACCGTTCGGCGTGACGACCGCGGAGTCGGCCGGCACGTCGGGGAGGTTCTTCGAGATGTCCTTCCAGGTGGTGCCGCCGTCCTTGGACTCGAAGACGTGACCCACGCCCGCGCCCGGCCCCTCGGTCCACTGCCGGGAGAAGCCGTTGACCGTGAGGTAGACGTGGTCGGCGTTCTTCGGGTCGACGGCGAAGCCGCTGAGGTAGCGGTTGGGTACGGTCCCGTCCACGGGCAGGGCGATGTCGTGCCAGCCGGTGCCGTCCGCGTTGCCGACGGAGATCCCGCGGGTGAAGCCCTGGTTGTTGCAGGGGCCGCACCAGGCCGCGTACACCTTGCCGCCGGAGGTGGCGACGGCGGTCGCGGTGTGTCCTTCGCCGAGGTCGTACAGGCTGGTCCACTCATCGCCGCTGCGGATGGCGTAGCCGTGGGTCTGCACCCACACGTGACGGCCGCCCGCGATCCAGGTCGAGGGGTTCTTGGCGTCGGCCGCGAGCGGGGCGATGAAGCGGGCCTCGCCGGTGGCGTTGTCGGCCGGGGCGACGTTGTACGACGTGGCCTTGGCGGCGTCGTCGATCCAACTGCCGTCGTTGACCGCACAGTTCTGTGTCACCTGGATGGAGAGGTAGACGTACTCCTCCGCGATGTTGCAGCCGTTGGCGGGGTCGGTGAGGGTGTCGCCGCCGTCGCCGCCGAAGTTGGAGCCCATCACCTTGTCGTTGCTGCGCAGGACGGACTGGCCGTTGTCCTGCAGGCCGCCGGTGACGGAGACGCCGCCGTGGTCCAGGTCCTTGCCGATGCCCACCGAGTAGTACTGCAGGGTGTCGATGGTGCCGTCGTTCAGCGAGGTCCAGTCGGTGGCGTGCCCGGAGGTGTCCTGGGAGCCGTTGACCGGCCGCTTGTAGACGCCGCCGTCGTTGCCGACGTACACGAAGCTCTTGCCGTGGTAGCGGCCGATGGCGACGCCGTGCTGGTCGGAGTGGGTGGTCGCGTTGCAGTCGCCGGTCTGCTTGGCCGGGTCGATGCTCCAGCAGGAGAAGCCGAAGTTCCAGTACGGGCCGACGGTCGACCAGGTGCCGCCGCCGTCCTTGGTCTCGTAGACCTCCTCCAGCCCGGCGTAGACATGCTCGGGGTCGGCCGGGTCGACGGTGAGGAACTGGTTGTACCAGGCCTGGACGCCGGGCATGTAGCCGCTGGAGGTCAGCGCCGAGCCGGACGCGGCCAGCCCCTGGTAGTCGGCGATCTTCGTCCACGGCCCGGTCGGCGAACCGGACTTGGAGACGTAGAAGCCCTCAAGACCGCTGTCCGGGTTGGTGTTCAGCTGCTCAGGGGACTGGTCGACGGCGTAGTAGCGGGAGCCGTCGGCGGAGCGGGCGAAGGTGACGTTGCCGACGTTGTCCGGGTCGGCGGGCAGGTCGCCCAGGCCGCTGGTGATCCGGGTCCAGGTGCCGTCCGCGCCCTTGGTGTAGAAGCCGTTGTAGTCGTCACCGCTGCGCCAGCCGACCGCGAGGACGACCTTGTTCGGGTTCTTCGGGTCGATCGCGATGTCGTTGGCGATGTTCTTGTACGGGGCGCTCGGGTCCTTCGCCTGCGAACCGCCCGGCAGATAGTCCGGGTTGGGCGCGAACTCCAGCTTCCAGGCGCCCTTCAGCGTCTTCGTGGAGTGGCTCCACACGCCCCTGCCGGTCGCCGCCCACACCTTGCCGCCGCCGAAGCGCAGCTGGTGGACCGTGGTGCTCTCCAGCTCGTCGCCGCCGACCCGGCTGCGGGAGGAGAACGTACCGTGGTGCGGATCGGTCAGGACGTAGACGCCGCTGCCGAGGTACGCGTCCGCGTTGGTCGTCGCCTCGCCGGTGCCCAGCCACAGCCGCCCGCCCCCGTCGAGCGCGAGCGCGCCCGTGGACTGCGAGGACAGGCCGTCACTGATGGCCTGCCAGTGCCCCCCGCCGGTCCGCGACCGCCACACGCCGCCACCCGCGCTGCCGGCGTACACGTACCCGTCGTCATCGGCGGCCATCGCCGCCATACGGCCCGTCACATTGCCCGAACCGCCACTGGAGTTGGAGTCGATGTCCCGGTAGCGCGCATCGTCCGAGTTGTACGGCAGGTCGGTGACGCCGCGCCAACTGCCGCCGGTGCTCGGCAGATTGGTCAGGCTGCTCCAGGCGGCCCCGTACGCCCCCGGCGCGACGATCCCGGGTGAGGTGCGCGCCTCGGCGTACTGGTCCGCGCCCTCGGCTATCTCGTCGGCCTCGTTGCCGTCGTCGCCGTCCTCGGCCTTCGCCTTGGGGCTCATGGCGCCCACCGAGTCCGCGCGTTCGGCGGCGAGTTGAGCGAGCGCGCGGGCGCCGAAGGGGCTGTTGCTCTGGCCGGACGCGGCGCTTGCGGGTATCGCGACGAGTGCGGCGGATGCGGTGATGGCCCAGGTCGTGAGCCATCGTCTCTTACGGGTCGGTGCTGACACGAGGTCCTCCCAAACAGGCATACGTACGGCCTTCGTTGGGACCCGACCACGGGTGGGAGGAAGTGTCCGGCACTTGGGAAGCCTTTGACCGGGGCCTGTCACTTCGTGTACTGGACGTCGATCGGGGGAGGGATTGGCGGCCAGAGCAGGGCCCGGTCGGCCGACGGTGTCGACGACCGCGATCGGACCGTTGGCGAAGCGGGGACCGAGGGTGCCCGGGGTCGCGCTTCTTGCCGGGTTCCCGGCCCGACAGCGCCTCCCCGGCCGGCCCACCCCGACCGCACCGGTGCGCTCGGCCTCATCGGTGGATTCCTCGTAGCGGTGTGCGGGTGTCCCGGACGGTGGAGACATCGGCGACATGAGCGACATGGGCGGGATGGACCTGGGGGTCGACTCCGCCTCCGCCTCGGCGGACGGGCGTCAGCCGGCCGGCCGGCTGAGCTTGCTGATCTGCTTGTCGAAGGCCCGGGTGGGAACGACACGGTGCGGCGCGCTCGCGGGTCCGGTCACGGAACCGGCGATGCAGCGCAGCGTCGGCCTCGCGTCGGTCGCCGTCGCGACGGTCACGGTGGCGAAGACGGCGTGCGTGTCGCCGTCCTGTGTGCCGCGTGGGGCTTCGCGGTACCTGCGGGGTCCTGGCGAAGGTGGGACGGAGCGCTGTGGTGACGCGCAGCGACCCGGTGCTCCGTCTCGTGGCGGTCGGCTTTCCGTGGTGTCGAAACAAGGGCCCAGCGGGCCCGTGCAGTCCAGGCGGGGCGGGGCAGGGCGGAGCAGGTCAGCGAGCGGGCCTCCGTGCCATGGTGAACGCATGCAGGTGGTTGATCGCGGCAACAGGGCGCGAAACCGTGAGAGTCGCGTCAGTGCAAGCCTGCCGTGTCGA
This sequence comes from Streptomyces canus, assembly GCF_030816965.1. Classification (NCBI taxonomy): domain Bacteria; kingdom Bacillati; phylum Actinomycetota; class Actinomycetes; order Kitasatosporales; family Streptomycetaceae; genus Streptomyces; species Streptomyces canus. The sequence continues at coordinate 7,605,123 of NZ_JAUSYQ010000002.1, forward strand.
GCAGGGTCGTCACCGTGGGCGCGATGAGCCCGGTCAGGTTGTCGGCCTGGATTCCCGCGCGGGCGCTGGCGCCGTCGAAGACCAGGATGAGCTGACGGGCCAGCAGGTCGGGATCGCTCGCGCCGCCCTGTTCGGCCTCGGAACGGAAAAAGCCGGTCAGGTTCGCCTTGATCCGGTGGGCCACCCGGCTCGCAGGGTGGCTCTGGTCCTTGAGCTCGACCTGAACAGTCAGATACCGGCAGCCCAGAAACTCGGGGGCACCGGCCTGCGACTCCAACTGCTCGAAGACGTGCAGGATCCGCTCGCGGTGTGAACGGCCGTCGTCCGCCGCGGGCAGGAGCCCGGCCACGAAGGCGGCGGCGCGCTCCTCCAGGCTCGCGGCCAGCAGTTCGTCCTTGCTCTCGAACAGCTGGTACATGGAGCGCTTGGACACCCCCGCCGCCTTGCACAGCGCGTCGACGCCGATGCCGACACCATCCCGGTAGGTGAGCCTGGCCGCCGCCTCCAGCAGCCGCTCCCTGGAACTTGACTTCGCCTCGGTGGTCATACGGTGAGGTTAACTCGCTTCCCACCAAATGAAAACTGATCGGTTTACGCCGCTTGCCCCCGGCCAGGCCCACGTCGCCCTGGGGTCGTAGCCGAGGATCGAGCGGATGCCGCCGGTGATCTGCCGCAGTGGTACGAACGCGGCGAAGAGGCGACAGAAGCCCGGCAGTGCCTCGATGGGGTGGGGCGCCTGCAGCCACAGCAGCGGCAGGCGGGCGGCGCTCATCCCCGTGACGGTGATCGCGCCGCCCTGACCCACCTGTCCGTCAGCCTCGGCGCGTTCCGCCAACCACGTGAGTCTGGCGCCGAGTTGACGGAACGTGCCCGCAATGTGCAGCTCAGTGCGCGATGACGGGCTCGCCTTCCGACGGCGCCAGAGGCGCGTTCGGTATCAGGAACGCCGCGAGCACCGCACCGACCACGAAGAACCCGGCGCCCCACGCCAGAGTGGCCGTGTAGCCCTCGACCCCGGCCTGCGCCACGGTCAGCGCGCCGGCCTTGTGCGAGGACAGATAGTCGGCCGCGGCCGATGAGGCGACGGTGGTCAGCAGGGCCGTGCTGATCGAGCCACCCACCTGCTGGCTGGTGTTGATCAGTGCCGAGGCGACGCCCGTGTCCTCGTGGTGCACGCCTGCGGTCGCACCCTGGAACGCGGTGGTCATCACTCCGCCGAGGCCGAGACCCAGCAGGATCATCCCGGGCATGATGTCGGTGGCGTAGCCGCTGTCCAGCGCGAGTCGGGTCAGCAGGGCCATGCCGGTCGCGGCGACGAGGAAGCTCGCGGAGATCACGATCTTCGGACCGACCCTCGGCAGCAACAGCGAAGGCGCCGTGGTCGCCGCGGCGACGATTCCCCCGACCATCGGCAGGAACGCCAGACCGGTCTTGATCGGCGAGTAGCCGATGCCGGCCTCGAGGTAATACGTCAGGAACAGGAAGATCGAAAACATCCCCATGCCCACGACGAACACGGCCACAAACGAACCGCCGCGGGTCAGGTCCCGCACGAGTCGCAGCGGCAGCAGCGGATGCGCGACCCTGGACTCCAGCCACACGAACACGGCGAGCAGCACCACGCCGACGATCATGGAGCCGAGGGTGACCGGGTTGGTCCAACTGGTGGATTCGACGTGCGCGAACCCGTAGACGATGGCGAACAGCGCGGCGCTCACCACGATGGTCCCCGGAATGTCGAGCTTGGGCCGCTCGGTGACCGCAGGCTTGGCCAGTAGCAGCAGCGCGCCGACGAGCGCGACTGCCGCGAAGGCGACGTTCACATACATCACCCAGCGCCACGACGCCCATTCGGTGAGCATGCCGCCGAGCAGCAGTCCGATCGCGCCGCCCGCACCGGACAGCGCACTGAAGATGCCGAAGGCCTTCGCCCTCTCGGACGGTCGGGTGAAGGTCACGCTGAGCAGCGAGAGCGCCGCGGGCGCGAGCAGCGCGGCGAAGAGTCCTTGGGCCACACGTGCCGCGACGAGGACGTCGAAGCTGCCGGCCGCCCCACCGGCGACGGATGCGGCCGCGAAACCGATCAGGCCGATGACGAAGGTGGTACGCCGGCCGAACAGGTCACCGAGTCGCCCGCCGAGCAACAACAGACTGCCGAATGCCAGGGCGTAACCCGTGATGACCCACTGCCGGCTGCCGTCGCTGAAACCGAGGTCGTGTTGCGCGGCGGGCAGCGCGATGTTCACGACGGTCGCATCGAGCGTGACCATGAGCTGTGCCACGCCCAGCACGACGAGCACCCACCAGCGCACGGCGTGTGAGCCGCGGCGGCCCGGGTCTGTTGTCCCGGAGGCGGGCGCCCCACGGTCGTAGGTGGTGGTCATCTTTTCCCTTGTCGCTGGTCATGGTCCGAACACCGGTAGGAAACCGATCTGTTTCCACCTAGGAAAACAGATCGGTTTCCGCGGCGCAAGTGAGCGGGTGGTCTCCCGCCGGGGCCCCCGTCGGACCGGGAGTTGCTGCCCGCTGCCGATCCCGTTCTTCAACCTGTCCCTGGGCGCGCTGTCCGTGGCGATGTCCACCATGGCGAGGGCCGGTTCCCTGGTCATCGGCCTGACCCTGATCGTCCTGGCCGGACTCCTGCGGTTCCAGCCGATCATCAGGTTCTTCGCCGGCTGTGTCGCCGTGGTCCTCGGCGTGCTGTCGCTTCCCCTCTCCAGCTTCGGCGGCTTCTTCGGCGGCACGCTGTTCGCGGCCACGGGCGGGCTCCTGGCCCCCTCCTGGGGCCCGGTGGACGTACGCCCGGTGGAGACGCCCGGCCCCACCGAGGGGGCGTCGGCCGCCGCCGGCCCCGAGGAGAGGGCTGGGGAATGACCGGTCGGCCACACGACATCCGCGACGAGGCCGCAGAACCCCGCCTCGCCGGACCGCCGAGAGGCCGTCACGCCGGCCCCCGTACGTCCGCGCTGACGCGCCTGCGCCTGCCGGTCGGGAGGGCTCTCGCGCTGACCGCGCTGCCGACGGCCCTGATCCTCGGGAGTCAACGCGTGCCCGCCGCCGATACGAGCGCGATCGCGGCTCATTCCGCTTCTGAAGTGGATGAGGCCGCAGGCGCCGACTGCGACCGCCCCGAAGACGCGCCGACGTCGGCGACGGAGGTTCCCGCAAGCCCCGCGCCGTCCGCTGATCCCGGCACGTCGGGCGCCCACTCCGGCGCCGACTCCGCGGGCGGGTCGGACAGGCCGTCGGAGCCCACGGCCGACCCGTCACCGAGCCTCTCTCCAGCGCCCGCTGCCACCCCTTCAGCCGACGCGACCTCCGCCCCCACAAGGCGCGCGGGCATCCTCGCCCCCCTGGGGCTCCTCGACGACGGGGCCGAGCAGCAGAGTCCGGATCTTCACGCAAGCCCCTCGCCCAGCTCGGTCACCCCGACACCCGAGGCCACCGCACCGTCCGACCCGCTGCTGCCCACGACTCCGGCTCCACCTGCCGGCCACCGGGCTGCCGAGCCGTCGCTCCCACCGGAGTCCACGTCCGGGACCGCCAGGGGGGCCGCCCGCCCCTGCGCGACCTCAAGGCCCCCGAGGAGGCGAGTGCCGGCCGCTTCTCCGCCGAGCCGTGGAAGATGAAGGGGAGCCGCCTCGACACGATCGGGAACCTTGGCCTCAGGCTCCGACTCGGCCTGGACGACGCGGACATCGACCAGGCCGGACAGACAGGCGGACAGCTCGTCATCCCGGGGATCCACGGGTACGGCACCCCACGGTGAGGCCGACCGCGAAGCTGCTCGTGGCGACGTACGGCATCGTCGGACGGGCGGGTCAGATGTCCCGGAAGATCTCGATCTGCGCCCCCACCGAGTTGAGCCGCTCGGCCAGGTCCTCGTAACCGCGGTTGATGACATAGACGTTGCGCAGCACGGACGTGCCGTCGGCCGCCATCATCGCCAGCAGGACGACCACGGCGGGGCGCAGGGCCGGCGGGCACATCATCTCGGCGGCACGCCAGCGGGTCGGGCCCTCCACCAGCACCCGGTGCGGGTCGAGGAGTTGGAGGCGCCCGCCCAACCGGTTCAGATCCGTCAGGTAGATCGCCCGGTTGTCGTAGACCCAGTCGTGGATGAGGGTCTGACCCTGCGCGGCCGCCGCGATGGCCGCGAAGAACGGGACGTTGTCGATGTTCAGGCCGGGGAACGGCATCGGGTGGATCTTGTCGATCGGCGCTTCCAGTTTGGAGGGCCGGACCGTGAGGTCGACCAGCCGGGTACGGCCGTTGTCCGCGAAGTACTCAGGCGTACGGTCGTGGTCGAGCCCCATCTCCTCAAGGACCGCGAGCTCGATCTCCAGGAACTCGATGGGCACCCGGCGCACGGTCAGCTCGGACTCCGTCACCACGGCCGCGGCCAGCAGGCTCATCGCCTCGACCGGGTCCTCGGAGGGGGAGTAGTCGACGTCCACGTCGATGTGCGGTACGCCGTGCACGGTGAGCGTGGTGGTGCCGATGCCCTCGACCTTCACTCCCAGGGCCTCCAGGAAGAAGCACAGGTCCTGGACCATGTAGTTGGAGGAAGCGTTGCGGATGACGGTGACGCCGTCGTGGCGGGCGGCCGCGAGCAGCGCGTTCTCCGTCACGGTGTCGCCGCGCTCGGTCAGCACGATCGGACGGCCGGGGCGGACCGACCGGTCCACGCGCGCGTGGTACTGGCCCTCGGTCGCCGCGACGTCCAGACCGAACCGGCGCAGCGCGATCATGTGCGGCTCGATGGTCCGGGTGCCGAGGTCGCAGCCGCCGGCGTAGGGCAGCTTGAAGCTGTCCATACGGTGCAGCAGCGGACCGAGGAACATGATGATGGAGCGGGTGCGGACGGCGGCCTCGGCGTCGATGGCGTCCATGTTCAGCTCGGTCGGCGGCACGAGTTCGAGGTCGACTCCGTCGTTGATCCAGCGGGTGCGGACCCCGATGGAGCTCAGCACCTCCAGGAGGCGGTAGACCTCCTCGATGCGGGCGACCCTGCGCAGCACCGTGCGCCCCTTGTTGAGGAGCGAGGCGCAGAGCAGGGCCACACACGCGTTCTTGCTCGTCTTGACGTCGATCGCGCCGGACAGCCGCCGACCGCCGACCACGCGCAGGTGCATGGGGCCCGCGTAGCCCAGAGAGACGATTTCGCTGTCCAGTGCTTCACCGATACGGGCGATCATCTCAAGGCTGATGTTTTGGTTGCCGCGCTCGATGCGATTGACGGCGCTCTGACTGGTGCCGAGCGCCTCGGCAAGCTGCGACTGTGTCCAGCCCCGGTGCTGCCGGGCGTCACGGATGAGCTTGCCGATGCGTACGAGGTAGTCGTCTGCCATGAGCTTGAGGCTATCTCAGATATGAGATGGCGCATTCCGGGGAGTGCATTCGGGTGAGGGACCTCCGCGGGCCGGAGGGAGCCTCAGTGGCGCTTGGCGGTACGGGTGCGGCGCCACCCGAAAGGTCCGGGCAGATCCATCGATGTCGTACGACGTCCCGTGCTGTTGTGTGTGTGCCGCGGGCCGTGCTTGCCGCCGCCGGTGGTGATGGACCAGGAGTGCCGGTTGATGTTCAGCCGCACGCCGGGCAGGATCCGGAAGCTCTTGCGGAACGTGAGGCCCATATGGGTCTCCCCTCGGGTCGGTCTGGTGCTCCCAACTCCCTCCGCCTACCCCGACTTGGCGAACTGATGACCGCGACCGCGCCGACCCGGGGACCGTGGCGGCGGACATCACAGGGAAGTCGGGCATGACCATCCCGGCCTCATGTACTAGAGTTATCTCGACATCGAGATATCTGCCGAGGCGTACCGCAGTCGCACGCTTTCGCTGGGTCTGGCAGTAAGGCGTACCTAACTTAGCCTTACCTTAGCAGATCGGCCAAGACGGCGTGGCGGCAGGATGCGGTGGTAAGCGCACAAAAATGAAGGAGACTGTCGTGTCGGCGAACAGCTTCGACGCCCGCGCCACGCTGAGCGTGGGCGACGAGTCGTACGAGATCTTCCGGCTGGACAAGGTGGAGGGCTCGGCCCGCCTGCCGTACAGCCTCAAGGTTCTCCTGGAGAACCTGCTCCGTACCGAGGACGGCGCGAACATCACCGCCGACCACATCCGCGCGCTCGGCGGCTGGGACTCGAAGGCCCAGCCGTCGCAGGAGATCCAGTTCACGCCGGCCCGCGTGATCATGCAGGACTTCACCGGCGTGCCCTGTGTCGTGGACCTCGCCACCATGCGTGAGGCCGTCAAGGAGCTCGGCGGCGACCCGGCGAAGGTCAACCCGCTCTCCCCGGCCGAGCTGGTCATCGACCACTCCGTCATCGCCGACAAGTTCGGCACGAACGAGGCCTTCGCGCAGAACGTCGAGCTGGAGTACGGCCGCAACCGCGAGCGCTACCAGTTCCTGCGCTGGGGCCAGACCGCGTTCGACGACTTCAAGGTCGTCCCGCCCGGCACCGGCATCGTCCACCAGGTGAACATCGAGCACCTGGCCCGTACGGTCATGGTCCGCAACGGTCAGGCCTACCCCGACACGCTGGTCGGCACCGACTCGCACACCACCATGGTCAACGGCCTCGGTGTGCTGGGCTGGGGCGTCGGCGGCATCGAGGCCGAGGCCGCGATGCTCGGCCAGCCGGTCTCCATGCTCATCCCGCGCGTCGTCGGCTTCAAGCTGACCGGTGAGCTCACCCCCGGCACCACCGCCACCGACCTCGTGCTGACCATCACCGAGATGCTCCGCAAGCACGGCGTGGTCGGCAAGTTCGTCGAGTTCTACGGCGAGGGCGTCGCCGCCACCTCCCTCGCGAACCGCGCCACCATCGGCAACATGTCGCCGGAGTTCGGCTCGACCGCCGCGATCTTCCCGATCGACGACGAGACCATCAAGTACCTCAAGCTCACCGGCCGCTCCGAGCAGCAGCTCGCGCTCGTCGAGGCGTACGCCAAGGAGCAGGGTCTCTGGCTGGACCCGAAGGCCGAGCCGGACTTCTCCGAGAAGCTGGAGCTCGACCTCTCCACGGTCGTCCCCTCCATCGCCGGCCCCAAGCGCCCGCAGGACCGCATCGTCCTCGCGAACGCCGCCGAGCAGTTCAAGCAGGACGTCCGCAACTACGTCGACGACGTGGACGAGGCCGGTCAGGAGTCCTTCCCGGCCTCCGACGCCCCGGCCGTCGCCCCGAACGGCGCTCCGTCCAACCCGGTCACCGTGACCGCCCCCGACGGTTCGACCTACGAGATCGACCACGGCGCGGTGACGGTCGCGGCCATCACCTCCTGCACCAACACCTCGAACCCGTACGTCATGGTCGCCGCCGCGCTCGTCGCGAAGAAGGCCGTGGAGAAGGGCCTGACCCGCAAGCCGTGGGTCAAGACCACCCTCGCCCCGGGCTCCAAGGTCGTCACCGACTACTTCGACAAGGCCGGGCTCACCCCCTACCTCGACAAGGTCGGCTTCAACCTCGTCGGCTACGGCTGCACCACCTGCATCGGCAACTCCGGCCCGCTGCCGGAGGAGGTCTCCAAGGCCGTCAACGACCACGACCTCGCGGTCACCGCGGTCCTGTCCGGCAACCGGAACTTCGAGGGCCGGATCAACCCCGACGTCAAGATGAACTACCTGGCCTCCCCGCCGCTGGTCGTCGCGTACGCCCTCGCGGGCTCCATGAAGGTGGACATCACGCGCGAGGCCCTGGGCGTCGACCAGGACGGCAACCCGGTCCACCTCAAGGACATCTGGCCCTCCGAGGCCGAGGTCAACGACGTCGTGGCGAACGCCATCGGCGAGGACATGTTCAACAAGTCCTACGCCGACGTCTTCGCGGGCGACGCCCAGTGGCAGGCGCTGCCGATCCCGACCGGCAACACCTTCGAGTGGGACCCGCAGTCGACGTACGTCCGCAAGCCCCCGTACTTCGAGGGCATGACGATGGAGACCACCCCGGTCTCCGACATCACCGGCGCCCGCGTGCTCGCCAAGCTGGGCGACTCGGTGACCACGGACCACATCTCGCCCGCCGGTGCCATCAAGGCCGACACCCCGGCCGGCAAGTACCTCACCGAGCACGGTGTGGAGCGTCGTGACTTCAACAGCTACGGCTCGCGCCGCGGCAACCACGAGGTCATGATCCGCGGCACGTTCGCCAACATCCGCCTGCGCAACCAGATCGCGCCGGGCACGGAAGGCGGCTACACCCGCGACTTCACCCAGGCCGACGCCCCGGTGTCGTTCATCTACGACGCCTCGCGCAACTACATCGAGCAGGGCATCCCGCTGGCCATCCTGGCCGGCAAGGAGTACGGCTCCGGCTCGTCCCGCGACTGGGCCGCCAAGGGCACCGCGCTCCTCGGCGTCAAGGCCGTCATCGCCGAGTCGTACGAGCGCATCCACCGCTCGAACCTCATCGGCATGGGTGTCCTGCCGCTGCAGTTCCCGGAGGGCGCGAGCGCCGAGTCCCTCGGCCTGACCGGCGAGGAGACCTTCTCCTTCACCGGTGTCGAGGAGCTCAACAACGGCACCACGCCGCGCACGGTCAAGGTCACCACCGACACGGGCGTCGAGTTCGACGCGGTCGTCCGCATCGACACCCCCGGTGAGGCCGACTACTACCGCAACGGCGGCATCATGCAGTACGTGCTGCGCAGCCTGATCCGCAAGTAAGTCCTTTCGGGCGCCTGAGGGCCGCACCCCCGGTGACGGGGGTGCGGCCCTTCGCCGTACCCCGCCGCCGCAGGTCATCACCCACCCTCAGGTGGAACACAGGATTCCCTCAGCCCACGGGGACACGATCGGTACATGACTGGCACCTCCGGGTCCCGAACCGGCCGAGCAAGAGTGCTCATCGTCGACGACGAGCCCGCACTCAACGAAGTGCTGTCCGTCGCCGTCACCGAGGCGGGCTGGCGTCCCTATACGGCGCTCGACGGGCGCAGCGCACTGAGTACGGCGCGCGGCTGCGCACCGCACGCCGTGGTGCTCGACGGGATGCTGCCCGACCTGGACGGCCTCCAGGTGCTGCGCCGGCTGCGCCAGGAGAACCCGAAGCTGCCCGTCCTCATGCTCACCGCCCGCGATGCCCTCGAACACCGCCTCGACGGCCTGGAGGCAGGCGCCGACGACTACGTCACCAAGCCCTTCTCCCTGGAGGAGGTCGTGCTGCGGCTGCGCGGACTGCTGCGCCGGGCCGCGTCCCGGGACGGCCGCACCGACGACTCCGTCCACGTGCTCGGCGACCTCGTCATGACCGGGGACACCCGCGAAGTGCGCCGGGCGGGTGTGCCCGTCCAGCTCACGGCGAAGGAGTTCGACCTGCTCGGTCTGCTGCTCGGCCATCCACGCCAGGTGCTCAGCAAGGCGCAGATCCTCGACCACGTCTGGAGCAGCTCCTTCGACGGCGGCGGCAATCTCGTCGAGGTCTACATCTCCAGTCTGCGCAGGAAGATCGACAAGGGACGGGCACCGATGATCCACACCGTGCGTGGCCTCGGGTACGCCATCAGGGCCGCGGAGGACGGGAGATGAGCCGGCGCCCGAAAGCGAGGACGCGCACCCGGTCCATCCGTACCCGCCTGCTCGTCTTCGTCACTGCCACCCTGGTCGTCGTCTGTGTCGCGATGGGCCTGATCACCACGCTCTTCCAGCACGCCTATCTGATGGGCAACCTGGACGACCGCGTCCTCGACACCGCCGAACGGGCCCTGGGAGGAGCCTCGTTGCACGAGAACCTCCAGGACGATCTGACGTTCCTGAGGGAGAGCGGGCAGCCCGCCGGAATGCTCGCCGCCCGGCTCGACGAGGACGGCGCCATCGTCTCCGCGGCCGTCGTCGTCCAGGACGCCCCCAACCAGAACCTCGGCACCGACCAGCGCGCCGCCCTGGCCGGGGTGCGGGCCGACGGCGCGATGCACACCCGGACCGTGCCCGGCCTCGGCACCTATCGGGTCACCGTCCTCGTGGACGGAGGCGTCCGGATCCTCGCCGGCCTGCCCATGGACGACGTCCAGGACATGATCAGCGGACTCGTGATGATCGAGACAGGCGTCGCCGTGGCCGGGCTCGTCGCCGCCGGCTGCGTCTGCACGGTGGTCATACGACGGCAGCTGCGCCCCCTCGGCCGGGTCGCCGCCACCGCCGTCGAGGTGTCCCGCGCCCCGCTCGGACACGGCGAGGTCACCGGCCTGACCCGGGTGCCGGAAGGGGACACCGACCCCGACAGCGAGGCCGGCCAGGTCGGCGCCGCGCTCAACCATCTGCTCGACCACGTGGAGTCCTCCCTCGCCGAACGGCAGCGCAGCGAGGAGCGCATGCGGCGGTTCCTCGCCGACGCCAGCCACGAACTCCGTACGCCCCTCGCCTCGATCGCCGGATACGCCGAGCTGATGAACCACGGCACCGACCGGATCGAGCCGGTGCTGGCCTGGCGCCGGGTCTCGGCGGAGTCGGCGCGGATGACGGGTCTGGTGGAGGACCTGCTCCTGCTCGCCCGCCTCGACGAGGGCCGCCCCCTTCAGTCCCGCGAGGTCGACCTGGCGGCGCTGGTCGCGGAGGCGGTGTGGGATGCGCGGGCGGCAGCCGGCGGCCATGACTGGCAGCTCGAACTGAGCCCGGACGCCCCGGCGTTGGTCACCGGCGACGAGGCGCGCCTGCACCAGGTGGTGGCCAACCTGCTGTCCAACGCGAGGATGCACACGCCGGCGGGCACGAGGGTGGTGGCGTCGGTGGAGTCGACGGACGAGCGCTGCGTGATCCGAGTCCGCGACAACGGCCCGGGCATCCCGCCCGCCCTCCTCCCCACGGTCTTCGAACGCTTCACCCGAGCGGACACGTCCCGCTCACGGGCTGACGCCAGATCCGGCGGCTCGGGCCTGGGCCTGGCCATCGCGGCGGCGATCACGGCCGCCCACGGAGGCCGCATCCGGGTCGAAAGCACCCCCGGCCGATCGGAGTTCACGATCGAACTCCCGACGGCCACGGCGGCCGGCTTGGAGGAGCGAGCGGTCGCAGGAAATCCGGCCTCGGTGTCATGCTCACAGGGGCGCGGCAAACTGCGCGAGAAACCCCCGCGACTCGCGGAGCCGACCGTCCGGTGAGGGCGCGCGCCGGCCGCGCGAGCGCAGCTCTAAGGTGTCGGCATCCCGAACAGCAGGACGGTCACCACTGTGGTCACCGGAATGGCGAGTGCCACTGCCAGCCCGGCGAGACAGCCCCAGACGGTCAGTCGAACACTGGTTCTCGCGTAGTCATCGCTCTTCGGCACGCCCATATCCAACAGTGAGAGGCACCGACTCGCTACCTGCAGAGGCACGCAGCCCCGGCACTTCAGGTGAAAGCGCAGGGCGCAGCCACTCATCGAGGGCTGCGATCAGTGCGGTCGCTTCCTGGCGAACGGCGAGCCTGTCATACCTGGCAGACCTGCGCTCGTACCGGTTGCGGCGGGAGTCATACGCCGTGTCGGCCCGGCATCCGGTCAGACTGGTTGCGGGGTCGTTCGCGTCCGGGCCGGGACATGCGGGCCAGGGTGCGCCCGTCCCGGTCCGCCACCGTATGCCGTCCATCGGCCGGCGCCAGGTCCACTGGCCATGCGTCAGATCACCACGTCCCACGGCACGAGATCATCAACGAACAAGATCTGCTTTTGCCACCGGCTCTTGTCCGATCCCGCGGAGAGGCTGAGCGGGCCATAGGACCGAGACTGCCGTCGGGGCCGGCCGGCTTTGGGCGCAAGCCCCCGATGGGACCCGACCAAGCCCCACCACCGCGACTCCCGCCCATCCGACCGCTCCCGAGAGGTCCCCCCAGCCACCACCCTGCGCCGCCCCCGACTTCCGGCCTCCGCCCCTACCCTTACCGCGTGACCACCCCCGAACTCCTCCACCGCGCCCTCCACGACCCGGGCCCCCGCCCCCTCCCCGAAGATGCGGCTCACCTCCTCCGGACCCTCGACGCCCCGCCCCGTCTGGCGGCCCACCTGAGGCTGGTGCACGACGTGGCGTACGAGCTCACGGAGTGGCTGGCGCGACAGCATCCCACGCTCCACCTCGACCGCGACGCCGTCCTGTTCGGCGCCGCCACGCACGACATAGGCAAGACCGCGCACGCCTCCGAACTCTCCGGCCCGGGCTCCGCACACGAGAAGGCCGGCCAGGACCTCCTCCTGGCCCACGGCGTCCCCCCGCACCTGGCCCGCTTCGCCGCCACCCACGCGACCTGGACCCTCCCGGACATCGGCCTCGAAGACCTGCTGGTCGCCGTCGCCGACAAGATCTGGAAGAACAAACGGGTCCCCGAACTGGAGGATCTCGTGGTCAGGAGGCTCGCCGGGGCGAGCGGGCGGACGGTGTGGGAGGAGTTCATGGAGTTCGACGACGCGCTGACGACCGTAGGAGAAGACGCGCAGGAGCGGCTGGCCTTCCAGGCGGCCTACCCGGTGTGACCGGCGCCCGCGCATGATCGTACAGATGGAGGAGCGCCAACTGTTTACAGTCGCTCCGGTTCGCGCTAACTTCCGCAACACGTGGGGTGGGAGCGCTCCCATTCGGACGGACCGGAACCCGCCCGCATGCCGCCCCCACCCCACGGCATCCACACACCCGCAACGGCCCGTACCTCAAGGAACGGACTGGACTGTCATGATCCTGACAAAGTTATCGAGGGTGACCCGCCCCAGAGCCCTCTTCCTGGTCCTCGTCTCCCTGCTCGCCACCCTCCCCGCCCTCAGCCTCGTCCTCACGACCGGCGGCAAGGCCGAGGCCCACGGCACCCCGATGAAGCCCGCCAGCCGCACCTTCCTGTGCTGGCAGGACGGGCTGACCGACACCGGTGAGATCAAGCCGGTCAACCCGGCCTGCAGGAACGCGCAGGCGGTCAGCGGCACCACACCGTTCTACAACTGGTTCTCCGTGCTCCGCTCGGACGGCGCCGGCCGCACCCGCGGCTTCGTGCCGGACGGCGAGCTGTGCAGCGGAGGCAACACCAACTTCACCGGCTTCAACGCCGCCCGCGACGACTGGCCGCTCACCCACCTCACCTCGGGCAAGACGGTCGACTTCTCCTACAACGCCTGGGCCGCGCACCCGGGTTGGTTCTACGTCTACGTCACCAAGGACGGCTTCGACCCGAAGAAGACCCTCACCTGGGACGACATGGAGGCCCAGCCGTTCCTCAGCGTCGACCACCCGCCGCTCAACGGCAGCCCGGGCACGGTCGAGGCCAACTACTCCTGGACGGGGCAGCTTCCGGCGAACAAGTCCGGCCGCCACATCATCTACATGGTCTGGCAGCGTTCGGACAGCGCGGAGACCTTCTATTCCTGCTCCGACGTCGTCTTCGACGGCGGCAACGGCGAGGTCACCGGCATCCACGAACCCGGCAACCCGACCGAACCGGTACCCGGCACCTGCACGGCCACCCGTAAGACCACGGGCAGTTGGAGCGGCGGCTACCAGTCCGAGGTGACCGTCACCAACTCCGGCGACGTCCCGATGCTGGGCTGGATGGTCGACTGGACCCTGCCGATCGGGCAGAAGGTCGACAGTCTCTGGAACGGCAACGCCACCTACACCGGCGAGGACGTGATGGTCCACAACGCCAACTGGAACGGCTCGCTCAGTCCGGGGCAGAGTACGACGTTCGGTTACGTCGTCACCGGCTCCGGAGGTGACACGGCCACGACGCTTCCCTGCCGGGTCGGCTGAGTCACCGTCAGAACGTGCTCGAACCTTCCGCTCAGGGCGGACCCGGTGGGGCTGTGCGCCACCGGGTCCGCGAGCCGTGCCGGCGCAGGGGGTGGTGGCCGACACGGATGATGCATGGCTTGGGACGACGCGACGCGCGACAACGTTGTCGAGTGGTCTGTACATGACTCTACCGCGTCAACGGACAACGATGTCAAATCAGTTGGGGCCATTGGCGGGACCGCCCGGGTGACCCCCTCGCGCGCTCCTTCGGCCGTACGCGGTCTTCCATGATCAAGGCACCGCAAGGGAGGAGCGTCGCCGGCGTGAAGCTGCCGGACAACACGGACCTGCACGTGTTCACCCTGGCTGTGGGTTGACCGGGCCTGGCTCCAACACCTCGCCGAGCCAGTCGAGTTGGCGCCGCACCTGCACCGCGTCGCCTCCCTCGTGGCCGTTGTACGGATAGGCGTGGATCTCCTTGCGAGGGTCCACACCGGTCAGCTCGCCGTAGCGGTTGAAGGCCGCGTACGCCCCGCTCGGCGGGCACACCGTGTCGCGCAGGCCGACCCCGAAGTGGGCCGGGGCGGCGGCGCGCCGTGCGAAGGAGACGCCCTCCATGTACGCGAGGGTGCGGTACGCGGCCTCCTGTGCGCCCCGGTGCACGGAGAGGTACGTGCTGATCTCGCCGTACGGGCTCGCGTCGGTCAGATCCAGGGCCCGTCGGATGCCGCACAGGAAAGGCGCGGTGACCAGGACCGCCGCCAGGTCCGGCACCAGTCCCGCGACGGCCAGCGCCAGCCCGCCGCCCTGGCTGTTGCCGACGGCCGCGACGCGGGACGCGTCCACTCCCGGAAGGGCGCGCACCGCGGCCACCGCGCGCACCGCGTCCGTGATCAGCCGCCGGTAGTGGTAGTCACGGGGGTCGAGCAGGCCGCGGGCCGCCGGTCCCGGGCCGCCCGGTGCCGAGGCGTGCGGGTCGGGGGTGGCCCCGCCGTTGCCGTACTGGTCACCCTGCCCGCGGTTGTCCATCAGCAGATGCGCGTACCCGGCGTTCACCCAGGTCAGCCGCTCGTGCGGCAGGCCGCGCCCGCGGCCGTAACCGGCGTACTCGACGACCGCCGGCAGGGGCTCGCCCACCCCGGCCGGTCTGCTGTACCAGGCGCGCACCGGATCGCCGGCGAAGCCCCGGAGGGTGACGTCCCAGGTCTGCGTCAGCCGCAGCCCGCTCTCCGCCGGGCGCACCGACACCAACACATCCGTCTGCGCCGCCTCTTTGACGGTGTCACGCCAGAACCCGTCGAAGTCCGGGGGCTCCTGGACATCGGGACGGTACCGCTCCAGCTCCCTCGTCGGCAGGTCGAACGCAGGCACAGGACACCTCGCATGAGTCGGTCCAACCAGTGAAACTTGCGGACTGGGCTGGGGCTTGGTCTCTCTGTCCTACCCCACTCCTGCCCCAGGTATCTCACGTCTGACCCATTGACAGCGCTTTCTTCGTGCCTCTAAGTTGCCGCGCAGTTACCGGTAACAGCTCGAAAGTTTCGGTTCCGTGCCTCCGTCTGAGAGGACCGAGCATGAGCACATCCGTCAAGTCGGCCTCTCCACCACCCGGCATCGAAGAACCGTCCGGAGCGGTCGCCCGCCCGGCGCCGCGCAGCGGATGGCGCCGGGCCCTGCGCCGCGACTGGCAGCTGTACTCGCTGGCGGTCCTGCCGCTGCTGTTCTTCCTGGTCTTCCGCTATCTGCCGATGATCGGCAACGTGATCGCGTTCCGGCGCTTCGAGCCCGGGGGCTCGATGTTCGGCGAGGACTGGGTGGGGCTGCGCTATGTGCGCATGTTCCTCAGCGACCCGACCTTCTGGCAGGTGTTCCGCAACACCCTGTGGCTCGGCGGGCTCACGCTCGTGTTCTGCTTCCCGATCCCGATCGTCCTCGCCCTGCTGCTGAACGAGGTGCGCCGACGCTCCCTGAAGCGGTTCGTGCAGTCGGTGTCGTACCTCCCGCACTTCCTGTCGATCGTGATCGTCGCGGGCCTCACCCTGCAGATGCTCGCCACGGACGGCCCGGTCAACCACGCCCTCGGCCGGCTCGGCCACGACGAGATCCGCTTCATCCAGGAACCCGGCTGGTTCCGCACGATCTACGTCGGCTCGGAGATCTGGCAGACCGCGGGCTGGGGCACGATCCTCTATCTCGCCGCACTCACCACCATCGACGAGGACCTGTACGAGGCCGCGCGCATCGACGGCGCCAATCGCTGGCGGCAGATCTGGCACGTCACCCTGCCCGGCATCCGCCCCACCATGGTCACGTTGCTGATCCTCAACGTCGGCACCTTCATGGCGGTCGGCTTCGAGAAGGTCCTGCTCCTGTACAACCCGCTGACCTACCCGACCGCCGACGTGATCTCGACGTATGTGTACCGGGCGGGCGTGGAATCCAACAGCTTCAGCTACGCCGCCGCCATCGGGCTGTTCGAGGCGGTCATCGGCCTGGTCCTGATCACCACCGCCAACACGCTCTCGCGCCGCACAGTGGGGACCAGCCTGTGGTGAAGCCGAGCCGTTCCTACCGGGTCTTCCAGGGCGTCAACGGGGTGATCCTCACCCTCGTCGTGCTGGTGACCCTCTACCCCTTCGTCAACATCCTCGCCCGGTCCTTCAGCGGCGAGCGGCAGATCCGGGCCGGAGAAGTGGCCCTGTGGCCCAAGGGGTTCAACCTCACCACGTACCGGATCGTGTTCCAGGACTCGATGTTCTGGCGGAACTACGGCAACACCGTGTTCTACACCGTCGTGTCGACGGTCGTGGCCATGGTCCTGACGACCTGTTACGCCTACGTCCTGTCGAAGAAGCACCTCAGAGGGCGCGGGCTGCTCGTCGGCATCGCCGTGTTCACGATGTTCTTCACCGGCGGTCTGATCCCGAACTACCTCCTGGTCACCCACCTCGGGCTGAAGAACAGCGTCTGGGCCATCGCGCTGCCCAACGCGATCAGCGTTTTCAACCTGCTGGTGATGAAGGCCTTCTTCGAGAGCCTGCCGACCGAGCTGGAGGAGGCCGCGCAGATCGACGGCCTGAGCACCTACGGCATCCTGCTCAGGATCGTGCTGCCGCTGTCCAAGGCGGTGGTGGCGACCATGGTGCTCTTCTACACGGTGTCCTTCTGGAACTCCTGGTTCAGCGCGTTCCTCTACATGGACCACTCCGACCTGATGCCGGTCACCGTCTATCTGCGCAATCTCATCGCGGGCGCCACCGGCGGCGGCAACGCGGGCGCCGGAACCGCGGAGCTCAGCCAGGTCGGCGCCAGCATCCAGGCGGTCACGATCGTGCTCACCGCGCTGCCGATCATCTGCGTGTACCCGTTCGTCCAGCGTTTCTTCGTCTCGGGCGTGATGCTCGGCGCGGTCAAGGGCTGACAGTCCATCAATGTACTTACGGAACAAGGGAGTATCCGTGGAGAACACCGGACAGCTGTCACGGCGTCAGATCCTGGCCGCCGCGGGATTCATCGGCCTCGCCAGCCTCACCGGCTGCGGCGGTGGAGAGGACGGAGGCGACTCCAAGGACCTTTCCAAGAAGCAGAACGGGGCGATGAAGGAGTACCGGGCCGGGCAGCAGTTCAAGGCCACCAAGGCGCTGTCCTTCTCCCTTCTGCACAACGACAACCCGGTCTACCCCCTCAAGAACACCTGGCTGTTCTGGAAGGAGGTCACCAAGCGCACCGGCGTCACCATCAAGCCCCTCGACGTCCCGCTGGCCGACTACGAGAAGAAGCGCAGCGTCCTCATCGGCGCGGGTGACGCACCCTTCCTGATCCCGAAGACGTACCACCCCGCGGAGGTGGCGTTCGTGTCCTCCGGCGCGATCCTCCCGGTCAGCGAGTACGTCGACCTGATGCCCAACTTCCGGGACAAGGTGAAGAAGTGGCACCTGGAGCCGGAACTCGACTCCATCCGCCAGTCCGACGGCAAGTACTACCTGCTGCCCGGCCTGCACGAGAGGCCCCGGTCCGGCTACTCGCTGTCCTTCCGCACGGACATCCTCGACAAGCACGGACTGACCCTGCCCACGACCTGGGACGAGGTGTACGACGTCCTCAAGGCACTCAAGGCGGAGTACCCCGACAAGTACCCGTGGACCGACCGCTGGAGCACCAACACCCCGTTCCCGTGCGGCGCGTTGTTCAGTTACCTCGGCCAGGCGTACGGCGTCAAAGCGGGCTGGACCTACGACAATCTCAGCTTCGACACCAAGGCGCAGAAGTTCGTCTTCACCGCGACCCAGGACGCCTACCGGCAGATGATCGAGTACCTGAGAAAGATCGTCGCCGAGAAGCTGCTGGACCCCGAGAGCTTCACCCAGCAGGACGACCAGGCCGTGCAGAAGCTGCTGGCCGAGAAGTCCTACGTGATCAGCGCCAATCCGCAGGAGCTGGTGCAGAACTACCGCTACAACCTGAACAAGCAGGTCAAGGGCTCGAAGATCGAGATGGTCCCGGTGCCCCTCGGCCCGGCCGGCCCGGTCCTGCTGAGCGGCATCCGGCTGGAGAACGGGGTCATGATCTCCAGCAAGGCCCTCAAGAGCGCCGACTTCGTCGCGATGATGCAGTTCGTGGACTGGCTCTGGTACTCCGACGAGGGCCAGAAGTTCTGCAAGTGGGGCGTGGAGGGCGTCACCTACACCGAGTCCGGCGGAACGTACACGCTGAAGCCCGGGATCTCACTGATGGGCTCCGACCCGGACGCCCCGAAGGACCTCCAGAAGGACTACGGCTTCTTCAACGGCGTGTTCACCTACGGCGGCAGCTGGGAGCTGGTGTCCTCCAACTTCAGCCCGGACGAGAAGAAGTTCCAGGACGTCATGTCCCAGCGCAAGGGACTGCCCGTCGACCCGGCCCACCCGCTGCAGTCCTTCGAGCAGGAACAGGCGACCCTCTGGGACACCCCGCTCAAGGACCACGCCATCCAGAACACCCTCCAGTTCGTGCTCGGCAAGCGCCCGATGTCCGAATGGGGCGCGTTCGTCGCCGAGTTGAAGGCGAAGAACATGCAGCAACTCCTCGACCTGCACAACAAGGCGCACGACCGGTTCAAGAAGGAGAACGGGTGATCTTCCGCGTCCCCGCCGAGCCGTCCGGCCCCCTGTCCGACGCCTGGCGGCACTGCGTCGGTACCGGCCGGATCGAACTCGCCCTGCGCCGCGACTACCAGGACTCCCTGAAGCTGCTCCAGCGCGAGATCGGCTTCCGGTACATCCGGGGACACGGACTGCTGAGCGACGGCATGGGCGTGTACCGGCCGTACGAGTGGCAGGGCACCCGCCGCGTCCGGCACTCCTTCACGTACGTCGACCAGGTCGTCGACGCCTACCTGGAACTCGGCATCCGGCCCTTCCTCGAACTCGGCTTCATGCCCACGGAGTTGGCGTCGGGGGAGCAGACCGTGTTCTGGTGGCACGGGAACGTCACCCCGCCCCGGTCCGAGAAGGAGTGGGCCGACCTGGTCCGGGCGACACTCAGGCATCTCATCGACCGCTACGGCCTCGACGAGGTACGCACCTGGCCCATCGAGGTGTGGAACGAGCCCAACCTGCCCGACTTCTGGGAAGGCGCGGACGAAAAGGCGTATCACCGCCTCTACGAGGTGACGGCGGGCGTGGTGAAGGACGTCGACCCGGATCTCCAGGTCGGCGGCCCCGCGATCTCGCCGGCCGCGGACGAGTGGCTGGACCACTTCGCCC
Organism: Streptomyces canus; assembly: GCF_030816965.1. Lineage (NCBI taxonomy): Bacteria > Bacillati > Actinomycetota > Actinomycetes > Kitasatosporales > Streptomycetaceae > Streptomyces > Streptomyces canus. The sequence continues at coordinate 7,624,549 of NZ_JAUSYQ010000002.1, forward strand.
AGTTCGCCGCACAGCGCGACGTCCCGGTCGACTTCGTGTCGAAGCACGCCTACACCTCCGGTCCCGCGCAGCATGTCCCCTTCGGCACCCACCAGACCCTGGCACCGGCCCAGGACCTTCTGGACCAGTTCGCCACGCCCCGCGAGCGTCTGAAGGGCACCCGGCTGGCTGAACTCCCCGTCCACATAACGGAGTTCAACTCCTCCTACCGCCCCGACAACCCGGTCCACGACACCGCCTTCCACGCGGCGTACCTGGCACCGGTCCTCGCACGCGGCGGCGACCACGTCGACTCCTTCTCGTACTGGACCTTCAGCGACATGTTCGAGGAGGCAGGGCCTCCCACGGCTCTCTTCCACGGCGGCTTCGGTCTGCTCACCCACCGACAGGTGAAGAAGCCGACGTACCACCTGTACGCCTTCATGGCCCGCATGGGCCCCGACCTGCTCACCCGGGGCGCCGACCACCTGGTCACCCGGCACCCCGACGGCCGGGTGACCGTCCTCGCCTGGGCGCCGGTCGACGCGAGCGGCCGGACACCCGGGCCGTCCGGGCACCGGCTGCGCCTGTCCGTGCCGGTGCGGGGTGCGCGGGAGGCGTTCGTACGGCGGTCCGTGGTCGACGAGGAGCACGGCAACGCCCGCACGGCCTGGCAGCGGATGGGCAGCCCGCGCTCACCCGGCCCGCACCAGCTCGACGTACTCCACGAAGCCGCCGAGCCCGGCCGGCAGCACCTGCGGCTGCCGGTGGAGGACGACCGGACCGTACTGGACCTGACGCTGGCCCGCCACGAGATCACGCTCGTGGAGGTGACCCCGGTCGTGGAGGAGGCACCGGAGTGGTGGGACGAACGCCGACTGCTGGGGACGGAGGCGCAGTGAGCGAGGTGAGCGGACTGACCGAGGTGAGCAGAGCGAGCCGAGTGCGGCGCAACCCCGGGCCCGATGTCAGCCCATCTCCCGCCCCCCACCCCGCCGCCTCCGCCGCTCCCTCCTTCGGCACCGGCTCCCTCTCCCGCGCCGCCGCCCTCATCCACACCCTCGTCACCGTCGAGGCCCTGCTCCTCGTCGCCGCCTCCCCGGGCCTCGCGGGTCTGCTCCTGCTGAGCCCCGCCCCCGCCAACCTCCCCCTCGCCGCCGTATGCCTGCTGCCTCTCGGTCCAGCGACGGCCGCCGCCCTGTACGCCCTCCAGCACCGCGACCGCGACCTCACCGAGCTCCACCCCGCCCGTGCCTACTGGCGCGGCTGGCGCCTCAACGCCGTCCCCTCCCTGAAGCTGTGGACACCCCTGCTGGCCTGGCTCACGGTCATCGCCTTCACCCTGACCCACTTCACCGCCACCGGCCTGCCCGGCTGGTGGGCGGTGCTGCTCGCGGCGATCGGCCTCGGCTCGCTGCTCTGGGGCGCACACGCGCTGGTCCTCACCGCCCTGTTCGCCTTCCGGGCGAGGGACACCGCACGCCTCGCAGGACACTTCCTGTTCCGGCACCGCAGCGCCACTCTCGGCGCCGCCTCGCTGCTCGTCCTGACCGCCGCCGGGACCGCCGTACTGACCGAGGCCCTGCCCGCGCTGCTCGCCGCCCCGCTGCTGCTGTCCCTGCTGCACAGCAGCCGTCCGGTGATCGCCGAGACCCAGGAGGACTTCACCACATGAGCCCGTCGAGCTCCAAGATCCCGTACGGCGGCGACTACAACCCCGAGCAGTGGCCACAGGAGTTCTGGGACGCGGACCACCGACTGTTCACCCGGGCCGGCATCGACACCCTCACCGTGGGCGTCTTCTCCTGGTCGGTCACCCAACCCGCCGAGGACACCTACGACTTCACGGTCCTCGACCGTGTTCTCGACCGGGCGGCGGCCGAGGGCCGGCAGGTCTGTCTGGCCACGGGTACGGCAGCCCTGCCGCCCTGGCTGGCCAAGGCATACCCCGAGGTGAACCGCACCGACTTCGAGGGCCGCCGCCACCGCTACGGCCAGCGCCACAACTTCTGCCCCAGCTCACCGGCGTACCGCGCACGCGCCACCGCGATGGCGGCGCGGCTCGCCGAACGATACGCGGAGCACCCGGCGTTGCTCGCCTGGCACATCAACAACGAGTACGGCGGCGTCTGTTACTGCGACCTGTGCGCCGACGCCTTCCGGCACTGGCTGCGGAACAAGTACGTCACCCTCGACGCCCTCAACGACGCCTGGTGGACGACCTTCTGGTCGCACCGCTACACCTCCTTCGAGGAGATCGAGCCGCCCAACGCCCTCACCGAGCACTGGCGGGGCCCGGACCACACCGCCTTCCAGGGCATCACGCTCGACTACTTCCGCTTCACCACCGACGCCCTGCTCGGCTGCTTCCTCGCCGAGAAGGAGGTGATCCGCACCCATGATCCGGTCACCCCCGTCACGACCAACTTCATGGGCATGTTTCGCCCTCTCGACTACCACCGCTGGGCACCCCACCTCGACTTCGCGTCGTGGGACAGCTACCCGCCCCTGGACGCCCCGCCGACCAGGGCCGCCCTGGCCCACGACCTGATGCGCGGCCTCAAGGACGGAGCCCCCTTCTGGCTCATGGAGCAGACCCCGTCCACGACGGCCTGCCGTGACGTCAACCCCCTGCGCAGGCCCGGTGAGTTGCGCCTGACCACCTTCCAGGCGATCGCCCACGGCGCCGACGCGGCCCTCTACTTCCAGATGCGCGCCTCCCGCGGAGCCTGCGAGAAGTACCACGGGGCGGTCATCGGCCACGCGGGCCGCGACGACACCCGGGTGTTCCGTGAAGTGGCGGCGCTGGGCGTGGAGTTGGAGACGCTCGGCGACGCGACCCTCGGTGCCCGCACGCCCGCCCGCACCGCCCTGCTCTTCGACTGGGACAGCTGGTGGGCCCTGGAGATCTCCGACGGCCCCTCGCGGCTGGTGAAGTACCAGGAGGTGGTCCACGCCTACTACCGGGCCGCCCGTGAGGCCGGCGCCGACGTGGACGTCGTCCCGCACACCGCCGACCTCACCCCGTACGACGTGGTCCTCGCCCCCGTCCTGCACATGGTCAAGGGCGACCTCGCCGCCCGCCTCGAAGCGGTGGCGGAGCGCGGCGGCACGGTCCTGGCCACCTTCCTCTCCGGCCGCGTCGACGAACACGACCGTGCCTTCCTCACCGACGTCCCCGGCCCCCTCGCCCCGCTCATGGGCATCCGGATCGACGAATGGGACTCCCGCCAGGCGGAGTTCGCCCAGCCCATCCCCCAGCTCGCCTCAGCAGGACGGCTCGTCTTCGAGATCGTGCAGCCCCGGGGTGCCGAGACGGTCGCCACCTACGGCTCCGACTTCTACGCGGGGACCCCCGCCGTCACCCGCAACGCCTACGGGCGGGGCGAGGGCTGGTACGTCGCCACCGCCCTCGACCAGCCGGGCGTCGACCAGGTGGTCCGCCGCGTCCTGTCCCGCCACGACCTGATCGGCCCCTACGCCGACCACGAGGGCCTGGAGACGGCCGCCCGGGTCGCCCCCGGCGGAGCCCGCCTGCTGTTCCTCCTCAACCATGCGGCGCAGCCGGCCGGGCTGACGGCCCACACCACCGCGACCGACCTGCTCAGCGGCAAGAAGGTGGAGGCGGGCGACCCTCTCACCCTCGACCCGCTGGGCGTCGCCGTACTCCGTGCTCATTGAAGTGCTCTCCCTCATGAACGAGGGAGATTCCTGCCTGCCTTACGGTGGCGGGAGCGCCCCATGTGACCTGGCTGAGGCCAACAGCACAGATCCGTGCCCCAGCCGAAGCCAGAGCAGTATCGAGACGCGCTTCACTTCCCCCGTGAACGGGGGAGCACTGCGCAAGATCACAGGTAGATCGTCCGCCCCAGCTCATCCGCCACCCCCGACTTCCGGAAGAAGTAGCTGTTGACCTGATCGCGCCACTCGCGGGCGCTGCGGAGTTGCTCCTCGAACCGCTCCGCCACCCGTGCGTGGCGCGCCGGGTCCACGAGGTCCACCAGCGAGGCCCACCGCTCCCGGGCTGCCTCGACCTCCGCCACGCCCTCGAAGTGTGTGTCGTAGATGTGCTGGATCACCGTCTTGCCGCTGTGCAGCATGTGCCTGTACGACACGTGGTGGAAGAACAACAGCAGCTCGTCGGGGCACGAGAGAGACGATTCGTACACGTCGGCCCAGGGCTTCGCGTACTGCCCCGCGTACCCGGTCCCGCTCGCCACGCTCCGGTCGACACCGACGCCGTCGCGGTCGGCGAAGTGATAGGTGCCCCAGGGGCTGTACTCGTAGCCGTCCACACTCGGCCCGTAGTGGTGCCCCGGCTGGACCATGAACCCCACACCGAGGGGAGCGGTGTACTTCTCGTACGTCCGCCATGAGCCGTCCAGAATCGAGCGCACGCCCGCCGCGAGTGCAGGCCCGGACCCGAAGGTGAGCCGGATCCACTCGTCGAGGACCTGGTGCGGGTCGGCGTCCGGATCCCAGGCGAGCCGGCCGAAGGTGTACAGGTTCGCCTGAGCCAGCGGATGACCCGTCCAGAACGGGTCGTCCCCGACGTTCGCCACGGCGACGAGCCCGCCACGCGCCAGCGCGCCCACCGAGGACTTCCCGTCGATCCCGAACCGCAGCACCTCGCTCCACATCGGCCCCAGCCAGCACACATGCCGCTGCTGCCCGGTGTACTCCTGCGTCGCCTGCAACTCCACGGCCAGCCGGGTGCCGGGCATCGCCCCGATCAGCGGGGAGACCGGCTCCCGCACCTGGAAGTCCATCGGCCCGTGCTTGACCTGGAGGACGGCGTTGTCGGCGAACTCCCCGTCCAGCGGCACGAAATGGTCGTACGCGGCCCGTGCCCGGTCCGTCGAGCGGTCCCGCCAGTCCTGGTGGTGGTTGTAGACGAAGGCCCGCCAGTGGACCGTGCCGCCGTGCGGCGCGAGCGCGGCGGCGAGCATGTTCGCGCCGTCCGCGTGACTGCGCCCGTACGCGAACGGGCCCGGCTGTCCCTCGGAGTCGGCCTTCACCACGAACCCGCCGAAGTCGGGGATCGCCGCGTACACCCGGGCGGTCGCCTCGGCCCACCACGCCCGCACCGACTCGTCCAGCGGATCCGCGCTCGGCGGCCCGCCCAGCACGACCGGCGCGGCGAACGTGACCGACAGATGCGTCCGGATGCCGTACGGCCGCAACGCGCCCGCGATGTCGGCCACCTCACCGATCCGGTCGGTCAGCAGCCGAGCCTCGGTCGCGTGCACGTTGACGTTGTTGACGGCCACGGCGTTGATCCCGCAGGCCGCCAGCAGCCTGCCGTAGGCCCGCACCCGCTCCAGGTCCCCACGCGCCCGCCCGTCCTCCCAGAACAGTGACCCGCCGGCGTACCCGCGCTCCACCTGCCCCATGACCGGATGCACGGCCACGTTGTCCCAGTGATCGAGCATCCGCAGCGCCGACTCGGGTCGATGCGACGTGCGTCGAGCATCACCGAGGAACGCCGTCTCCCCGAGCCGTACGACATGGAAGAACCCGTACAGCAGTCCGCGCGCGCCGGACGCGGTGACGGTCGTACACCCGTCACCCCGCTCGTACACGAACCCCTCGGAGCCGTCGTCACCGTCCAGCTCCAACACCAGGTCGTACGAACCGGATTCACGCGAGACGCTCCCCCCGAACCGCTCGCATGCCTCGGCCACCTCCCCGTGGACCGTGTCCACCAGTGGACCCGAGCCACGGATCAGGGTCCGCCGGGTGCCGATCGGCCGGAACGCCCCGTCCGGCAGCCAGGCCGGATCGACACCCTGCATGAGACCCCCAACGCTGCTGCTCAGGCGAGCAGTTCGACTTCCGACAGGACCGCCTCGCCGTCGAGCACCAGACGGTACGTCCCGTACGTACCCGGAGACCTCACGGTGAACGCCCGTGTCTGCCGGTCCCATGCGAAGGACTCCCCGGACCGCCGGTCCAGGGTCTTCCACCTGGTCCCGTCGTCCGAGCCCTGGAGGGTCCATCCGCTCGGCGCCTTCGTGTGGTCCGAGGACGACGTCACCGTGTACTGGACGCCCTTGACCTTCTTGGACACCGGCAGATCCACCGAGGTCACGGCCGAGTCCGTCGCCGAGGTGTTGTCGAACAACGGCCCGTCACCGACGAGCACGTCCGCACGCGGCGTGGGCACCTCGTCGTCCTGGGTGATCGACGCCGGAGCCGCGTTCTTCCCCGTGCCCCACTTCGACGGACGGGGACCCATGTCGAAGTCCAGGACACCACCGCGGGCCAGCAGGGAGTGCGGCAGTGAAGTCGACTGCCACGCACGGCCGTTGACCCTCAGCCCCTGCACATACACGTTCCGTGCGCTGTTCTTGGGCGCCCTGACCACCAGGTCCCGCCCGTTCTCCAGATGGACCGTCGCCTTGGTGAACAGCGGTGAGCCGACCGCGTATTCGCCGCTGCCCATCACCAACGGGTAGAAGCCCAGCGCCGAGAACAGATACCAGGCCGACTGCTCGCCGTTGTCCTCGTCACCGTGATAGCCCTGACCGATCTCGCTGCCGACGTACAAGCGGGACAGCACCTCACGGACATTGCGCTGCGTCTTCCACGGCTGACCGGCCGCGTCGTACATGTAGGTGACGTGGTGGGCGACCTGGTTGGAGTGCCCGTACATGCCCATCCGCACGTCCCGCGCCTCCGTCATCTCGTGGATGACCCCGCCGTAGGAGCCGACGAAGTCCGGCGAGGCCGTCTCGGGCGTCGCGAAGTACTCGTCCAGCTTCTCCGCGAGCCCGGAGCGGCCGCCGTACAGGTTGGCGAGGCCCCGGCTGTCCTGCGGGGCGGTGAAGGCGTAGCCCCAGCCGTTGGTCTCGGTGTAGTCGTAGCCCCACACCCGTGGGTCGTAACCCGACGACTCCACACGCCATTTGCCGTCGGCGTCCCGGCCCTGGAAGAAGCCCGCCCTCGCGTCGAAGAGGTTCACATAGTCGCGGGCCCGGTTGAGGAAGTACTCCGACTCCTCCTTGTAGCGCTTCTCGCCGGTCCTCGCGTAGAGCGCCTGGCCCATCCGCGCGATGCCGTAGTCGTTGAGGTAGCCCTCCAGCGCCCAGGACAGGCCCTCGTGGGTGTCGGTGCTGGTGTAGCCGAGGAAGGGCGAGGTCTCCATGCCCTTGCGGCCCACGCCGGACGACGGCGGCACGACGGTCGCGTTCTTCAGGGCCGCGTCGTACGCCGACTCCGCGTCGAAGTCGACGCCCTTGACGTACGCGTCCGCGAAGGCGACGTCCGACGAGGTGCCGGTCATCAGGTCCGCGTACCCGGGGGAGGACCAGCGCGAGGTCCAGCCGCCGTCCTTGTACTGCTGGACGAACCCGTCGACCATCTCGCCGGCCTGAGAGGGCGTCAGAAGCGAGTACGCCGGCCACGTCGTCCGATAGGTGTCCCAGAAACCGTTGTTGACGTACACCTTGCCGTCCACGATCTTCGCCCCGGTGTGCGTCGGGGTGTCGGGGCCCGGCATCGGGGAGAAGGGCGAGGCGTACTGGTACCTCGAACCGACCTTCTCGAAGCCCGAGTTGGGGTACAGGTACAGCCGGTACAGGCTGGAGTACAGCGTGGACAGCTGGTCCTGCGTGGCACCTTCCACCTCGACCTTGCCCAGCAGCCGGTCCCACTGCCGCTGGGCCCGGTCCCGGACCGTCTCGAAGGACGTGCCGTCCGGGATCTCCTGGCGCAGGTTGTCCTTCGCCTGGTCGAGGCTGATGAGCGAGGTCGCGAGCCGCAGCGTGACCGTCCGGTCCGAACCGGCGTCGAAGCGCAGATAGCCCTTGACCCCGGCGGCGGAACCGTCCTGCACCGGCTTGTCGAAGACGCCGTACACGAAGAGCCGGGTCGCCCCGGTGGACAGACCGGACTTCACGTCCGAGTACCCCGTGATCACCCCGGCGTCCTTGTCGAGCGTCAGCCCCGCCTGGTCCGTCACGTTGTCGAAGAGCACGCTCGCGTCGTCGCCCGGGTAGGTGAAGCGCAGGGCCGCCGCGTGGTCGGTCGGCGTCATCTCCGCCTTCAGCCCGTTCGCGAACCGCACCCCGTAGTAGTACGGCCGCGCGGTCTCGTTCTCGTGCCGGAACGCCAGCTCCCGCGCCTCACGGCCGGTGTCCGGAGTGCCCGAGGCGGCCGACGGCATCACCTGGAAGGTCTGCCGGTCGCCCATCCACGGACTCGGCTCATGGCTCGCGCTGAACGCCTGGACCGTCGGCAGGTTGTCCGCATTGTTCGCGCGGGCGTAGTCGTAGAGCCAGCTCAGCGAGGACGCGTTGGTCACCGGCGTCCAGAAGTTGAAACCGTGCGGCACGGCCGTAGCCGGGAAGTCGTTGCCGCGCGAGAAGCCGCCGCTGGAGTTGGTGCCGCGGGTGGTGAGCGCGTAGTCCGACAGATGCGCCTTCGGCCTCTCCGGCGCGGCCCGCTCCAGCGTCACGTCGTCCAGCCAGCCCCGGAACCTCGCCGGCCCGCTCGGGGAGTCGTACGCGACGAGGATCCGGTCGACGGTCTTCCCGGCCGCGACCGACCCGATCCGCGAGACCACGTTGTTCCACTGGTTGACGTAGAGCACCTTGGCAGCGCCCTGCCCCTGGGGCGACAGCGCGAATCCGTGCTGGTCACGCGCCCCGAGATCGCTCAGGAAGGTGCCATCGGTGAAGGCCAGGTCCACGGAGACGTTCGTCGCGTCGTAGTCCCGGTCGCCGTCCGCCATCGACGGGAAGATCCGGTACGACAGCCGGGTCAGCGGATCCACCGCCACGTCCACGTCGAAGACCTTGTTGGACGAGTACGCCCGCCCGTCCGCGGTGTGCCGTCCGGCGTAACGCAGGGCCCTCTTTCCGGTGAATCCGGCGCCCGCCTTCGCGGTGGGCGACCCGCTCGGACCGCGATCGACCAGCGAGAGCATGTCCGACGGCACCGGCCCCTCGCCGCCGCCCGTGGACAACTGCACATCGGCCAGCTGGAGGATGCCGGAGGCGCCGTTGTTCTTCGTGATCTCGAGCCGGAAGTGCTGGTATTCGGCCGGATCCGCGATGTCGTACGACTTTGTCCGGAACCGTTCGTCGAACGATTCGCCGGAGCGGGTGTCGAGGGTCTTCCAGTCCTTGCCGTCCGTCGAGCCCTTCAGCGTCCAGTCCCTGGGATCACGCTCGGCAAAGTCATTGGCCGAGGTCAGCGCATAGGTGACGACCTTGAGCGGCTCGGCCAGGTCGAACTCGGCCCAGCCGGTGGACTCGAAGGCCAGCCACTTGGTACCGGGCTCGCCGTCGACGAGGTTCTCCTTCACCTCGCCGCCGCCGGGGTTCTCGGCGCTCGCCCGGACGTCCGTGACCTGGTCGGTGACATTGCCCGGGATGCCGGTGCTGTAGCCGCCGTCGACGCCGGAAGCCCGGTCGCCGTCGACGCTGCTGGTCCAGTCGGGTGCCGGTTCGCCGGCCTCGAAGGAGGAGGTGAATCCCCGGTCCGCCGGGGCCGGGGCCTCGGGCAGGGCGACCGCCGCGCCCTGCGAGCCCACGGTCACGCAAAAGGCGGCCGTGATCACGACCGCCGTACTACGTCTGAGCCGAGTTCTGTACCGAGCCATCGGCGAGTACCCTCCCTGCACAAGGACGGACAACGTTGTCACACAATCCGTGCAAGGATCAGTAGTGGCCCAAGTGGACAGGGATGTCAAGGGGGTTGGCTGTGGCATTCGGGGCGTATGTCGCGGATTTTTCCGGCAAGCTTCGCACAGGGCGCTCATATTTCCGCGAGGTCTCAACTAGAGAACACCCGAGGCCAACATTGCGTTCGATCTTGCTCCGCCGACCGGAAGTGGACTATACCTGTCGGCGATTCACCCCTCTTGTACGAACCTGCTTGACCTGACCGCGGTGCCGGGGAGGATCCGGTTCACCGCCTGAGTCCTGGAGAAGGCGAGGACTTGAGCATGGGATCCACTTCCGCCGAGAACAGCAACAACGGCAGCGCGGGTGTAGGCCGCCGCGATCTGATCAAGCGGTCGGCCGCACTCGGTCTGATCTCCGTCCCGACGATGAGTTTTCTGTCCGCGTGCGCCAGCAGTGGCGGCGACGACAGCGGTGACAAGGCCAAGGCGGGCAAGAAGACCGCCAAGAACCCCCTGGCCGTCAACGACACCGCGCAGATGGAGTTCGTCCTGTTCGACGGCGGCTTCGGCAAGGAGTACGCCGAGGACGCCGTGAAGATCTACGAGACGAACTTCCCCAAGGCCAAGGTGAAGTTCTCCGCCACCCAGAAGATCCAGTCCACGCTCCAGCCCCGCTTCAACCAGGGCACCCCGCCGGACCTCATCGACAACTCCGGCGCCGAGCAGATGGACATGGGCGTCCTGGTCGGCAAGAACCAGCTCGCCGACCTCACCCCGCTCCTGGACGCCCCGTCCTACGACGACCCGAACAAGAAGGTCCGCGACACCCTGCGCCCCGGCATCGTCGAGATGGGCCAGTTCGACGGCGACCCGGTGTGGATCATGTACTACGCCTACACGGTCTACGGCGTCTGGTACTCCCAGAAGGCCCTCGACTCGCTCGACGAGCAGTACCCGGAGACCTGGGACCAGATGCTCGCGGTGTGCGAGAAGGCCAAGAAGAAGGGCATGGCGGGCTGGACGTACGCGGGCAAGTACCCGTACTACATCCCCTTTTCGCTCTACCCGATGATCGCCAAGGTCGGCGGTGTCGAGGTCCTCGACGCCATCGACAACCTGGAGCCGAACGCCTGGAAGAACCCGGCGGTCAAGGCGTGTTTCGACGCCTACTACGAGCTCTACAAGAAGGGCTACGTCCTCAAGGGCACCCCCGGCCTCGACCACATCCAGTCGCAGACCGCCTGGGCCCAGGGCAAGGCGCTGTTCATCCCGAACGGCTCCTGGGTGGAGAACGAGTCGGCCAACGTCATCCCCAAGGACTTCGACCTCGCGGTCTCCGCGCCCACCGGCATCGACTCCTCCGACAAGATGCCCTTCGGCACCATCTGGGCCTCCGGCGGTGAACCCTTCATCGTCCCGGCCAAGGCGAAGAACACCGCGGGCGGCATGGAGCAGCTGCGCATCATGCTCAGCGAGGCGTCCTCGAAGAACTTCACGTCCAAGGTCAAGTCCCTGACCGCCTACAACGGCGGCACCGACGGCATCACCCTCACCCCGGGCCTGAAGTCCGGTGTGGCCGCGCTGGAGAAGGCCGGCGACAACGTGGTGAACCCGCGTCTGCAGGACTGGTACGTCCAGCTCCAGAAGGAGCAGATCGGTGTGGCGGGCCTCGGCGAGATGATGGCAGGACGGCTCACTCCGGCGGAGGCCATCAAGAAGATCCAGGGCTTCGCCGACGCGGCCGCGAAGGACTCGTCGATCAAGCACTACAAGCACCAGTAACGGCAACGGAGCGGCGATGCAGCACGGCAAGTACCGGTTCATCGTGGGGTTTCTGGCGCTGCCCCTGGGACTGTACGCGCTATTCGTGGTCTGGCCGTTCATCCAGTCCATCTACTACTCGTTCACGGACTGGACCGGCCTGAGCCCCGAATTCAAGATGGTCGGCCTGGACAATTACCGGAGGATGCTGGACGACGAGATCTTCTGGAAGTCCTTGCAGCACAGCTTGATCTTCGCGCTCGTGCTGCCGCTGGTGACGATCAGCCTGGCGTTGTTCTTCTCCTTCATGATCAATGTCGGCGGACGGAAGAGAAGGGGAGGCCCGGTCGTCACCGGTGTCCGGGGCTCCTCCTTCTACAAGATCGTGTATTTCTTCCCGCAGGTCCTCTCGATCGCGATCGTCGCCCTGTTGTTCGCCTTCGCGTACAACCCGGACAGCGGTGCCATCAACTCGATCCTGCGCGGAATCGGGCTCGGCAGCGTCCAGCCTTTGTGGCTGGGCGACCCGAGCCTCGCCCTGTGGGCCGTGATGGCGGTCCTCGTGTGGTCCACGGTCGGCTTCTTCGTGGTCCTGTTCAGCGCCGGTATGGCCTCCATCCCGGCGGACCTGTACGAGGCCGCGCTGCTCGACGGGGCGGGGCGGGCCAGCACGTTCTTCCGGATCACCCTGCCGCTGCTGTGGGACACCGTGCAGTCCGGCTGGGTCTACATGGGCATCCTGGCTCTCGGCGCCGAGTCGTTCGCGGTCGTACAGATCATGACGACCGGGCCCGGCGGCCCCGACTACTCGACCACCGTCATGGTCCTGTACGTGTACCAGAAGGCGTTCCGTGACGGGCAGGCCGCCTATGCCACCACCATCGGCGTCGCCCTGCTCGTCGTCACGCTGGCGTTCGCCGCGCTGGTGATGCGGCTGGGCCGGCGCGAGCGGCTGGAGTACTGATCCGATGAAGACGACCGACACCCCTGCCCCCGTACCGGCCGAGTCCGGTACTCCCGTCGCCAAGACCGACACCCGAGGCGGCCCGGCCCGGAAGGAGAAGAAGGAGGGCGGCGTCCTCAACGTCTTCTCGCACGGAATGCTCATCCTGTGGGCGTTCATGGTCGTGATGCCGCTGCTGTGGGCGGTGATGACGTCCTTCAAGGACGACAGCTCTATCTTCAACTCGCCCTGGGCGCTGCCGGACAAGCTGCACTTCGACAACTGGTCGCGCGCCTGGACCGACGCCAACATGAGCGACTACTTCCTCAACACCATTCTGGTGGTGGCGGGTTCGCTCATCGGCACCCTGGTGCTCGGCTCGATGGCGGCGTACGTGCTGGCCCGGTTCGACTTCCCGGGCAACCGTTTCATCTACTTCCTGTTCATCGGCGGCATGAGCTTCCCGATCATGCTGGCGCTGGTCCCGCTGTTCTACGTCGTGAACAACATGGGCCTGCTGAACACGATCCACGGTCTGATCCTGGTCTACATCGCCTACTCACTGCCGTTCACGGTCTTCTTCCTGACCGCGTTCTTCCGCACCCTGCCGACCTCGGTGGCGGAAGCGGCCTTCGTGGACGGGGCCTCGCACTCCAGGACGTTCTTCCAGATCATGCTGCCGATGGCCAAGCCGGGCCTGATCAGCGTGGGGATCTTCAACTTCCTGGGCCAGTGGAACCAGTACATGCTGCCGACGGTGCTCAACACCGACCCGGACAAACGGGTGCTGACCCAGGGGCTGGTCCAACTCGCGGCCAGCCAGGGCTACAAGGGCGACTGGTCGGGCCTGTTCGCCGGTCTGGTGATGGCGATGATCCCGGTCCTCGTGGCCTACATCATCTTCCAGCGACAGGTGGTGGCCGGACTGACGGCGGGCGCCCTGAAGTAGAGCTCGGCCGCCCGCACGGGCGTCACCCCTTCAAGATCCGGATCTTGAACGGGCGGCGCCCCTTCGGCATGGGCAAGAACGCGGATACTGTTCAACCTCTTGACGGGAGGCGACCCTAACGGCTCAGCTTAGAGTTCACTAGTTGGACATAGACGGGGCCTCATCGCTGCGGTCCCGCGCGCAGGAGGTCGTCGTGGAGACTCCGGGGTCGCAGTCGTCACTGCACCGAGCCAACCTGGAGCGGGTCGTACGTGCCGTCCGGCTGGCCGGGTCGCTCACGCAGGCGGAGATCGCACGCACCACGGGACTGTCCGCCGCGACCGTCTCCAACATCGTCCGCGAGCTCAAGGAAGGCGGAACCGTCGAGGTCACGCCCACCTCGGCGGGTGGCAGGCGGGCCCGCGCGGTCTCCCTGAGCGGGGACGCCGGCATCGTCATAGGGGTGGACTTCGGGCACACCCATCTGCGCGTCGCGATCGGGAACCTCGCCCATCAGGTGCTGGCCGAGGAGTCCGAGCCGCTGGACGTGGACGCCTCCTCCACCCAGGGCTTCGACCGGGCGGAACAGCTGGTCAACCGGCTGATCGAGGCGACCGGCGTGGACCGCTCGAAGATCGCCGGGGTGGGCCTCGGCGTGCCCGGCCCCATCGACCTGGAGTCCGGCTCCCTGGGCTCCTCCGCCATCCTGCCGGGCTGGATCGGCACCAAGCCCGCCGAGGAGCTCCAGGCGCGCCTGGGCGTGCCCGTGCACGTGGACAACGACGCCAACCTGGGCGCCCTGGGTGAGCTGGTCTGGGGCAGTGGCCGGGGGGTGCGGGACCTGGCGTACATCAAGGTCGCGAGCGGTGTGGGCGCCGGACTGGTCATCAGCGGCAAGATCTACCGGGGCCCGGGTGGCACAGCGGGAGAAATCGGGCATATTACTCTTGATGAGTCCGGCCCCGTCTGCCGTTGCGGCAACCGCGGCTGTCTGGAGACCTTCGCGGCCGCGCGCTATGTGCTCCCGCTCCTCCAGTCCAGCCACGGCACCGATCTCACCATGGAAGGCGTTGTTCGACTCGCACGGGACGGAGACCCTGGCTGCCGTCGGGTGATCGCCGACGTCGGCCGACACATCGGCAGTGGAGTCGCCAATCTCTGCAACTTGCTGAACCCGAGCCGAGTCGTCCTGGGCGGTGATCTCGCCGAGGCCGGTGAGCTGGTGCTCGGGCCGATCAGGGAGTCTGTCGGCCGCTATGCGATCCCCAGTGCGGCACGCCAACTGAGCGTGCTTCCCGGGGCACTTGGGGGTCGTGCGGAGGTGCTCGGAGCACTCGCCCTCGCACTCAGCGAGATGGGTGATTCGACCCTTTTGGACAGCACGCTGCACGCAGCGACACCTGCCTTCACTTAGAGAACGCAGGACGCCGTTGCCATCTCGTTAAGTATTTACTTCTTGACGTCGCACGTGCGGCCGAGTTGACTTCCAGCCACCTCGGCCGCAACGACGCGGCCTCGTCAGGGAGGTTTCAAAAGTGAACACGCTCATGCGTCGTGTGGCCGTATCCGTCGCGATCTCGGCGCTCGCCGTCTCGGCCGCCGCCTGTGGCAAGGCCGGCGACGACGACAACGGCAGCGACAGCAGCAGCTCGGGCTCGGGCGGCAAGTCGATCGGCCTGCTCCTGCCCGACAACGTCACGGCGCGGTACGAGAAGTTCGACAAGCCGTACTTCGAGGCCAAGGTCAAGGAGCTGTGCAGCGACTGCACCGTCTCCTACGCCAACGCCGCCGCCGACCCGGGCAAGCAGGCCCAGCAGATGAGCAGCATGGTCACCAAGGGTGTCAAGGTGATCGTGGTCTCGGCGCAGGACTCCGCCGCCATCAAGTCCTCCATCGCCTCCGCGGTGAGCAAGGGCGTCAAGGTCGTCGCGTACGACCGTCTGGCCCAGGGCCCGGTCTCCGCGTACGTCTCCTTCGACAACGTCAAGGTCGGCGAGCTCCAGGGTCAGGCCCTGCTCGACGCGCTCGGCTCCAAGGCGACCGCGAAGTCCAAGGTCGTCATGATCAACGGTGACGACGCCGACCCGAACGCCGGCCAGTTCAAGGAGGGCGCCCACAAGGTCCTCGACGGCAAGGTCGACATCGCCTACGAGCAGTCCGGCCTGTGGAAGGACACCGTCGCCGCGCAGAAGATGTCCGCGGCCATCACCCAACTGGGCGCCAAGAACATCGCGGGCGTCTACGCCGCCAACGATGGCATGGCCGGTGGTATCGCCAACACCCTCAAGGGTGCGGGCATCAGCACCATCCCGCTGACCGGTCAGGACGCCGAGCTCGCGGCCATCCAGCGGATCGTCGCCGGCACCCAGTCCTCCACGGTCTACAAGGCCTACAAGCCGGAGGCCGACACCGCCGCCGAGCTCGCGGTCAACCTGCTCCAGGGCAAGGACATCAAGTCCCTGGCCGACACCGAGGTCACCAGCGGCTCCGGTGACAAGGTCCAGGCCAAGCTGCTGACGCCGGTCTCGGTGACCGTCAAGAACATCAAGGACACGGTCGTCAAGGACGGTCTGTACACCGTCGCCGACATCTGCACCGCGAACTACGCCGCCGCGTGCAAGAAGGCCGGCCTTCAGTAAGAGCCGCTGAGCCCCGGGGCGAGTCCTTCGAGGACCCGCCCCGACTGGCAGGCACAGAGCCTGTCCGGCGCCCGCACCGCCTTCATACCCCGCTGCGGGGCGGGCGCCGGACGGAAGCATCGCGGACGCAGCCGTTGCCAAGAGGCATCGGCCGCGCGCATGTTCGACTTGTAAATCCGTGCTGACAGCACAACTCGTAAGTAAGTGCTAAAAGCACACCCCCTCCGCGCCTACCCCAAGCGCGGCATCCCCGCCGGTCAGGCGGCGAAGGAGATGGTTAACGTGTCCGCTACGCCCGTGCTGGCGTTGCGCGGAGTCTCCAAGCGATTCGGTGCGGTGCAGGCCCTCACCGATGTCGAACTGGAGGTCCACGCCGGTGAAGTGGTCGCCCTCGTCGGCGACAACGGCGCTGGAAAGTCCACGCTGGTCAAGACGATCGCCGGTGTGCATCCCATCGATGAAGGCGTCATCGAGTGGGACGGCAGCCCGGTCAGCATCAACAAGCCGCACGACGCCCAGGGACTCGGCGTCGCGACGGTCTACCAGGACCTCGCGCTGTGCGACAACCTCGACGTGGTGGGCAACCTCTACCTCGGACGAGAGCTGCTGCGCCGCGGCATCATCGACGAGGTCTCGATGGAGCAGAAGGCCCGCGAGCTGCTGAGCACGCTCTCCATCCGCATCCCGAGTGTGCGCATCCCGATCGCGAGCCTCTCCGGCGGTCAGCGCCAGGTCGTCGCCATCGCGCGCGCCCTGATCGGCGACCCCAAGGTCGTGATCCTGGACGAGCCCACCGCCGCCCTCGGTGTCGAGCAGACCGCACAGGTCCTCGACCTCGTCGAGCGGCTGCGCGAGCGCAACCTCGGCGTCATCCTCATCAGCCACAACATGGCCGACGTGAAGGCTGTCGCCGACACCGTCGCCGTGCTGCGGCTGGGCAGGAACAACGGTTCCTTCTCGGTGAAGGACACCAGTCAGGAAGAGATCATCTCCGCGATCACGGGTGCCACGGACAACGCCGTGACCCGTCGTGCGGGGCGTCGCAGCACGGAGGCCGCGAAGTGAGCGACACATCCAAGGTTTCCAAGGCGGACGCCGGGACGAAGGGGCAGGCACAGCAGTCGACGGTTGCCCCCTCCGACGATCCCACCGCCGCGCCGGTCTCGGTGGTCGACCCCCGGCTGCTGGTCCGCGAAGAGGGCCTCAAGGGCTACTGGACCGAGTTCACGCGCAAGGTCAAGGGCGGTGAGCTGGGCTCGCTGCCGGTCGTGATCGGACTGATCGTCATCTGGACGATCTTCCAGCTGCAGAACGACCGCTTCCTGAGCGCCGACAACCTCTCGAACATCAGCTACTACCTCTCGGCCACCGGCATGCTCGCCATCGGCCTGGTGTTCGTCCTGCTGCTCGGCGAGATCGACCTGTCGGTCGGTTCGGTCAGCGGTCTGGCGTCGACCCTGTTCGCGGTGTACGTCGTGCAACACGGCATGAACGCCTGGCTGGCGCTGGTCCTGGCGGTCCTCACCGGTATCGCCGTCGGTGCGCTGCAGGGCTGGTTCTTCGCCAAGATCGGGGTACCGGCGTTCGTCGTCACCCTGGCCGGCTTCCTCGGCTGGAACGGCCTGATGCTGTGGCTGCTGGGCTCCAGCGGCACCATCAACATCCCGTCCGACTCGGGTCCGGTCCACCTGCTCGGCCAGAACTCGTTCTTCATGGACCAGGCCATCATCGGCGCGTACCTGCTGGCCGGTCTCGGTGTCGTACTGACCCTGGTCGGCAACTTCGGCGAGCAGCGGCGCCGCAAGGCCGCGGGCGTGCCCTTCCGGCCGACCGGCGAGATCCTGGTGCGCGTCGGCGCGCTCGCGGTGGCGTCCTTCCTGACGGCGGCCGTGCTGAACGACGCCGCGGGTGTCTCCAACGCCCTGGTGATCTTCCTGGCGGCGCTGGTGATCGTGGACTTCGTGCTGCGTCGTACCACGTACGGCCGCAAGGTCTTCGCGGTCGGCGGCGGCATCGAGGCGGCCCGTCGTGCCGGTATCAGCGTGCCCATGATCCGGATCACCGTCTTCGCCATCTCCGGCGGGTTCGCGGCCATCGGCGGTATGTTCTTCGCCGGTCAGACCGCCAGCGCGACGCTGAGCGCCGGCGGCGGCAACACGCTGATGCTCGCCATCGCGGCGGCCGTCATCGGTGGTACGTCGCTGTTCGGTGGGCGTGGCTCGGTGTGGTCGGCGCTGCTCGGCATGCTGGTGATCCAGTCGATCCAGACGGGTCTGGACCTGCTGAACATGAACCAGTCGATCCAGTACATGATCACCGGTGGTGTTCTGCTGGGAGCGGTCGTCATCGACTCGGTGTCTCGAAAGTCTCAGAAGGCGGCCGGTCGCGGATAGCGCCTGATCGCGCCCCTTCGGGTCGATCCCCTTGCCCGGCACCCACAAGGTGCCGGGCAAGATTGTTCTCGCAGAACATTAGACTCGACACGCCCGGCAAAGCTCGATCAGCTCTACTGCAAGGAGGCACGGGTGCCGCTGCTGACCCGCATCAGGGGACCGCGTGATCTGGACCGGCTCAGCCTTGAGGAGCTGGACCAGCTGGCGGGGGAGATCAGGAGCTTCCTCGTCGGCGCGGTCTCCAAGACCGGCGGCCACCTCGGCCCCAACCTCGGTGTGGTCGAGCTGACCATCGCCCTGCACCGGGTGTTCGACTCGCCCAGGGACCGGGTGCTCTTCGACACCGGCCACCAGGCGTATGTGCACAAGCTGCTCACCGGGCGGCAGGACTTCTCCAAGCTGCGCTCCAAGGGCGGGCTGTCCGGCTACCCCTCGCGCGCCGAGTCCGAGCACGACGTCATCGAGAACAGCCACGCCTCGACCGTCCTCGGATGGGCCGACGGGCTCGCGAAGGCCAACCAGGTGCTCAAACGGGACGACCACGTCGTCGCCGTGATCGGTGACGGTGCCCTGACCGGCGGTATGGCCTGGGAGGCGCTGAACAACATCGCCGACGCCAAGGACCGGCCGCTGGTCATCGTCGTCAACGACAACGAGCGGTCCTACGCGCCGACCATCGGCGGCCTCGCCAACCACCTGGCCACCCTGCGCACCACCGACGGCTACGAGCGCTTCCTCGCCCGCGGCAAGGACCTGCTGGAGCGCACCCCCGTCGTCGGCAGGCCGCTCTACGAGACCCTGCACGGGGCCAAGAAGGGCCTCAAGGACTTCATCGCGCCCCAGGGCATGTTCGAGGACCTCGGCCTGAAGTACGTCGGCCCCATCGACGGCCATGACCTCGAGGCGCTGGAGTCGGCGCTGGCCCGCGCCAAGCGGTTCGGCGGCCCGGTCATCGTGCACTGCCTCACCGAGAAGGGCCGCGGCTACGAGCCCGCCGAGCAGGACGAGGCCGACCGCTTCCACGGCATCGGCCCCATCCACCCGGACACCGGCCTGCCGATCAAGGCCTCCGCGGCCAGCTGGACCTCCGTCTTCGGCGACGAGATGGTCAAGCTGGGCCGGGAGCGCGAGGACATCGTCGCCATCACCGCGGCCATGCTCCAGCCGGTCGGACTGAAGAGGTTCGCGGACACCTTCCCGGAGCGCATCTACGACGTCGGCATCGCCGAGCAGCACGCGGCCGTCTCGGCGGCGGGCCTCGCGACCGGTGGCCTGCACCCCGTCTTCGCCGTCTACGCCACCTTCCTCAACCGTGCCTTCGACCAGGTCCTCATGGACGTCGCCCTGCACAAGTGCGGTGTGACCTTCGTGCTCGACCGGGCCGGCGTCACCGGCGACGACGGCGCCTCGCACAACGGCATGTGGGACATGTCGATGCTCCAGGTCGTCCCGACGCTCCGGCTCGCCGCCCCGCGCGACGCCGAACAACTGCGCGCCCAGCTGCGCGAGGCCGTCCAGGTCGACGACGCGCCGACCGTGCTGCGCTACTCCAAGGGCGTCGTGGGTCCCGCCGTCCCCGCCGTGGGCACCGTCGGAGGCATGGACGTCCTGCGCGAGCCGGGCACCGGCACACCCGACGTGCTCCTCGTCTCCGTCGGCGCCCTCGCCCCCATGTGCCTGGAGATCGCCACGCTCCTCGACAAGCAGGGCATCTCCACCACCGTCGTCGACCCGCGCTGGGTCAAGCCCGTCGACGAGGCCATGGCCCCGCTCGCCGAGCGGCACCGCGTGGTCGTGACCGTCGAGGACAACAGCCGGGTCGGCGGCGTCGGCTCGGCGATCGCGCAGGCCCTGCGTGACGCGGGCGTCGACGTCCCACTGCGCGACTTCGGCATCCCGCCGCGCTTCCTCGACCACGCCTCCCGTGCCGAGGTCATGGCGGAGATCGGCCTCACCGCCCCCGACATCGCCCGCCAGGTCACCGGCCTGGTCTCCAGGCTGGACGGGCGGTACAGCGACAGCGCGGCCGAGGCGGAGCCCGCCCGCGACTGACACGGCCGAATGGGCCGGCCGTACCACTCGTGACAGTGGTACGGCCGGCCCATTCGCGTGAATCCCCCCGCGCCGGGGCATACGACCTACGCCCCCTCTCGATCATGTCGAGGACGACACAGCGTGGGAGGTACCCGTGAGCAGCACCCTCTTCCGGACGAAGAAGGTCGAGCAGTCCATCCTCGACACCGAGGAGCCAGAACACGCGCTCAAGAAGTCCTTGTCCGCGCTGGATCTGACCGTCTTCGGCGTCGGCGTCATCATCGGCACCGGCATCTTCGTCCTGACCGGCACCGTCGCCAAGAACAACGCCGGACCGGCGGTGGCCCTGGCCTTCGTCGTGGCCGGCGTCGTCTGCGCGCTCGCCGCGCTCTGCTACGCCGAGTTCGCCTCCACCGTCCCGGTGGCGGGATCGGCATACACCTTCTCCTACGCCTCCCTCGGTGAACTGCCCGCCTGGATCATCGGCTGGGACCTGGTCCTGGAGTTCGCGCTGGGCACGGCGGTGGTGTCCGTCGGCTGGTCCGGCTACATCGCCTCACTGCTGGACAACGCGGGCTGGCATCTGCCGGAGGCGCTCGGCAGCCGCGACGGGGCCGACGGCTTCGGCTTCGACATCCTCGCCGCCGCGCTCGTCCTGGTGCTGACCTGCATCCTCGTGCTCGGCACCAAGCTCTCCGCGCGCGTGACCTCGATCGTCGTCGCCATCAAGGTGACGGTCGTGCTGACCGTGATCATCGCGGGCGCCTTCTTCATCGAGGGCGACCACTACGACCCGTTCATCCCGAAGGCCCAGGAGGTGGCGGCCGGTGACAGTCTCCAGTCACCGCTGATCCAGCTGATGTTCGGCTGGGCACCCTCCAACTTCGGCGTGATGGGCATCTTCACCGCCGCCTCCGTCGTCTTCTTCGCCTTCATCGGCTTCGACGTCGTGGCCACGGCTGCCGAGGAGACCAGGAACCCGCAGCGCGACATGCCCCGCGGCATCCTCGGCTCCCTCCTCATCTGCACGACCCTCTACGTCGCCGTCTCGATCGTCGTGACGGGCATGCAGAAGTACACCGACCTGTCCGTCACGGCCCCGCTCGCCGACGCCTTCAAGGCCACCGGCCACCCCTGGTTCGCGGGCTTCATCAGCTTCGGCGCCGCCGTCGGCCTGACGACGGTCTGCATGATCCTGCTCCTGGGCCAGACCCGGGTCTTCTTCGCGATGAGCCGCGACGGACTGCTGCCGACGTTCTTCTCCCACGTCCACCCGAAGTTCAGGACCCCGCACCGTCCGACCATCCTGCTCGGCGTGATCATCGCGATCGTCGCCGGCTTCACACCCCTGAGCGAACTCGCCGAACTGGTCAACATCGGCACCCTGTTCGCGTTCGTGGTGGTCGCCATCGGTGTGGTCATCCTCCGCAAGTCCCGCCCCGACCTGCCCCGCGCCTTCCGCACCCCCTGGGTGCCGGTCATCCCGATCCTTTCGGTCCTGGCCTCCCTCTGGCTGATGCTCAACCTGCCGGCCGAGACCTGGCTGCGGTTCGCGATCTGGATGGTCATCGGCTTCCTCGTCTACTTCCTCTACGGCCGTAGCCACAGCCTTCTCGGACGGCGCGCGGCGGCGACGGCCAACGACACGGAGTAACACATACGTTCCGCCTCCCCGGCCCCGTATGTCCTGTTCGGTGAGGATGTGCGGGGCCGGATAGCGTGCTGCTCATGCCTGCAGAGCTCCTGCTCCCGTCACATTCCGTACCCGGTTCCCGTACGGCGTACTGGAGCCGACTGCTGCCCCCGCTCGCGGCCCTGGCCTGCGTGACGCGCGTCCCGTCCTTCACGCGCCCCCTCTGGAACCCGGACGAGGGCTATCTCGCCGTACAGGCACGGCTGTTGGCGCAGGGCGGACAGCTCTACGAGACGGTCGTCGACCGCAAGCCGCCGTTCGTACCGTGGCTCTACGAGGCCGCGTTCGCGGTGACGGGCTCCGGCACGCTGGCCGGGGTGCGGGTCCTGGCGGTCCTGGCCCAACTCCTCACCGCCGTCCTGCTGGCCTCCCTGGCCCGCCGCCGCTGGGGCGACACGTCCGGCCGTACCGCCGGAGTGCTGTATCTGCTGATCTCCGTCGGCCTGAACCCCGAGGACGCGCAGGCCGCGACCTTCGAGGTGTTCCTCCTGCCCTGCACGGCGGCCGCGATGTGGTGCGCGGACCGGCGGCGCTGGGGTGCGGCGGGAACGGCGGTCGCGTGCGCGTTCCTCACGAAGCAGACGGGCGGGGCGGTGCTGCTGCCCGTGCTCTGGCTGTACGTCGCCTCGGGGGCGGGACGACGGGCGGCGCAGCGGCTCGTGGCGGGGGCGTTGACGCCGGTGCTGTGCGCGGCGCTGGTGACGGACCCGGCGGGTTTCCTGTTCTGGACGGTGACGGGTTCGGGGGCGTACGCGACGCTGACCGGCTCCGAACTCCACGTACTGGGACGGGGGTTGGTCAACACCGGGATCGTGGCGGTGGCCTGCGCGGGCCTGATCGCGCCTGTCGTACGGGCCCGGCGCGCACCGACCACTGATCTGTGGCTGTGGCTGCTCGCGTCGGCGGGAGCAGTGCTGCTCGGCCTCCACTTCTTCGGCCACTACTACCTCCAACTCCTCCCGCCAGCCGCGCTCCTGGCCACGGGGGCGCTGCGCGCGGTGCCGTACGACCGCACGCTCACGGCGGTGCTCGCATCGGCCTGCGCGTGCGCGCTGTTCCTGACGTGGGGTGTGCTGGCCCCTCGCACCGACCTCGACCACGCACGCCGTGTCGCGCAGGCGGTGTCGTCCCGTACGCCGCCGGGCGATCCGGTCCTGGTCTGGGGGATGCACCCGGAGACGTACTGGCTGGCGGACCGGGCGCCGGCCACCCGCTATCTGACGGCGGGTCTCCTCACGAACTACAGCGGGGGCCGGGACGGCGGGCGCGTGGGGGAGAGGTATGCCGTGCGGGGTACATGGACGGTGTTCCGGCGGGAGGCGGTCTCGGCGGCCCTGGTGGTGGACGACTCCCGCGGCAAGCCGTACGCGCCGGAACGGGTGCGGGGCCTACGGCGGTTGCTGGCGGCGGGGTACGAGGAGGCGGGGACGGTGGACGGGGCGGTGCTGTACGTGAAACGGCGGTAGGGGTTCATGGTCGGCTGCGGGTGCGTCGTGGCTGGTCGCGCGGTTCCCCGCGCCCCTGAGGCACGTGCACTGGACCCACCTTCAGGGGCGCGGGGAACCGCGCGACAGGCCCCCACCGGCCCGCAGCCGCCACACGACACAGCGCGGCACGTCGGGGAAGGCGCTCACGGACGAACGGTCCGCGGCCCCGCCACCTCCGCCCCCAACTCCCCGACCCTCCGCCGAAGTTCACGATCAGCGGTGACCACCAGCACCGGCCGCTCACCCGCCTCCGCCACCAGTTCCACCATCCGATCGTCGCCGCTTCCCACCGCAGACTCCACCCGAACCCCCGGCACGGACTCCACCCCGCGAGCCGCCCCCTCCACCACCAGCACGATCTCCACCGCACCGTCCCGCCCCGGCACCCCGTCCACCGCCAGGCGGTCCCGCAACCGCTCCGCCGCCCCCCGCCGGTCCCGCCACCACCCGTCCGGCACCGACCCGACGACGTTCGCGGCATCCACGACGACCAGCAGCACGTCACTCATGCGTCCAGCGTCCCACGACCGGCCCACCCGAAGACGGCACCGACCGCCCGATTAGAGTGGGCCCGTGTCAGTGGTCCGTACAGTGAACGGCGACTGGCTCATCCGCGCCCGCGACGGCCGACTCGGCGTCTACGCCACCCGCGACGAAGGCGTGTGGTGCAGGGCGGAGCGCCGCCCGGGCGGCGACACCTGGCTGCCCTGGCGCAAGGTCGGCGGCGACCAGCGCCTGCATCCCCAACTCGCCGTGGGACACGGCGCCGACGGCTACGCACACCTCGTCTCCTGGCGTCCCACCAAGGCCGGAGAAGCGGGCCTCGTGCACTCCACCCACTTCCGCGTCCACCTCGCCGCCCTCGACTGGAGTCCGGTCGGCCACCCCGACAGGGCGGGCGCCCGCACCGGCGTCCCCGCCGTGGCCGTCGACGCGGAGGGCCGGGCGCATGTCTTCGTCGGCAACCGCGCCAACGGCGTGCACGCCCGCATCCAGAAGGAACGCGGCGGCTGGAACGGCTGGTCCGACCTGAAGGGCTCCGACGTGCACGAGGAACTGGCCGCCGTGACAGGGGAGTCGGGCCGGGTCGAGCTCTACGGCACCAACCCGGACGGCATCCTGCGCTGGCTCCAGGAAGAAGCGGGCGCGCCCCCCGTACCGGCCGACCCGCTGCCCGTCCGCGTCGAGCCGGGCACCCTCAGCGCGCTGCCCACCTCCAAGGAACACACCACGCTGTTCTTCGCGGACCCCGAGGGCATGCTCTACGCCTGGCGCCCGGACACCGAGCCGACCCCCCTGCTCGCGGCGGCCGGCCCCGGCCCGGCGGTTCTGCTCCGCTGCACCCTGGACGGCCACGACTGCACCCTGCTCGCCCAGCGTTCGGCCTCCGGCCGGGTCTCCTTCGCCGCCTGTCCGACCGAGCAGGAGTCGGCGGGCCTGTGGTGGACGGAGTCCGGGCCGCAGTTGCCGGTGGGCACCGCCGTGGCCCTCGCCGAGGACGCGGACGGCCGTATCGTCGCCGCGACGGTGACCCCCGACGGGGAGCTCCGGATCGCCCGGCAGAAGGACGAGCCGGGACTGGCGCTGGCGGCCTGGCAGGAGGTCTGAGCGCTCCCCGCCTCGAACGGTCAAGCGTCGCACATGCGTGCGTGGTCCGTGATGGAATGGTGATCCAATCCGGTACGGACAAGGGGGATCCCATGGCAGTGGGACGAAGACTGTTCCTCGGCGCGTTCACGGCAGGGGCGGTGACCGTCGCCGCCAACGGGACGGAGGCGGTCGCGGTGGGTGACTACACCGACTACACGGCGCCCGCCCGGTTCTGGACCCAGTCGACGACCGCGCACGCGGTCACCGCCGTCATGGCGGCCACCTCCGGGGCCGGGGCCGCACTCAACGTGGCCTCGAAGAACCCGCAGACCTCGGCCCTGAACGTCACCGGCGTGGAGACCGCCCGCGGCACGGTGAAGATCACCCACGACGGTTACGTCGACGGGTCGGACGCCGACGGTTCCGCCCTGTCCATCGACCTCCAGACGCACGGCGTCACGGACCAGAGCGGTGGCACCGCCGCCCAGGGCATCTTCGTCACCGCCACCAGCGGAGCGACCAAGGGCGCCCTGCTCGTCCTGCGCAACAACAAGGGACTGGACGACCTGGTCGTCAAGGGCAGCGGCCGCGTGGGCATCGGTGTCGGCCGGGGCGACACCCCCCAGTCCCAGCTCCATGTCGTCCAGGTGGCCCAGGACGCCGCGTCCGCCATCCTCGCCGAGGGCGCCGTACGGCTCGCGGACGTCACGGCCACGCCGAGCAACGCGCCCGCCGCCCTGGGCGGTGGCTCCCTCTACGCCCAGGGCGGCGCCCTGTACTGGAAGGGCGGCAGCGGCAAGGTCACGCTGCTGGCACCGGCGTAGGGGGACCACGATGGAACTGACGCCCGAACAGCTCGTCGCCGAGTTCCAGGACGCCGTCATGGAGCTGTACTTCGCCCGCAAGCGCATCGCGCACCTGGAGACGGAGAACGCCGAGCTGAAGGCGCGGCTGACAGCGGCCGACGCGTCCGGTGAGTGAAAAGAGGGCCTCCGCCGCCGCGGAGGCCCCCTTCACGGTCGTACGACCGGTCGCTACGCCGGAACCGATGCCACGCCCGGAGCCAGGAACTTCTTGCCGTTCACGCGCTCGGAGACACCCTCGCGGTCCAGGTACGGCGTGATGCCGCCCAGGTGGAAGGGCCAGCCGGCGCCCGTGATGAGGCACAGGTCGATGTCCTGGGCCTCGGCGACCACGCCCTCGTCGAGCATGAGCCCGATCTCCTGGGCGACGGCGTCGAGGACGCGCTCGCGGACCTGCTCCTCGGTCAGCACGGAGTCGCCCTGCTTCAGCAGCGCGGCGACCTCCGGGTCCAGCTCCGGCTTGCCGGAGTCGTAGACGTAGAAGCCGCGCTTGCCCGCCTTGACGACGGCCGCGAGGTTCGGGGAGACCGTGAAGCGGTCCGGGAACGCCCGGTTGAGGGTCTCCGAGACGTGCAGACCGATCGCGGGGCCGACCAGCTCCAGGAGGACGAGAGGTGACATCGGCAGGCCCAGGGGCTCCACCGCCTTCTCCGCGACCTCGACCGGGGTGCCCTCGTCGATGACGTTCTGGATCTCGCCCATGAAGCGGGTGAGGATGCGGTTGACGACGAACGCCGGGGCGTCCTTGACCAGCACCGCGGTCTTCTTCAGCTTCTTGGCGACGGCGAAGGCGGTGGCCAGCGACGCGTCGTCGGTCTGCTCGCCGCGCACGATCTCGAGGAGCGGGAGGATCGCGACCGGGTTGAAGAAGTGGAAGCCCACGACCCGCTCGGGGTTCTTCAGCTTCGACGCCATCTCGGTGACCGACAGCGAGGAGGTGTTGGTGGCGAGGATCGCGTGCGCCGGGGCGACCGCCTCGACCTCCGCGAACACCTGCTGCTTGACGCCGATCTCCTCGAACACGGCCTCGATGACGAAGTCCGCGTCGGAGAAGCCCTCGGCCTTGTCCAGCACACCGGTGACCAGGGCCTTGAGGCGGTTGGCCTTGTCCTGGTTGATACGGCCCTTGCCGAGCAGCTTCTCGATCTCGGCGTGGACGTAGCCCACACCCTTGTCGACGCGCTCCTGGTCGATGTCGGTCAGCACGACCGGCACCTCGAGGCGGCGCAGGAAGAGCAGCGCGAGCTGGGAGGCCATCAGACCGGCGCCGACGACACCGACCTTGGTGACCGGGCGGGCCAGGTTCTTGTCCGGGGCGCCCGCAGGACGCTTGCCGCGCTTCTGCACCAGGTTGAACGCGTAGATGCCGGAGCGCAGTTCGCCACCCATGATCAGGTCGGCGAGGGCCTTGTCCTCGGCGTCGTAGCCCTGCTGGAGGTCGCCGTTCTTGGCGGCGGCGATGATGTCGAGGGCGCGGTAGGCGGCCGGAGCGGCCCCGTGCACCTTGGAGTCCGCGATGAAACGGCCCTTGGCGACGGCCTGGTCCCAGGCCTCACCGCGGTCGATCACCGGGCGGTCGATGACGATCTCGCCCTTGAGGACGGACGCCGTCCACAGCAGGGACTGCTCCAGGAAGTCCGCGCCCTCGAACAATGCGTCGGCGATGCCCAGTTCGTAGACCTGAGCTCCCTTGAGCTGCTTGTTCTGGTTGAGGGAGTTCTCGATGATCACCGAGACGGCCTTGTCGGCGCCGATCAGGTTCGGCAGCAGGGTGCAGCCGCCCCAGCCGGGGACCAGGCCGAGGAAGACCTCGGGGAGCGAGAAGGCGGGCAGGGCCGCGGACACCGTGCGGTGGGTGCAGTGCAGACCGACCTCGACGCCGCCGCCCATCGCGGCACCGTTGTAGTACGCGAAGGTCGGCACCGCGATGCCCGCGAGGCGCTTGAAGACCTCGTGGCCGCCCTTGCCGATGGCCAGCGCGTCCTTGTGCTCCTTGAGCAGCTCGACGCCCTTGAGGTCGGCGCCGACGGCGAAGATGAACGGCTTGCCGGTGATGCCGACACCGACGATCTCGCCGGCCGCGGCCTCCTTCTCGACCTGGTCGATGGCGGTGTCGAGATTCGCCAGCGAGGCCGGGCCGAAGGTGGTCGGCTTGGTGTGGTCGAAGCCGTTGTCCAGCGTGATGAGCGCGAAGCGGCCCGCGTTGAACGGCAGGTCCAGGTGACGCACGTGCGCCTGGGTGACTACCTCGTCCGGGAACAGCTCGGCCGCACCCTTCAAGAGCTCAGTGGTGCTCACTTGCTGCCTCCGGCGTCCTTGTGGTTCGGGTTCTCCCAGATGACCGTCGCGCCCATGCCGAAGCCGACGCACATGGTGGTCAGGCCGTAGCGGACCTCGGGCTGCTCCTCGAACTGGCGGGCCAGCTGCGTCATCAGACGCACACCCGAGGAGGCCAGCGGGTGACCGAAGGCGATCGCGCCGCCGTACTGGTTGACGCGCTCGTCGTCGTCCGCGATGCCGTAGTGGTCGAGGAAGGCCAGGACCTGGACGGCGAAGGCCTCGTTGATCTCGAACAGGCCGATGTCGGAGATGGACAGACCCGCCTGGGCGAGCGCCTTCTCGGTGGCCGGGATCGGGCCGTAGCCCATGACCTCCGGCTCGACACCCACGAAGGAGTACGAGACGAGGCGCATCTTCACCGGCAGGTCGTTCTCGCGGGCGAAGTCCTCGGAGGCGATGAGGGACGCGGTGGCGCCGTCGTTCAGACCGGCCGCGTTGCCCGCGGTGACCCGGCCGTGCACACGGAACGGCGTCTTCAGCCCGGAGAGGTTCTCCAGGGTGGTGCCGGGACGCATCGGCTCGTCGGCCGTCACCAGACCCCAGCCGGTCTCCCCGGCCTCCGGGTTGGTCCGGCGCACCGAGATGGGCACCAGGTCGGCCTGGATCTTGCCGTTGGCGTACGCCTTGGCGGCCTTCTCCTGGGAGCGCACGGCGTACTCGTCGGCGCGCTGCTTGGTGATCTGCGGGTAGCGGTCGTGCAGGTTCTCGGCGGTCATGCCCATGAACAGAGCCGACTCGTCGACCAGCTTCTCGCTGACGAACCGCGGGTTCGGGTCCACGCCCTCGCCCATGGGGTGACGGCCCATGTGCTCGACACCACCGGCGATGGCGATGTCGTAGGCACCGAAGGCGACCGATCCGGCGACCGTGGTGACGGCGGTCAGAGCGCCGGCGCACATGCGGTCGATGGAGTAGCCCGGGACGGACTGGGGAAGACCGGCGAGGATCCCGGCGGTACGGCCGATGGTGAGCCCCTGGTCACCGATCTGCGTGGTCGCGGCGATGGCGACCTCGTCGATCTTCTTCGGGTCGAGACCCGGGTTGCGGCGCAGCAGCTCCCGGATCGCCTTCACGACGAGGTCGTCGGCGCGGGTCTCGTGGTAGATGCCCTTCGGGCCCGCCTTGCCGAACGGGGTGCGGACGCCGTCGACGAAGACGACGTCCCTGACGGTACGAGGCACGATGGCTCTCCTCCAGATGCGGGATCTGCACTGCTGCGATGCGCTGAGCGCGCGCTCAGACCCATGCTACTTATGAGTAACGTGACTGCCCACCCCTGGAGGCCGGAGCGGCGAAGGTCACACCGCCGGAGGCGCGGTGGAGCCCCTCGGGGTCAGCACCGGAGTGGGCACGGGGTGCGATCCCGGCCCCTCCCCGGTGATCACCCCGAACAACGTCCGAGCCGCTTCCGCGCCGAATCCGTGCACGTCATGGCTCATCGCGGAGAGCGTGGGATGGGTGAGCCGGCAGAGCTGGGAGTCGTCCCAGGCGAGCAGTGAGACGTCGCGCGGAACGTTCAGCCCCATCTCCGCCGCGACCGACAGCCCGGCCACCGCCATGATGTCGTTGTCGTAGACGATCGCCGTGGGCCGGTCCGCCGACGGGGCGGTCAGCAGGGACCGGGTGGCCCGCCCCCCGGCTTCTCCCGAGTAGTCGGTGGTCACCTGCCAGGCGCCCGCCAGCTCCAGGCTCCGCGCCGCCTCGTCGAACGCGGCCGTCCGCATCGCCGTGTGCCCGAGCGCCGCCGCACCCCCCACCCGGGCGATCCGCCGGTGCCCCAGCGCCGCCAGATACCGTACGGCGTCCGTCACGGCGGTGGCGTCGTCGGTCCACACGGATGTGAGGCTGCCGGTGAACGCGGGATGCCCCACGGCCACGACGGGCAGGCCCAGCCGCTCGGTGGCCGCGACGCGCGGATCGTCGGCACGGAAGTCGACCAGGATCGACCCCCCGACCTGCCGGCCGCGCCACCACGACTCCTGCAGCCCGACCTCCTCCTCCACGTTCCGCACGAGCCGCAGCAGCAGTGAGCAGTTCCGCTCGATCAGCACGCTCTCCACGCCCGACACGAACTCCATGTAGAAGGGTTCGAGGCCCAGCAGCCGCGCCGGCCGGCAGATCGCGAGGCCCACCACGTCCACCCGCGACCCGGCCAGCGTCCGTGCCGTGAGGTTCGGCGCCCAGCCCAGCTCCCGCGCGGCCCGGAAGATCCGGTCCCGGGTCGCCTCCGACAGCCCCGGCTTGTGGTTGAAGGCGAGCGAGACGGCCCCCTTGGACACACCGGCGCGGGCGGCGACGTCCTTGATGGTGACGCGCGCGGCCGGCTGGGCTGTCATCGGCTGGGCTCCAGGCAGTACAGGGCGGATCGAGCGGCCTCCGGGTCAGGAGTCTTCCAGCCGCTGACCCCGATGGTCACCCGCTCCCCGGGCAACAACGTGACCAGCCCCCGGTCGGCCCGAGCCGCCGGATCCAGCCGGTCCGCCTGGAGCAGCAGATCCCGTACGAGGGTGTGAGCCGTCACGGTCACGATCCCCGGCGCCACGGAGACGTCGAACTCCGGCCGCGGGTAGGGGATGTTCCGGTCCGACGAGGGAAAGTACAGCGCCCGCACACCGTCTGGCCTCGCCCCCACGCCCTGGCCCGCGCCCGTGTCCGGGCCCGAGCCGTGGCCCGTGTTCGCAGTCGCATGCATGCCGGCTTTGGTGCCGGGGTCTCGGTCTGTGCCCGCTTCTGCGCCTGCGTCGGTTTCCGTGTCCGACCACTGGCCCACACCGCCGTCCACACCCACTCCCGCGCCCGCGTCCCGGCTCGTGCCCGCGCCTGTTTCCGGGGTGGCGCCGACTTCCGTGCCCGAGCCCCGGTCCGTGCCCGCAGCCGCTCCCCAGTCTGTGCCCGCAGCCCCTTTCCGGTCCGTGTCAGCAGCCGCTCCCCGGTCCGTGCCGGCGCCCACAGCCGCTCCCCGGTCCACACCGCCCTCCCCGCCCGCATCCGCCACCAGGAACTCCTTCGGCCCCACCGGCACCAGCTCCGGCGGTACCGTCACATCGGCGACCGTGCGTCGGGCCGCGCGGAAGTCCAGCTCGGTCTCGTCGATCACCTCGCCGTCCACCGACATCCGCCGCAGCCGCAGCACCCCCGCCCACGGCTCGCCCGCTTGGTTGACGGCGGCCAGAACCAGCTCCTGCCCGCGCATCTGGACCGTCAGCAATCGGTCCGCGTACACGCGCCGCAGCTCGTGATAGAGCGGCTTCTCCCGTCCGTCCCCGTCGATCGCGGCCCAACTCGTCACCGGCCAGCAGTCGTTGAGCTGCCACACCACCGCCCCCGCGCACACCGGCCAGTGCGACCGCCAGTGCTCGATCCCGGCGGCCACGGCCCGCGCCTGGTTGACCTGCATGAGGTAGTGCCAGCGGTCGAAGTCCCCCTCGGGGAAGGCGAAATGCCGCTCCAGCCCACGTCGAAGCTTGCCGTTCCCGTCGTCGGCCTTCTGGTGGTGCAGCACACCGGGGGAGTCCGCCGCGAGCACCTCCCCGGGCAGCGCACGCGCCAGCGTGGCGTACGCGGGCGGTGCCTGCCAGCCGAACTCGGCCACGAAACGCGGTACTTCACCCCGGTACCCGGCGTAGTCCTCCCGGTTCCACACCTCCCAGGAGTGGTGCGTCCCGTGTGCCGGATCGTTCGGGTGGTGCCTCCCACGACCCGGACCAGGGGCTCCCCGCCGTGTACGGCCGTGTGGGGTCCAGCTCGGCCACCACCCGCGGCAGTACGCCCAGGTAGTACCCCTCGCCCCAGGAGTCCCCGGCGAGCCGCGCCTCCCATCCCCAGTCCCGGAACCCCCACAGGTTCTCGTTGTTGCCGTTCCACAGCACGAGCGAGGGATGCGGCATCAGCCGGACGACGTTCTCCCGGGCCTCCGCCTCCACCTCGCCCCGCAGCGGCTGTTCCTCCGGGTAGGCGGCGCACGCGAACGGGAAGTCCTGCCAGACCAGCAGCCCGAGCTCGTCGCAGGCGTCGTAGAAGTCCTCGCTCTCGTAGATCCCGCCGCCCCAGACCCGCACCAGGTCCACCCCGGCGTCGGCCGCCTGTCCCAGCCGCTCCCGGTACCGCTCACGGGTGATCCGGGAGGGGAACACGTCGTCCGGGATCCAGTTCACGCCGCGCGCGAAGAGCCGTTCGCCGTTGACGACTAGGGTGAACCCGGTGCCGTGGGCGTCGGCCGCGCGGTCCAGCTCGACGCTCCGGAAGCCGACCCGGCGCCGCCACACGTCCAGCGGGCGGCCCTCCTGCAGCAGGGTCAACTCGACCTCGTACAGAGGCTGTTCACCGTGTCCACGAGGCCACCACAGCCGCGCCCGCGGCACTTCGAGGCGTACGACCCCCTGCGTGCCGTCGACCGAGGCACGCACCCGCTCGCCCCCGATCGCCGCCTCGACCGTCAGCGGTGCCTCGACCCTGGCGCGCTCCACCTCGACCGCCAACTCCACCACGCCCACGCCCTGTTCGACGGTCACGAGCGGCCGCACCCGGGCGATCCGGGCCGTCGACCACCGCTCGAGGCGCACCGGCCGCCAGATCCCGGCCGTCACCAGCGTGGGCCCCCAGTCCCAGCCGAACGAGCAGGCCATCTTGCGGAGGTACTGATACGGCTCGGCATACGCGGCGGGCCGCTCACCCAGCTTCCCGCGCACCGCCTCGGCCTCGGCGTAGGCGGAGACGAACCGCACGGCGAGCCGTCCGGACATGCCGGTCACGTCGAAGCGGTAGGAGCGGTGCATGTTCCTCGTCCGGCCCAGGAGCCGGCCGTCCAGATGAATCTCGGCCACGGTGTCCAGACCGTCGAAGACGAGGTCGGTCTGTTCATGCCCGTTCATGAGCCCGAGGTCGGTCTCGTAGGTCCAGTCCCGCCGCCCCACCCACGCGACCTCGGTCTCGTTGCGCCCGAGAAAGGGATCCGGGATCACACCCGCCGCCAGCAGATCGGTGTGCACGCATCCCGGCACGACAGCAGGGAGTTCGTCGTCCACCGTTCCGCCGGAGTGTCGCAGGATCCATCCCTCGGTGAGCGGTGTGGCCTGAAGCATGTACACACTCCCTAAACCGATCAAGTCCTTTGCCGCAGATGCTTTTTGGCACGGCTGCATCGTTGGCGAGATACGGACTTTACCGGTTAAGAAAACGTTGTCAGAGTACCGAACCAGCCAACCCGCTCGTGCTCGTCCGTCCCCTGAACGGAGCTGATGCACATGAACCGCCGTACAGCCCTGGCCATGGCCGTGGGAGCCGCCTTGCTGATCCCCGGGTGCACCGGCACCGGTGGATCCTCAAAGGGCGCCGATGCCAAGGCACCTGATGATCCGTCGAAGGTCACCGGCACCATCAAGGTCCTCACCGTCCGCACCGACCTCGTGCAGGACGGCACGCTGAAGAGGTACGCCGCCGAGTTCAGCAAGACCTATCCGAAGGTGAAGGTCGAGTTCGAGGGCATCACGGACTACGAGGCCGAGGTCAAGATCCGGATGAACACCGAGAACTACGGCGATGTCCTGCTGATCCCGGCCGTCATCAAGAAGAGCGACTACCCGAGGTTCTTCGCCTCGCTGGGCACCCAGGAGGAGCGCGCCAAGAAGTACCGCTTCACCGACTTCACCGCCGTCGACGGCAAGGTGTACGGGCAGAGCCCCGTCGCCGTGAGTCCCGGGTTCGTCTACAACAAGCGGATCTGGAAGGAGGCCGGGGTCACCGAATGGCCCACCACCCCGGCCGAGTTCGTCGCCGACCTCAAGGCCATCAAGGCGAAGACCGACGCGATCCCGTACTACACCAACTTCTCGGCGGGCTGGCCGCTGTCCTCGTGGACGTCCGTCGACGGCGCGGTGACCTGCGACCCGAAGGCGACCGACAAGCTCGCCGAGGGCGACCCCTGGGCCAAGGGCGCGGACCTGCGCGTCGGCGACCAGCTCCTGTACGACATCGTCCACGAGGGGCTGATCGAGAAGGACCCGACCACCAGCAACTGGGAGGAGTCCAAGCCCCGGACCGCCAAGGGTGAGATCGCCACGCAGTGGCTCGGCACCTGGGCGATCGTGCAGTTCCAGGACGCGGCGAAGAAGGCCGGCGTGAACCCCGACGACATCGGCTTCATGCCCTTCCCGGCCCAGACGGGCGGGAAGTTCTGCGCGACCATCGCCCCCGACTACAACCAGGCGGTCAACGTCCACTCCCCGCACAAGGAGGCGGCCAGGGCCTGGATCGACTGGTTCACCGACAAGTCCGGCTATGTCGAGGACAACCTCGCCCTCTCCCCGCTCAAGGACGCGCCGCTGCCGTCGGTCCTGAAGCCGTACGAGGACCAGGGCGTGAAGTTCATCGAACTGGACGACGCCCAGGGCGCGAAGGTCAAGCAGATCGACAACGAGTCCGAGGTCGGCCTCTATGCCCCCGAGTACCGCCAGAAGCTCGTCGACCTCGCCCGCGGCGCCCGCAAGGGCAGCCTCGACGACTTCCTCGCCGACCTCAGCAAGCGCTGGACGGACACCCAGAAGAACCTGGGGTCCTGATGACGGACACCACACAGAAGGCGGCCGTGGAGGTGATCCCGGCCGCCCCCGTCCCGGCACCGCCCACGCGCCGCACCCGCGTCCGGCGGGGCGTGACCCCCTGGCTGTTCCTGGTCGCCCCGCTCGCCCTGCTGATCACCTTCACCTACGCGCCGATCGCCAACATGATCGCGTACAGCTTCACCGACTGGGACGGTGTCAGCCCCGAACTGCACTCCACGGGCGTCGAGAACTACCGGGAGGTGTTCACCCGCCCGGATCTCTTCGAGGTCTTCTGGGTCAGCGGTTACTACCTCGCCGCCTCCGTGGTCCAGATCGTCCTCGCGCTCTACTTCGCGACGATCCTGAGCTTCAACGTCCGCTTCCGGAACTTCTTCAAGGGCGTGCTCTTCTTCCCGTACCTGATCAACGGCGTCGCGATCGGCTTCGTGTTCCTCTACTTCTTCCAGGACGGCGGCACCCTCGACTCGGTGCTGAGCCTGTTCGGAGTGAAGACCGACCACGCCTGGCTCGGCACCCCGGTCTCCGCGAACACCTCGCTGGCCGGCGTCTCGGTCTGGCGCTATCTCGGCCTGAACTTCGTGCTCTTCCTGGGCGCGATCCAGTCCGTCCCGGGGGAGTTGTACGAGGCCGCGGAGCTGGACGGCGCGAACCGCTGGCACCAGTTCCGCCACATCATCGCGCCGGGCATCAAGCCGGTCCTGGCCCTCACGGTGATCCTCTCGATCTCCGGCTCGCTGTCGGTCTTCGAGATCCCGTACATCATGACCGGCGGCGCGACCGGCACCGAGACCTTCGTGATCCAGACGGTCAACCTGGCCTTCCGCTTCAACAAGACGGGCCTGGCCTCGGCGGCCGCCGTCGTCCTCCTGCTGATCATCCTGCTGGTGACCTGGGTGCAGCGACGCCTGGTCCCCGACGACAAGGTGGACCTCGTATGACCCGCCGTACGATCGCCCGCGCCCTTGTCTACTTCTCGCTGATCGCCGCGACCCTGGTCGTCCTGCTGCCGCTCGTGGTCGTCCTCCTCACCTCCCTCAAGTCCGAGAAGGAGATGGCCAACACGAGCGGGGCCCTCGAACTCCCGCACGACCTGCTGAACTTCCACAACTACGTGACGGCGTTCCAGGACGGCGAGATGCTCTCCGCCTTCACCAACACGGCGATCATCCTGCTGATCTCGATCGGCGGCACGGTCCTCATCGGCTCGATGACGGCCTACGCCATCGACCGGTTCACCTTCCGCTTCAAGAAACTGGTGGTGGCGCTCTTCCTGACGGCCGCCCTGGTCCCCGGCGTCACCACCCAGGTGGCCACGTTCCAGATCGTCAACAGCTTCGGCATGTTCGACAGCCTCTGGGCCCCGATCGCCCTCTACATGGGCACGGACATCGTCTCGATCTACATCTTTCTGCAGTTCGTCCGCTCGATCCCGATCTCCCTGGACGAATCGGCCCGCCTGGACGGCGCCAACGCCTTCACGATCTACCGAAAGATCATCTTCCCGCTGCTGAAGCCGGCGACCGCGACCGTGGTGATCGTGAAGGGCATCACCGTCTACAACGACTTCTACATCCCCTTCCTCTACATGCCCTCGGAAGATCTTGGCGTGATCTCGACGTCGCTGTTCCGCTTCCGAGGCCCCTACGCGGCCCACTGGGAGGTCATTTCGGCAGGAGCGGTCCTGGTGATCCTGCCGACCCTGATCGTTTTCCTGTCGTTGCAGCGCTTCATCTACAACGGCTTCACGCGGGGCGCGACCAGATGACCTGCCAGGGGCGCGGGGCGGTGCCCATGTGCGGCTACCGCCGCGTGGGCGCGACCAGCCACCGACAGCCCGCGGCCGCCGTGTCTCACAGTCCCACGGCGCCTAGGCGGAAAGCGCGGCCACCAGCACAGGAGTCACCTGCTCGACCTGCCAGGCCCGCGCCCCGTGACCGGCCAACGCCGCCCCGACCGACTCCGCGCTGACCACGGCCGGCGGCTCCCAGCAGACCCGCCGCACCGTGTCCGGAGTGATCAGGTTCTCCTGAGGCATGTTCAGCGACTCGGCCAACGCGGAAACCGCAGCCCGCGCAGCGGACAGCCTCGCGGCCGCTGCGGGATCCTTGTCGGCCCAGGCCCGCGGCGGCGGAGGTCCGGTGAGCGGTTGCCCGGGCTGCGGCAGCTGTGTCTCGGGAAGGGCCTTGGCCCGGTCCACCGCGGCCTGCCACTGCTCCAGCTGCCGTCGTCCCATCCGATGCCCGAACCCGTTCAAGGCGGCCAGCGCATGCACATTGGCCGGCACGGAGAGCGCCGCCTCGACGATCGCCGCATCGGACAGCACCTTGCCCGGCGACACATCCCGCCGCTGGGCGATACGGTCCCGTGCCTCCCACAGTTCCCGCACGACGGCCAGCTGCCGACGCCGCCGCACCTTGTGCATCCCGGAGGTCCGACGCCAGGGATCCTTGCGCGGCTCGGCCGGCGGAGCCGAAGCGATCGCGTCGAACTCCTGAAGCGCCCACTCCAGCTTCCCCTGCCGGTCGAGCTCCTTCTCCAGCGCGTCGCGCAGGTCGACGAGAAGCTCCACGTCGAGGGCGGCGTACCGCAGCCACGGCTCGGGCAGCGGGCGGGTCGACCAGTCGACGGCCGAGTGCCCCTTCTCCAGTACGAAGCCCAGCACTCCTTCGACCATCGCGCCGAGCCCGACCCGGGGGAACCCGGCGATCCGCCCGGCCAGCTCGGTGTCGAACAGTCGCGAGGGCACCATGCCTATTTCGCGGAGACAGGGAAGGTCCTGCGTGGCGGCGTGCAGCACCCACTCCACACCGGAGAGGGCCTCGCCGAGGCCCGAGAGATCGGGACAGGCCACGGGGTCGATCAGCGCGCTCCCCGCACCCGCGCGGCGCAGCTGGACGAGATACGCGCGCTGTCCGTAGCGGTAGCCGGACGCCCGCTCGGCGTCGACGGCGACGGGGCCGGAGCCTGCGCCGAACGCGGCGATCACCTCGGCGAGCGAGTCCTCGTCGGCGATCACGGGCGGAATGCCCTCGCGCGGCTCCAGCAGAGGGATCGGCGCCTCCGCTGCAGAAGATCCGCCATCGTCCGGAGGGCCGCCTCCGGTGGTTCGCAGTGAAACGTCTGCTGCGGTCTCTTGGGCGTCGGTCACATGTCAAGGGTATCTGTGTATGGACAGCGCCTGCCGACGGAACGTTCCGTCGGCAGGCGCCTGAGGGTCGTAAACCAGTCAGCCCGGTGAAAAGCTCTGGTTCACGTCCGTGAACAGCGAGGCTCGAAAGAGCCTCAGTGGATGATGCCGGTACGGAGGGCCACCGCCACCATGCCGGCGCGGTCTCCCGTGCCGAGCTTGCGGGCGATCCGGGCGAGGTGGCTCTTGACGGTCAGTGCGGACAGGCCCATCGAGACGCCGATCGCCTTGTTCGACTGCCCTTCGGCCACCAGCCGCAGTACTTCGACCTCACGGCCGGAGAGTTCGCGGTAGCCACCCGGGTGACTCGGGGCACCCGGGGGGCGGCGGTGCATACGGGCGGCGGCGGAGCCGATGGGGGCGGCGCCAGGCCGGGTGGGGAGCCCGACGTTGGTGCGGGTGCCGGTGACGACGTAGCCCTTGACGCCGCCCGCGAGGGCGTTGCGCACGGCGCCGATGTCGTCGGCCGCGGAGAGGGCGAGGCCGTTGGGCCAGCCCGCGGCGCGGGTCTCGGACAGCAGGGTCAGGCCGGAGCCGTCGGGAAGGTGGACATCGGCGACGCAGATGTCTCTGGGGTTGCCGATTCGGGGACGGGCCTCCGCCACGGACGAGGCTTCAATGACATCGCGCACACCGAGCGCCCAGAGGTGACGGGTGACGGTGGATCGGACACGCGGGTCGGCCACGACCACCATGGCGGTGGGCTTGTTCGGGCGGTAGGCGACCAGGCTTGCGGGCTGCTCGAGGAGAACGGACACCGGGCCTCCTGGGGTGCGGGACGGCTTGGAAGGTCACAGACGTCTTCGGCACCGAACCCGGCGTCCTTTAGAGAATGATCACGATCTAGTGAGTAACAATTAGTGCAATTCGGACGTACGGTCGATCGTTCGGTGAACATATCGGTTCGTTCGACGGCCCACTCCTGACTGAAAGTGGCCGTATCGACAAATTGATGCTCCGTGTGGGTGGTCAGCGCGCCTGCGGGTCCCGCCGCTGTGGCAACGTCACGATCGACGCGTCACCCGGACCGGCCGGCGGCAGACCCGCGACCTGGGCCAGCAGGTCGCACCAGGAGGTGAGGTGCCCCGCCGTGTCCGGCACGCCGCCCAGGCCCTCGCGGGGCGTCCAGGAGGCCCGGATCTCGATCTGCGAGGTCGCGGGGCGCTCGGACAG
Organism: Streptomyces canus; assembly: GCF_030816965.1. Lineage (NCBI taxonomy): Bacteria > Bacillati > Actinomycetota > Actinomycetes > Kitasatosporales > Streptomycetaceae > Streptomyces > Streptomyces canus. The sequence continues at coordinate 7,663,750 of NZ_JAUSYQ010000002.1, forward strand.
ACCACCGAAGTAGTGCGAGCTCGCGCGCGTGACGGTGCCGCTCGGTTCGCCGTACGACAGCCCGCGCGCCGAGAGCGCGCCCGTCAGCCACGACCAGCACACCTCGGGCAGCAGCGGGTCGGCGGCCATCTCCGCCTCCAGCTCCGCGCGCACGAGCGTCACCAGCCGGAAGGTGCCCCGCCAGGCGTCGTGGCCGTCCGGGTCGTGCAGCAGGACGAGCCGCCCGTCGGCGAGGTCCTGGTCGCCGTCGACGACGGTGGCCTCCAGCGCGTACGCGTGCGGGGCGAGCCGCTGTGGGGCCCGTGTCGGCTCGATCTCGATCTGCGGCCGCAGCCGACTGCCACGCAGGGCCTGAACCGCGGCCTGGAAAGCCGGCGGAGCCGCAGCGCCGCCATCCCGGTCCCCTTCCTTCGCGTCGTCCATCCCACCAGCGCCGTCCGACAGTCGTCCTTGAGCCGCAGCCATGCGGGAAGGTTAAAGGGAAGGGCGGCGTGGTGCCGCCCTAGACACCCGGACTTGGCTCCATGCCCACACAGACACCGCGCGCTCGGCACTCGTCGCACCGTGCGAGACTTTCCGACGTGAGTGCACCTGAGACGCCGCCGTCAGCCACCTACGACTCCGCCTTCCTCAAGGCGTGTCGCCGGGAACCCGTCCCGCATACCCCCGTGTGGTTCATGCGGCAGGCCGGGCGCTCGCTGCCGGAGTACCGCAAGGTCCGCGAGGGCATCCCGATGCTCGAGTCCTGCATGCGGCCCGAGCTGGTCACCGAGATCACCCTCCAGCCGGTCCGCCGCCACAACGTGGACGCGGCGATCTACTACAGCGACATCGTCGTCCCGCTGAAGGCCATCGGCGTCGACCTCGACATCAGGCCCGGCGTCGGCCCGGTCGTCGAGAACCCGATCCGCACCCGCGCCGACCTGGCTCAACTGCGCGACCTCACCCCCGAGGACGTCTCCTACGTCACCGAGGCCATCGGTCTGCTGACCCGCGAGCTCGGCCCGACCCCCCTCATCGGTTTCGCGGGCGCCCCTTTCACCCTCGCGAGTTACCTCGTCGAGGGCGGCCCGTCCCGCACGTACGAGAACGCCAAGGCGATGATGTACGGCGACCCCGAGCTGTGGGCGGACCTGCTCGACCGCCTCGCCGAGATCACCGCCGTCTTCCTGAAGGTCCAGATCGAGGCCGGCGCCTCCGCGGTCCAGCTCTTCGACTCGTGGGCCGGCGCCCTCGCCCCCGTCGACTACCGCCGCTCGGTCCTGCCCGCCTCCGCGAAGGTCTTCAAGGCGGTCGAGGGGTACGGCGTCCCCCGCATCCACTTCGGCGTCGGATGCGGCGAACTGCTGAAGCTCATGGGCGAGGCCGGCGCGGACGTCGTCGGCGTCGACTGGCGCGTCCCGCTCGACGAGGCCGCCCGCCGCGTCGGCCCCGGCAAGGCGCTCCAGGGCAACCTCGACCCGACGGTCCTGTTCGCCTCCACGGAGGCGGTCGAGGCCAAGACCCGCGAAGTCCTGGACTCGGCCGAGGGCCTGGAAGGCCATGTCTTCAACCTCGGCCACGGCGTCATGCCGTCCACCGACCCGGACGCCCTGACCCGTCTCGTGGATTACGTCCACACGCACACCACCCGCTGACTCACCAGGTGTGCCGGGGCCGCGCCTTCCTGCCGAACAGCAGGCCGCGCGGTTCCGGCGGCGGGGGAGTGCCCGGTTTGAGCGGCCAGGCCAGCAGCATCCCGACGAGGAAGCCCACGACGTGCGCCGCGTACGCCACCGTGCCGGCGGCGGAGACGCCCTCGCCGGAGGAGTACACCGCCTGCAGCACGAACCAGAAGCCCAGCACCAGCCAGGCCGGCAGTCTGAGCGGAAGGAAGACCAGGAAGGGCACCAGGACCCACACCCTGGCCTTCGGATACAGCACCAGATAGGCGCCCAGAACCCCGGCGATGGCCCCGGACGCACCGATCAGCGGGTCGCCCGAGTCGTCGTTGAGGAGCGCGAAGCCGTACGACGCCGCGTAGCCGCAGACGACGTAGAACAGCGCGAAGCGCACATGCCCCATACGGTCCTCGACGTTGTTGCCGAAGATCAGCAGGAACAGCATGTTACCCAGCAGGTGCAGCCAGCCGCCGTGCAGGAACATCGCCGTGAGGACCGACAGCGCGGGGGACTTGTCGTAGTCCGGCGGGGCCACCACACAGCCCGCCGAGCCCTGCGCGCTCGTGCCTACGTCGCCCGTGGGGACCAGCCGCGGCATCTGATGGTGGATCAACTCCTGTGGGACCGCCGCGTAGTGGTCCAGGAAAGCCTGGAGATGGCACAGCTGCGACAGGCTGCTGTCGCCCGCCACGGAGCCGGCCAGGCCGGGCGTGAACAGGAACACGAGGACGTTCGCGGCGATGAGCGCGTACGTCACCACGGGGGTACGGCGCACAGGGTTCACGTCATGGACGGGGATGACCACAAGGAAGTAGTGCCCGCGATGGGCCCCGCGAATCGGTGGCGCGTCGGTGAACACCCGCGCGCACGCGTGCGTATGTCTCCTCAACCGCCCGCGGCACGGGGAAGGCGGGCCGCGGGGACTACGTGAGGAACCACCGATGAACGACCGAATTGCTCCTCCGATGCACGCTCTTCCCGACGGTGAGGCCGAGATCTCCCTGGTGCTGCGGCTGCCGTGGGAGGACGTGGCCAGGCTCGGTCAGGAGGCCGGCCGGCTGGCCTCGCAGATGCAGCGGCCGGTGACGCTCGACGAGGCGGTGAGCAACCGGCTCAGGACCACGCGGCCCGCCTCGCACGCCAAGCCGGCGGGTGAGCAGCCGGCCGCGATGCCCGCCAGCGCCTCCATCTCCTCGCTGCCGCCCAGGCCGCCGGCCGACCAGGCCCGCCAGGCCATCGAACGCATCAACGGAACGGCGTAGCCGTCAGGAGGCCCGCACCTTCGCGGCGGCCTTCCTGGCCGCCACCAGCACCGGATCCCACACCGGGCTGAACGGCGGCGCGTACCCCAGGTCCAGGGCCGTCATCTGCTCCACCGTCATCCCCGCCGTCAGGGCCACCGCGGCGATGTCGACCCTCTTGCCCGCGCCCTCTCTCCCGACGATCTGCACGCCGAGCAGCCGCCCCGTGCGGCGCTCGGCGAGCATCTTCACCGTCATGGGGGAGGCGCCCGGGTAGTAGCCGGCCCGGCTGGTGGACTCGATCGTGACCGACACGAACTGGAGGCCCACCCGACGCGCGTCCTTCTCGCGCAGGCCGCTCCGGGCGATCTCCAGGTCGCAGACCTTGCTGACGGCCGTGCCGACGACCCCGGGGAAGGTGGCGTAGCCGCCGCCGACGCCCGTGCCGATGACCTGGCCGTGCTTGTTGGCGTGGGTGCCCAGCGCGATGTGCCGCTCCTGCCCCGAGACCAGGTCGAGGACCTCGACGCAGTCGCCGCCCGCCCAGATGTTCTCGTGGCCGCGCACCCGCATCGCGAGGTCCGTCAGGAGACCGCCGTGGCTGCCCAGCGGCAGACCGGCCGCCTTCGCGAGCGTCGTCTCCGGGCGTACGCCGATGCCGAGCACCACCACGTCCGCCGGGTACTCGGCGTTCTCCGTGGCCACCGCCCGCACCCGGCCGTCCTCGCCCGTGAGCACCTTGGTCACCGCGGCGTCGTCGACCATGGTGATGCCCAGACCCTCCATGGCCTCGTGCACCAGGCGGCCCATGTCCGGGTCGAGCGTGGACATGGGCTCGCTGCCCCGGTTGACCACCGTCACCTCGTACCCGCGGTTGATCAGCGCCTCGGCCATCTCCACACCGATGTACCCGGCGCCCACCACCACCGCCTTGCGGCCACGCGTGTGTGCCAGCGTGTCGATGAGCGCCTGGCCGTCGTCGAGCGTCTGCACCCCGTGCACACCGGGGGCGTCGACTCCCGGCATGTCGGGGCGGATCGGGCGGGCGCCGGTCGCGATCACGAGTTTGTCGTACGACGTCCAGGACTCGGCCCCCGACTCGAGGTCACGCGCGCGTACCCGCTGTCGGCCGACGTCGATCTCCATGACCTCGGTGCGCATGCGCAGATCGATGTCACGGGCCCGGTGCTCCTCGGGCGTACGGGCGATCAACTGGTCCGGCTCGGTGACGTCCCCGCCCACCCAGTACGGGATGCCGCAGGCCGAGTAGGAGGTGAAGTGGCCCCGCTCGAACGCCACGATCTCCAGTTCGTCGGGGCCCTTCAACCGGCGTGCCTGCGACGCCGCGGACATCCCCGCGGCGTCGCCGCCGATGACGACCAGACGTTCCCTCGTGTCCCGCGTACGGCTCATGTTCATGCGAACACGCTACGAGGGCGCGGCATTTCAGTCCTGCTCGCCCCGCTCCTGCTCCCGCCCCGGATCCGGGACAGGGCGTGCCATGGGCAGCGGGCCCAGAGCGGTCGAGGCGGCCGCGGGCGCCGGCCGGCGCGGCAGCCGGGGCCGGATCAGCCGCAGCCACACCAGCACGATCAGCGCGACCGCCGCCAGGAACGGCAGTACCGCGGCCAGCGCCACCACGACCCAGCGCAGCATGGTCACGAACGCGTCCCAGCCGCCCGCGAGCGCGTCGACGACGCCGGGGTCGTCGTCCTTCTCGGTCTTGGCGACGGGCGACTCGGACAGGGACAGGGTGATGGTGGCCAGGCTCGTGCGGTCCTTGAGGGACGCCTGGCGGGCGAGCAGTGACTCCAGGTCGGCCTGACGGGTGCTCAGTTCGCCCTCCAGGGTCACCACGTCGCTCAGCTTGGTCGCCTTGTCCATCAGCTCCCGGATCCGCGCCACACTCGCGCGCTGCGTCGCGATCCGGCTCTCCACGTCGACGACCTGGTCGGTGACGTCCTGCGCGTTCGCGGTGCGCTCCAGGAGCTTGCCCGCGCCCTCCAGGTCGGCGAGGACCTCGTCGTATTTCTCGACGGGCACCCGCAGCACCACCTCCGTCTGCTCCCGGCCCTCCTCGTCGCGGGAGGTGGACTCCTTGCCGACGAATCCGCCCGCGTTCTCGGTGGCGGTGCGGGCCGCGGCGAGCGCCTTCGGCACCTTCTTGACCTGCACGGTCAGCGTGGCGGTGCGGATGATGTGGTTCGCGGTGGGAGCGGGCGCCTGGGAGGCCTGTTTGCCGCCCGCGCCGTCGGCGTCGCCGGCCGCGCCCTCCGCCTGACTCTGCGCCGCCTTGTCGTCGGACAGGGCGCTGCCGCCGCTGTCGCTGCTGTCGGCGCCTGCGCTGCACCCGGTCAGGGCGAGGCCCGCGGCGAGCAGGAGGCCGGCCAGGGCCCGCGCGGGCCGTACGGAACGTCGTGATCGTGATGTGTGCATGCGGGCGTCCCCCCGAGGGTCGTGAACAACTGACGCTCCTTCGACGCCGGAGCGGGTGCGAACGTTGGACTTCGGTGGTTCCGATGCGGTCACGGTCGGGACTCGTGAAGGACACCGGGCCGCCGTCGGACTGTCAGTGGGGTCTGAGAGGCTGGGGCCATGAGCGGATCACGGGTCGTCGTCATCGGAGCCGGCATCGCGGGACTGGCCGCGGCGCACCGGCTGGCGCAGCGCGGTGCGCGCGTCACCGTGCTGGAGGCGTCCGACCGGGTCGGCGGCAAGCTGCTGCCCGGGGAGATCGCGGGTGCCCGCGTCGACCTCGGCGCCGAGTCGATGCTGGCCCGCAGGCCGGAGGCGGTGGCCCTGGCCCGCGAGGTGGGCCTCGACGACCGCCTCCAGCCGCCCGCCACCGCGACCGCCTCGATCTGGACCCGCGGCGCCCTGCGCCCCATGCCCAAGGGCCACGTCATGGGCGTTCCCGGCACCGCCGAGGCCCTGGCCGGCGTGCTGTCCGAGGAGGGCCTCGCCCGCATCGAGCAGGACGCCGAGCTGCCCCGCACGGAGGTCGGCGACGACGTGGCGGTCGGTGAGTACGTGGCGGCACGCCTGGGCCGCGAGGTCGTCGACCGCCTCATCGAACCCCTCCTCGGCGGGGTCTACGCGGGCGACGCGTACCGCATCTCGATGCGCTCGGCGGTCCCGCAGCTCTTCCAGGTCGCCCAGACCCACACCTCGCTCACCGAGGGCGTCCGCGAGATCCAGGCGAGGATGGCCGCAGGCCGGCAGACCGGGCCCGTGTTCATGGGTGTCCGCGGCGGCGTGGGCACCCTCCCGCTCGCCGTCGCCGACTCGGTCCGCGCGCGCGGCGGCGAGATCGTCACCGGCGCCCCGGTGACCGAGCTGCGCCGCGAGCCGTCCGGTGGCTGGAGGGTCGTGGCCGCGGACCGCGTCCTGCACGCCGACGCCGTGATCGTCGCCGCCCCCGCCGCGGCCGCCGCGGGCCTCCTGCGCGCCGAGGCCCCCGAGGCCGCCACCGAGCTCGACACCGTGGAGTACGCCTCCATGGCCCTGGTCACCCTCGCCTACCGCCGCTCCGACACCGCCCTGCCCGCGGGCAGCGGATTCCTGGTCCCGCCGGTCGACGGCCGCACCATCAAGGCGTCCACCTTCGCCTCCCAGAAGTGGGGCTGGATCGCCGACGAGAACCCGGACGTCGTCGTCCTGCGGACCTCCGTCGGCCGCTACGGCGAGACGAAGATCCTTGAGCGCGACGACACCGCCCTGGTGGACGTCTCCCGCCACGACCTGCGCGAGGCCACCGGGCTGGACGCCACCCCCCTCGACACCCGCGTCACCCGCTGGACCGACGGCCTGCCCCAGTACCCCGTCGGCCACCACGCGCGCGTGGCCCGCATCCGCGAGCACGTCGCCAAGCTTCCCGGCCTCGCGGTGTGCGGCGCGCAGTACGACGGCGTCGGCATCCCGGCCTGCATCGCGAGCGCCTACGCGGCGGTGGACCAGATCCAGGGCGACCTGACCGCCGTACAGGAGCTCACCGCCAACCCGGTGCAGAGTCTGCACGGCGGAGCGGGAGAATAGGGCCCATGAGCAACGACGCCCCCACCCCCGAGTCCGGCAGGGTCCCGAACAAGGGCAAGCTGGCCAAGGACCTCAACGAGGTCATCCGTTACACGCTCTGGTCCGTCTTCAAGCTGAAGGACGTGCTCCCCGAGGACCGCACGGGGTACGCCGACGAGGTCCAGGAGCTGTTCGACCAGCTCGTCGCCAAGGACGTCACGATCCGCGGCACCTACGACGTGTCCGGGCTGCGCGCCGACGCCGACGTCATGATCTGGTGGCACGCGGAGACCAGCGACCAGCTCCAGGAGGCGTACAACCTCTTCCGCCGCACCAGGCTGGGCCGCGCGCTGGAGCCGGTCTGGTCGAACATGGCGCTGCACCGCCCCGCCGAGTTCAACCGCTCACACATCCCGGCCTTCCTGGCGGACGAGAACCCCCGCGACTACGTGAGCGTCTACCCGTTCGTGCGGTCGTACGACTGGTACCTCCTCCCCGACGAGGACCGCCGCCGCATGCTCGCCGACCACGGCAAGATGGCCCGCGGCTACCCGGACGTCCGCGCCAACACGGTCGCCTCCTTCTCCCTCGGCGACTACGAGTGGATCCTGGCGTTCGAGGCCGACGAGCTCTACCGCATCGTCGACCTCATGCGCCACCTGCGCGCCTCGGAGGCGAGGATGCACGTCCGCGAGGAGGTCCCGTTCTACACGGGCCGCCGCAAGGAGATCGGTGAGCTGGTGGCGGGCCTCGCCTGATCAGCGAGCGGGTCCGACGGCCGCCTTCCGAGAGCTGTCCTGCGTCTTCGTCTTCATCTTCGGCTTCGGCGTGGGCTCGGGGTGCGGGCCGCATGCGGCGCGCCGCACCGGGAGGCGGCCCTCCAGCAGGTAGGCGTCCAGGTATCCGTTGACGCACGGGTTCGGGCCGCCCGCGATGCCGTGCGTGCCCGCGTCCCGCTCGGTCACCAGCACCGAGCCGGACAGCCGCCAGTGCAGTTCCAGGGCGCCGGCGTACGGAGCCGCCGCGTCCCTCTCGGCCGCGAGAATCAGCGTCGGCGGCAGCTCACCGGGCCCGGTCCGCACATCGAGGGCCCGCTGCCGCGGCGCGAGCCAGTACGCGCAGGGCAGGTTCATCCACACGTTGTCCCACGTCTCGAACGGCGCCACCCGCGCCAGCCGGGTGTTGTCGCGGTCCCACACCTTCCAGTCCGTCGGCCAGGGCGCGTCGTTGCACTCGACGGCCGTGTAGACGGCGTTCGAGTTCTCCGCCTCCTCAGCCGCCTCCTGATGAGGCCCGGCCTGCTGGATCAGCGGCTTGGGGTCCCCCTTGAGATACGCCGACAGGGCCTGCGCCCGATGCGGCCAGAAGTCGTCGTAGTACCCGGCCGTGAGGAACGCCCCCTGCAGCTCCCCGGGCCCGACCTTCCCCCCGGCCGGCTCGGCGGCCAGCCGCGCCGCCGCCTTCTCGTAGCTGCGCAGCACCTCCTCTGCCGTGTCCCCGAGCCCGTACACGTCGTCGTGCCCGGCGATCCACTCCCGGAAGTCCGCCCAGCGTTCCTCGAACGCGGCCGACTGATCCAGGTTGTTGCGGTACCAGACCTGCTCCGGGTCAGGGTTCACCGCCGCGTCGAAGACCATCCGCCGTACGTGCGAGGGGAACAGCGTCGCGTACAGCGCGCCGAAGTAGGTCCCGTACGAGGCCCCCACGAACGTCAGCTTCCGCTCGCCCAGCGCGGCCCGCAGCACGTCCAGGTCCCGGGCGTTGTTCAGGGAGGTGTAGTACCGGAGAGCCACGCCCGCCCGTTTCGCACACCCGCGCGCGTACGCCTTCGCCTGCGCGATGCGTTCCTTCTTGTACGACAGCGAGGGGTACGTCGGTGTCTGCGTGGGCGCCTTGAGGTACTGCTTCGGGTCCGTGCAGGACAGCGGCGCCGAACGGCCCACCCCGCGCGGTGCGTAGCCGACGAGGTCGTACGCCGCCGCGAGCCCCTTCCACTCGGGGAGCGCGCCGACCAGCGGGAAGTACATGCCGGAGGCGCCGGGGCCGCCGGGGTTGTAGACCAGGGCGCCCTGCCCGGGCACCCTGCGCTTGCTGTTGTGCGGGTCCTTGTGGGTGGCCCGCACCCGGCTGACGGTCAGCTTGATCTGTCGGCCGTCGGGGCGCGCGTAGTCGAGCGGGACGGACACCGTGCCGCACTCGACGCTGTCGGGCAGGTCCTCCGCCGCGGGGCAGGCGCCGAAGCGAACTCCGGCCGTCCCGGCGCGCGCGGCGGCGATCGCGGTGCCGTGGAGTTCCGCCGCGCCCGGGGCGGCCGGAGCGCCCCCGGCCGGTGCGGCGGCGAGCGTGGTCAGAAGCAATGACCCGGCGGCCGTGTAGAGGGCGGGGGCTCTCATCGGTATCCCTTCGGTGCGCGGCAGCGACAAAAGGGATGGTTCGTTCGACTGTGGGGGAAGGCAAGCACCGCCCCGCCGGTGTCGGCCCCAATGCCTCCGTGCGCCCCCGGGTGAGCTCAGTCGCGCCCGTGCGGCCGACGGTGCTCCTCGCCGTGTCCGCCGGGCCGCTCTCCTCGCCACTCCTCACGAGGACGGCCGCGGTGCTGCTCACGGTGGGCGAAGGCCGCGCGCAGATCCGGTTCCCCGACCGCGCTGATGCCGCGTACGGCGACGGAGGTGAGATACGTCCGCTCGTCCGTGCCGCCGGTGCGCCGGGTCAGGGCGCCGAGCAGCCGCTGGCCGGCCGGGGACGCCCAGCGTGAGTACGGGTGGACCTCCATCCGTGCGATGGCCAGACAGCTCAGGGAGAGCGCGAGCGGCAGCGCGAACCAGAGGGCGACCAGATGCCGCGGCATCTCCGACGGTGCGGGTACAAGCAGCGCGATCGCGCCCAGCGCGACGACGGCCACCGAGGCCAGCCGTACCTGGCGGACCGCCGCCGCGATGCCGGACCGGGCACCGGCGGGCACCGCGAGGCCCGCGTCCACGAGCCGGTCGGCGATGCTGCGCACCGCGTCCGCCGCGGCCGCGTCGGCGCGCACCGGCGCGATCCGGGACTGCCCCTCAGGGCCGATGGCCCCGATGACCGTGCGCTCCATCTCGTCCCGCCCCCGCGGATCGACGACGGTCGCCCAGCCGGTGTGGGCCAGCAGCAGCCGTCGCTGCCGGGCCATGGAGACGAGCGTCAGATCGGCGACCCGCCGCGGGCCGCCCGACAGGAACGCGGCCTCGTACAGCGTCAGATCGTGTCTCCGGGCATCCGCGTCGGCAGCCGCGGCGTGTACGGCGGCCAGGCACAGCCGCGTACACGCGGTGCCGGCGGCGGCCCAGGCCAGCAGCAGAAGAAGAACCCAGAACATGCCGCGTTTCTATGCCAAAGGCTCCCGGCGGCGCCATGGGCTGTTCACGATCCGGACGGAGTGTTGTCGGTGTGTGACGTTCCGTTTGTCCGGAAGCGGACTACGACGGGACGGGGACCGGGGGCGGGCTGGAGGCGGCCGGGGGCAGAGTGAAGGTCGTGGCGTACGGCGACGGGGTGACCGGAACGACCGCGCCCGGGTCGGTCGTCGGGCCGGGCGGAGCCGGGGAGTTGGTGATCGGTGGCGTGCTGCCGGTGGCCATGTCCCGGGCCAGGGCGCCGAAGTCGACGTACCCGGTGGCCTCCAGGATCTTGATGTGGTCCAGCACGGTGGTGTTGGCGTCGTCGGCCAGGGCGCGGACCAGGGAGTTCTGGGTGCTCGCGCGAACCTCTGCGACCACCGAGAACACCCTGCCGTGCGCGAGGCGCAGGATGTTGGCGAACTGGCGGTCGTAGTCGACGCCCTGGGCCTGGTTCAGAGTGTCGAGCCACTGCTTCTGCTGATCGCTGGGCTCGTTGGGCAGGGCGAGTCCGAGCTTCGACGCCACGTCACGCACGCGTGCGTCGAGGAACGTGTGCCCCTCGACCAGGTGCTGCCCCGCCGTCCGTACGGCCTGCGTCGTGCCCTTCTGCTCCGCCTGCTGGCCCGCGGGCAGCTCCCACAGCCCCGCTAGCCGCACCTTCGTGACGAACTCCCGGTCCAGTGCCGAGAGCGGCCCGTACGGCGTCGTCACGGTCCCGGCGTTGAGCACGCTCAGTCCCGTGCCGGAGCGGTCGGCATAGGACCAGATCGGGATGAGCAAGGCCACGAGGGTCGCCGTCAGCCCGGCGATGATGACCCCGGTGCCGGAGAAGATGCCTCGCCCCTTGACGGGCGGTCGCGGTCGCATGGTGCCTCCTGTTGCGGCACCGCACGCTAGTGGGATTCAGGTGCGGGGTTGACATATTACTGCCGGGTCAATGTCAACTTCTGCACGGGGATGAACCGTTGGAATCCGGTCAAAACGGGGTTAATAGGGGAGCGTGGGAAGGTCGGATTCGGGGAGGAACGGGGGCGAACCGTGAGTGTCGGGCAGAGTGCGTGGCCGTGGTGTTGACCCGGGCACATCGGCGTCAGCCGTCCGACCGCGGGCCGGTGGGCCGGGCCGGTCGCGCGGTTCGCGTCATCGCCTGAGCAACACCCTCCTGGTGGCCCGGGCGAACCGAACCCCCGGCCTCCGGGACCTGGGTACCGGTCCCGACCGCTCCAGCCACCACTCCCGCAACTCCCGTCGCACCCTCGCCTCCGCCAACTCCCCGCTCAGCAGCAGCTGTTCGGCGAAGCTCAGAGCGTCCCTCCGATACCCGTCCGTCATCGGCGCCCCCTGCGCATACGCCAGGAACGCCGGCCGATAGCCCGCTCCGAGGATCACCGGCAGTTCGGGTGCGACCTTCGCCACCACATCCGCCCGCTTTCCCGCGAGCGCCCGCGCCTGCACCCCCAGCCGTACCCGGTCGAACCCCTCCGGCACCGGAGTCCCCGCCACGAGTGCGGACAGCAGCGCGGTCTGGGCGAGGGCGAGCCGCTGGCGGGCGGGGTCGGTCGAGACGCTCGACGGCCCCACGGGGGCGCCGGCGCGCCACGCACCGTCGGCCCGTGCCCCGCCGCCCTTCTCCACCGCCTCCCGGATGGCCCCCAGCTCCCGCTCCAGTTCGCCCGGTTCGGGAAAGTTCTCGTCCCGCTCCAGCAGCACCCCCGGCGGCGAGATGCGGGACGCGAGGTCGGTGAGGATGTCGAGAACGGGCCGCGGCACCGGGTGGGCGTGGCTGTCGTGCCACACTCCGTCCCGCTCGAACCCGCCCGCGACATGGACGTACGCGATGGCCTCCAGAGGGAGCCCGGCGAGTGCCTCGGCCGGGACCTCGCCGCGGTTGACGTGGTTGGTGTGCAGGTTGGCCACGTCGATCAGCAGCCGTACCCCTGTCCGGTCCGCGAGGTCGTACAGGAACTGCCCCTCGGTCATCTCCTCGCCCGGCCACGAGAGCAGCGCGGCGATGTTCTCCACGGCGAGCGGCACCGGCAGCGCGTCCTGCGCGATACGGATGTTCTCGCAGAGGACGTCCAGGGCGTCCCGGGTGCGCGGGACGGGCAGCAGGTGCCCGGCCTCCAGGCGGGGGGAGGCGGTCAGCGGACCGCCCGCGCGGACGAACGCGATGTGCTCGGTGACCAGCGGCGAGCCCAGCGCCTCGGCCCGCTCGGCGAGAGCGAGGAGCCGCCCCTCGTCGGGTCGGTCGGCCCCGCCGAGGCCGAGCGAGACGCCGTGCGGGACCACGGTCACCCCGCGCTCGCGCAGCCGCCGCAGCGACTCGGGGAGGTGCCCGGGGCACAGGTTCTCGGCCACGACCTCGACCCAGTCGATGCCCGGCATCCGCTCCACCGCGTCCGCGATCTCCGGCCGCCATCCGATCCCCGTCCCCAGTCGCTCCATGGTCCGTCCCCTCCTCGGCCTCTCCCGCATCCGCTCCGGTCGCCGTCCGCTCGGCGTGACGGAGGTATGGCCCCGGGCCGCGGACCCGAACCGTGCCCGGGGGACCTTCAGAGCAACATTTGAGGTTCGGCCCCGGCACAGCCGACGACGTCACGTGCCGCTTCGGGGCCACGCCCACGGCTCGCGGCCCGGCAGTCGCAGCGTCTCCTCCGCGACCTTCAACGCGGGTACGGACCACTGCCGCCGGCTGGTTCCGAGCCACGCCCGCGGCTGGCGGCCCAGCAGTCGCAGTGTCGCCTCCAGCGGCCCGATCCCCTCCGCGACCTTGAGTGCGGGCGCGAACGCGAAGTCCGGCCCGCGGCCGGCCGGGTCCGTCGGAACGCGTCGGGCCACGGCCAGGGCCGCGGTGAGCACCTCGTCCGCCAGGTGGAGGCGCACACTCAGCGTGGCCGCCACGTCCCACGCGTGCACCACGTAGTCGACGAAGTGAAAGTCGATCGCCGTGCGGCCGCGAAACCCTCCGCCCAGCTCCGGCAGCACGAACTCCCGCTCGAGAACGCCCGGTTCGGCGAACGCCCCGAGCACCGCGTCCGCAGCAGCCCGATGCGCACGGGCAGGCTCGCCCGTCCTCTCCTGCTCCCGCCAGTACCCCGGATCGCCGCCCACGCCTCGGGCCGCGGCCGCGAACCCGTGGTGCTGGGCGGTCATGTGCGCCACCAGCCGCCGCAGGTCCCACCCCGCGCAGGGGGTGCCCCGCTCGACCCGTCCATCGACCCGGGTCATCGCAGCGCCGGATGGTCCGCGACGACCGTGCAGGAGCCCGGCGCGATCTCGGTGAAACCGGCGTCACGGACCAACGGCAGCCCGCTGGCGGTGAGTTCACCCCACCGCCCGGGGTCCGCGGCCCGTACGGCGAGCGGGAACCCGGCGTCCCGCCAGGTGGCCCGCTCCTCGTCCGACAGTTCCCACCAGGCCAGTTGGGCGCCGTGACCGGCCTGAGCCATCGCCTTGCCGGCCGACATGTCGAGGTCCGGATTGAGCCACAGCACGGGAGCCGTCCCGTCCACGGCCGCCGGCGGTTCGGGATCGTCGAGATCGGTCCCGGACACCTGAAGCCTGGCCAACTCCTTGGGCCACCCGTCGAGCGGCACCGGCGGAAACACCCGTACCTCCGCCGACTTCCCCGTCACGGTGATCCCGGGCAACCCCTCGGCCCGCCGCCACTCGGCGCCCCGCGCCCGCCGTACGACCTTCCGGATCCGGGCGTCCTGCCAGTCCCGCACCACCTCGGCCCACTCTCCGTCGCCGACGGAACGCTCGTCGCCGAGCAGGACGAGAACGGCGCGGGCGGCGGTCTCGAGAGCGTCGGTGCGAGCAGGCGGAGCCGTCTTCTCGATACGGACGACCAGGGGCAGCACGAACTGGGGTGCCTGGTCGCGTGCGGTCGGCTCGGAGCGGAAGGGGCTGTCGGTCAAGGGCGTCACGTCGTGGCTCACCCGGACAACCCTAAGGTCACCCGGAGCAGGCCGTGCGCTGAGCCTCCTGCCACTCGCAGACCGGGCACAGGGTGATCCCCTTGTACGACTCCGGATACTCCGTCGGATTCCGGCACAGCACGCACTCCGCGTACGGCGGTCCGTCGGCGACCGGAGGCTTCGGCACGTTGCCGATGGTGCAGTGGTCCTCGCTCATATCTCCAGCCTAGGACCCGATCAACTCGGACACCTTCACGAACCGGAACCCCCGCTCACGCAGCTCCGGCACCACCGCCCGCACCACCCGCTCCGTCGTCGGCGCGGCACTGCGCGTGCAGTGCATGACGACGACCGACCCCGGCCGCACCCCGTCCAGCACCTGTCGGGTCACAGCCTCCGCGTCCGTCGCGAACGCGTCCCCGCTCACCACATCCCACTGGACGGCGGTCACGCCGACCGGGGCCAGCGCCTTCAGCGCCCGCCGGTCGTAGCACCCGCCGGGAAAACGGAAGTACGGCCTCGCGTCCGGCACCCCCGCCCTCCCGAACGCCGCGTACGCCCGCTCCACATCCGCCCGCATCCGGTCACCGGAGACCCTCGGCAGCCCGTAACAGTCGTCGGTGAAGGCGTAGTGGCTGTAGGAGTGGTTGGCGACCTCGAAGAGCGGGTCCCGCCCGATGGAGCGTGCCTGCTCCGGATACTGCTCGGCCCACCGCCCGGTCATGAACACGGTGGCCGGCACCTTCAGTGCCCGCAGGGCCGCGATCAGCCCCGGGTTGTCGAAGTGCTCGCCGGCTGCCGCCCGCGTCCCCTGGTCCGCCGTCATGTCGGCGTCGAAGGTGAGCGCGACGGTCCTGCCGTGCCTGCGCGACCCGTTCTTGAAGACGGGGGTCAGTCCGCCGGGCCCGGGGGCGAGAGTGGGGGGCGCGGAAGGAGCCGTAGGGGCCGCGGAAGATGCCGGGCGGACGGGTTGCGGCGTGGCCGCGCAGGCGGTGAGGGCGGCGCTGAGGGCACAGGCGGCGGTGACTCGTCGTACAAGAGTGATCACCGTATGAAAATAGGGCGAACTGTCCTATTTACCTCTCATCTCGGCCGCAACGTCACCCGCTCAGATGTCCCGCCGCTCCAGCGGCTTGGTCGCCGGCCCCTGGATCACCTTGCCGTTCGTGTCGAAGCGGGAGCCGTGGCAGGGGCATTCCCAGGCGTCCTCGGCACCGTTGAAGGAGACCAGGCAGCCGAGGTGGGTGCAGCGCGGGGAGACGGCGTGCAGGGTGCCCTCGTCGTCGCGGTACACCGCGAGACGGTCGCCGTTCACCCGGACGACCGCGCCCTCGCCGGGCGGGAGGGACTCCAGCGGAGGTGCGGGACGCAGCCGGTCGCCGACGAAGTGGCGGGCCACCTGTGCCTGGGTCTTGAGGAAGGACGGGGCCTCGCGGACCGTCGAGCGCAGGCGGCGCGGGTCGTACAGGTCGCTCCACGCGCACTTCTCGCCGGTGATCTGGGCCGTGAGCAGGAGGCCCGCCATGATTCCGCCGCTCATGCCCCAGCCGCCGAAGCCGGTGGCGACGTAGGTGTGCTTGGCGCCCGGGTGCAGGGGGCCGACGAGCGGCACGGTGTCGGTGGGGTCGTTGTCCTGGGTGGCCCAGGCGTGGGTGAGGTCCACGTCGGGGAAGTGCCGGGAAGCCCAGGCACCAAGGTGGTCGAAACGGCTCCGGGTGTCGCCGGTGCCGGGCGTGAAGTGCTCGCCGGTGACGATGAGCAGGCGCCGGTCGGCGTCCCAGGGAGCCGTACGGACCGAGCGGGTGCCCTCCTCCGGCGTGATGTACATACCGTCCGGATCCCGTTCCCGCTCGATCGTCCCGGCGACGACCAGCTCGCGGCGCGGGGAGAGCCGGGTGAACAGGAGGGCACGGTCGAAGATCGGGTAGTGGGTGGCGACCACGACGTCCCGTGCCGTCACCGTCGCCCCCGTGTCGGTGGTCAGGCGGCACGGCTCGCCCTCGTCGAGGCCGACGACGGCCGTGTGCTCGTGGACGGCCGCACCGGAGGCGACGAGGTCCTCGGCCAGGGCCAGCAGGTACTTGCGTGGATGGAACTGGGCCTGCCCGGTCACCCGCACCGCGCCCGCCACGGGGAACGGCAGCCCGGTCTCCGTCACGAACGAAGCCGGCAGCCCCGCCTCCCGGGCGGCCGCCGCCTCGGCCCGCAGCTCGTCGACGCGGCTCGGGTCACGGACGTAGGTGTAGGCGCTGCGCTGTTCCCAGTCGCAGTCGACGCCCAGCTCGTCCGCGATCCCGGCGGCCCGCTCGATCGCCTCGCTCTGCGAGCGGGCGTACAGCCGGGCGCCCTCGGGGCCGCGGGTGCGGCGCAGCTTGTCGTAGATCAGGGTGTGCAGGGCGGTCAGCTTGGCGGTGGTGTGCCCGGTGACCCCCGCGGCCACCTGTCCGGCCTCCAGGACCGCCACCCGGCGCCCGGCCCGCGTCAGTTCCCACGCCGTGCTCAGCCCGGCGATGCCGGCGCCGATGACGGCCACGTCGACGTCGAGGTCCTCGGTCAGTGGCGGCTGGGGTCCGCCGGGTGCCGTCTCCAGCCAGTACGAGCCCTTGACGTGCCGGTTCTCGGTCATGCGCCCCGAGTACCCCGGTATTCACTGTTCGAGCAGCCGCCTGCGGGCTTCCTCCACGTCGAAGTCCGCCTTCGGGTAGCGCGGGTCCAGATCCGACAGGTGTTCGAGGAGAAGTCGGCTGACCGCCCAGTTGCGGTACCACTTGCGGTCGGCGGGGACCAGGTACCACGGGGCGCGCGGTGTCGAGCAGCGCTCCAGTGCCAACTCGTACGCCTGCTGGTAGGCGGGCCACAGGGCGCGGTCGTCGATGTCCGAGACGTTGAACTTCCAGTGCTTGTCCGGGCGGTCGAGGCGCTTGAGCAGGCGGTCGCGCTGTTCGTCGTACGAGATGTGCAGGAAGCACTTGATCACGGTGACGCCGTCGCCGGCGAGGGACTTCTCGAAGCGGTTGATCTCGTCGTAGCGGCGCTCGATCTCGGCGGCCGGGGCGAGGGCACGGACGCGGGCGACGAGGACGTCCTCGTAGTGCGAGCGGTCGAAGATGCCCAGCTCACCGGCTTGCGGGAGGGCCCTTTTGATGCGCCAGAGAAAGGGGTGCCGGAGTTCCTTGGGCGTGGGTGCCTTGAAGGCGTGGATGCGGCACCCGGACGGGTTGAACAGACCGATGACGTGCTTGACCGTGCCGCCCTTGCCGCTGGTGTCCATGCCCTGGAGCACCAGCAGGACCCGGCGCCGGTCGCCGGCCGTGCTCGCCGCCCACAGGCGTTCCTGAAGGTCGGCGAGCGGGGTGGCCAGATCGGTCATCGCGGCCAGGCCCGCCTGCTTGTCGCGGGGGCCGGCCGGGATCTCCCGGCTGTCGTGGGCGGCGAGGTCCATCGGCTTGCCGCCGGGTACCCGCAGCAGCTCGCGCAGGGCGAGGTCGTCGCCGGCCGTGGGGCCCTTCTTCGTCGTGCGGCCCTTCGAGTCCTTCTTCGACATGGGGCACCCTTTCCGGTCCGGGTCCGGCCCCTCGATCCTGCGCCGAGGGGCCGGGGCGCGCCAGCCGTCGTGCGGGGCGGCTACCGGCGCCAGGGGCCCGTCACCGCGAAGGTCGTCCCGGGCGTGTAGCAGTTGACGTACATCGTCTGCCCGTCGGGGGAGAAGGTGACGCCCGCGAACTCGCCCCACTCCGGCGCCTCGGGTGTGCCGATGTTCTGCCGGCCGCGGGCCATGGCGTACACCTCGCCCTGCCGCGTCACGCCGAAGACGTGCTGGGCGCCGTTGCCGTCCTCGCACACCATCAGACCGCCGCTGGGCGCGAGGCAGATGTTGTCCGGGGACTCGCCGGGCAGCTGGACGTCGGTGTCCGGACCGAAGACGATCACCAGGGTCAGCCGACGCGCCGAGGGGTCGTAGCGCCAGATCTGCCCGAAGTGGTCGGCGGCCGAACCCTCGGCGCTGTGCGCGAACGACGAGACGAAGTAGACGCTCTTCCCGCCCCAGTAGCAGCCCTCCAGTTTCTGGGCATGGGTGATGCCCTTCGGGCCGAAGTCCTGGAGCCGGACGGGCGTTTCGGTGGCCAGCGGGTCCGGTACGTCGACCCACTCGATGCCCTCGAAGCAGGCGCCGGTCTCCTGCACCACGGACAGGTCCGGCACCCCGGGCACCCGCATCGCCTGGAGCCGGCCGCCCGCGCGCAGTGAACCGAGGCCGCCTTCGGGCCTGTTGGGCAGGAAGCGGTAGAAGAGGCCGAAGGGTTTGAGGAAGGCGTCCTCGGTCTCGTAGACGATGCCGCGTTTCGGGTCGATCGCGATGGCCTCGTGCTGGAAGCGGCCCATCGCGGTCAGCGGTACGGCCCCGGAGCGGTGCGGGTCGACCGGGTCGACCTCGAAGATGAAGCCGTGGTCCTTGGTGTAGCCGTTGGTGCCGGCCTTGTCCTCGGTCTCCTCGCAAGTCAGCCAGGTGCCCCAAGGGGTGGGCCCGCCCGCGCAGTTGACGGCGGTGCCGGCGATGGCGACCCGCTCCGACAGCACGTTGTTGCGGGAGTCCAGCGTGAGGGCGGTACAGCCGCCCTTGCCCGCCGGGTCGTAGGTGAGGCCCTCGACGGTGGGGACGGCGATGGCCGCGGTGGGGCGGTTCTCGTGGTTGCGGACCAGGTGGACGCGACCGTGTCTGCCGGGCAGCGCGGTCATGCCGTCGTGGTTCGAGGGGACCTTGCCCTCGCCGGAGCGGAGCTGGTCGCCCTCGCGGGACAGGACCTTGTAGCGGAAGCCCTTCGGCAGGTCCAGCAGGCCCTTCGGGTCGGGGACGAGGGGGCCGTAACCGGTGTGGCCGAGGGACTGGGCGGCGGCGGTGCCGGCGAAGAGTTCGGAGAGGGCGCCGGTGAAGGCGATGCCCACGCCCAAGGCGCCGGAGCGGGCCAGGACCTGACGTCGTGTTGCGGACATGGCGGAGCAACCTTCCTGCTGGCGGACAGGACTGTGACGTCGCTGTGTCTATCACCTGGGTCGGCCCGCGGGAACCACGCGCGTAGCGTGTCCCCGCCCGTCATGTGCCGGTCGGGTGCTCCTGCGCCCTCTCCAGGAAGCGGAGCAGCTCCACCGGGAAGGGCAGGACGAGCGTCGAGTTCTTCTCGGCGGCCACCGCCACGACCGTCTGCAGCAGCCTGAGTTGGAGTGCGGCGGGCTGCTCGGACATCTCCTTGGCGGCCTCCGCGAGCTTCTTCGAGGCCTGGAGTTCGGCGTCGGCGTTGATGATCCGGGCCCGACGCTCACGGTCGGCCTCGGCCTGCCGGGCCATCGACCGCTTCATCGCGTCCGGCAGCGACACGTCCTTGATCTCCACGCGGTCCACCTGCACGCCCCAGCCGACGGCCGGGCTGTCGATCATCAGCTCCAGGCCCTCGTTGAGTTTCTCGCGGTTGGACAGCAGGTCGTCCAGCTCGCTCTTGCCGATGATCGAGCGGAGCGAGGTCTGGGCCATCTGGGAGACGGCGAACTTGTAGTCCTCGACCTTGACCAGGGCGTTGGCGGCGTCGACGACGCGGAAGTAGACGACCGCGTCCACGCGCACCGTCACGTTGTCCCGGGTGATGCCCTCCTGGGCCGGCACCGGCATCGTGACGATCTGCATGTTCACCTTGTGCAGCCGGTCCACGAACGGCACGATCACCGTGAACCCGGGCTCGCGCACCTCACCCGCGAGCTGCCCGAGGCGGAAGACCACCCCGCGCTCGTACTGCTTGACGACCCGGGCCGCCGCCGTGAGGTAGACGAACCCCGCGGCACCGGCCGCCACGGCCGCCGTCACCAGTTCCTGGAGCATTCCGACCTCCTCGTCCAGAGGTCCGTATGTCTGCTCCTGCAACGATATGCCCGGTGCCTGGTCGGGGGCCACGATCGGCCCCGGACCAGGCAGGGAGTGCTACGGAGCGGTGGCCTTCACCGGCTCGGGCTCGGTGACCCGGACCGGTTCGGTGCCGACCGCGCTGTGCCGCTCGGCCCAGTTTTCCAGCGCCGTACCGCAGGCGTGGTCCAGGTGGTGCAGACCGGTCAGGTCCAGCTCCACGGGCCGGTCCTGGGGCAGCGACTCCAGGCTGTCGAGGATCTTCGGCAGCCGCAGGAAGGTGGCGTTGCCCGACAGATGGGCCTGGATGGGGCCCGCGCCCTTGTCGACGATCTCCAGCTTGAGGTGCGAGGCCTCCCAGGCGGTCTTGACGACCGACAGGGCCAGACCGATCAGCACGCCCTCGAACATGTTCACCGCGACGATCGAGACGGCCGTGACCACCAGGATCAGCGCCTCACCGCGGTGGCCCCGCCACAGCGACACGATCTCCCGGAAGGGGATCAGCTTGAAGCCCGCGTGGACCAGGATGCCGGCGAGCGCGGGCAGCGGGATCAGCGCCAGCGTCGAGGGCAGCAGGGCCGCGAACAGCAGGAGCCACACGCCGTGCATGACCCGGGAGGCCTTGGTCTTCGCGCCCGCCTGGACGTTGGCCGAACTGCGCACGATGACCGCGGTCATGGGCAGGGCGCCGAGCGCGCCGCAGACCGCGTTGCCCGCGCCCTGGGCCATGAGCTCCTTGTCGTACTCGGTGCGCGGGCCGTCGTGCAGCCGGTCCACCGCGGCGGCGCTGAACAGGCTCTCGGCGGAGGCGATCAGGGTGAAGGCGATGATCGTGCCGAAGATGGCGGGGTTGGCGAGTTCGCCGAAGGCGTCCATGCCGGGCGGCTGGACGGAGGCCAGCAGGCCGTTCACCTCGACGGTGGCGATCGACAGGCCGAAGACCTGGGTGACCAGGGTGGCCAGCAGGACCGCGGCGAGCGCGCCCGGCACCGTCTGCGCCTTCTTGGGCAGCTTCTTCCACAGGACGAGCACCGCGATGGTGCCCGCGCCGACGGCGAGCGAGGCGAGTGCCGTGGTGCTGCCGAGCACGTCGGCGACGGCGCCGGGCAGGCCCAGGATCTTGTCGAGTCCGGAGGCGGGCGCCTTCAGACCGGCCGCCGAGTACAGCTGGCCCGCGATGATCACGAGACCGATACCGGCCAGCATGCCCTCGACGACCGAGACGGATATCGCCCGGAACCAGCGCCCCAGCTTCAGGGCGCCCATGACGAGCTGGATCAGTCCGGCGGCCAGCACGATGACACCGAGCGCGGGCAGCCCGAACTCGTTCACCGCCTCGAAGACGAGCACGGTCAGACCGGCCGCGGGCCCGGAGACCTGGAGGCTGCTGCCGCGCATCAGACCGGTGACGATGCCGCCGACTATGCCGGTGATCAGGCCGAGTTCGGCCGGGACGCCGGAGGCGACGGCCACGCCCACGCAGAGCGGGAGCGCGACCAGGAAGACGACCAGGGAGGCGGCGAAGTCCTGCCGCAGGTGAGGGTATTTGGTCATCATGGCGATCACAGGCCCTCGAACGCGTCGGACTCGGCGCGGTGGACGCGCACCGCGCCCGTGTGCACCTCGTAGTACCAGGCGTGCAGGGTCAGTTGTTCTTCCGCCAGCTTCTTGTCGATGAAGGGGTACGACCGCAGGCGCAGTACCTGGGCCAGGACGTGGCTCTGCACGCCCTCGGCGACGCACGGGTCCTCGGCCGCGCCCGCGGGACGCGGGGTGGCGTTCGTGAGCCAGTCGCGTACGGCCGGTACGGCGTCCAGGTCGTCGCCGCGCACCAGGGCGCCGACGGCACCGCAGTGCGAGTGGCCGCAGACCACGATGTCGCGGACGCCCAGCACCTCCACGGCGTACTCGATGGTGGCCGCCTCGCTGGTGGGGTGCTCGGAGGCGTACGGGGGGACGATGTTGCCCGCGGTGCGCAGCTCGAAGAGCTCGCCCGGGCGGGCGCCCGTGATCAGGGCCGGGACGACCCTGGAATCCGAGCAGGTGATGAACAGAACCTGGGGGGACTGGCCTTCGGCCAGCTTGGCGAACTCCTCAGGGCGCTGTCCGAACGTACGGGCGTTGTCGATGAGGGGCTGCATGTGGTGACTCCTCCTGGCGCGCAATGGGGACGCGTCGGGCTTACCTGGCGCGCCGAAAGGCGCGTCGGCTTACATGACAGGTGGGGGAACAGATGGGGGGAACGGTTCTGCCGTCAGCAGCGGAACACTTGAAGTGCCGCTGCAGCGTGGGCTGTCGAGGGTCTCGACAGGGGGAAATCGCCGGTTGCGACCCGCTCGGGCGCGGCCGCCGGCTCCTGAGCCGACAGCGGGCGCTCGGGCCCCTCGGGGGCGAAGTCGACGGCGCGGTGCCGGTCGCGGGTGCGCAGGGGACCGGTCGGGTCCCCGAGGTGGTTGCACTGGCGCTTGCCAGAGGGTTCGGCGCGTGCCGCCTTGCCGGAGAGCTTGGTTCCGGTCTGGGCTTTGGCCTTGGCCTGACGGACTGTGTGCGCGGTTGCGAATTCCTCGCTGGATGTGAAGAAGGGGAGCGCGAGAAGAGCGGCGGTGAGGACCGCCAGCACGGTCCGTACCATCGCACCTCGGAACATGCGCCCCCCTCTCGGCAGTTCACACTTCTAGTCCAGACCAAGCATTGGTCAATGACTGGTCAAGAAACAGCTTAGCCCGGCAAAGTTGTTTGCAGGGTTAACTTAACGTTTCCAGCTGAAGAGAGGCTGAAGCGTGCCGGGTCGTGGCGCGAACCGGCTCTTGATCTTGTGGATGTGGTGCGTTAGAAGCGCCTCAGGCGCCCTCGACCAGACCCTTCGCGTCGCGCGCCAGCGCGGTGAGCCGGGATATCGCGCGGAAGTACTTCTTGCGGTAGCCGCCGTTCAGCATCTCCTCGCTGAACAGCCGGTCGAAGGGCAGCCCGGAGGCCAGCACCGGCACCTCGCGGTCGTAGAGGCGGTCCGCGAGCACCACGAGCCGAAGCGCCGTCGACTGGTCCGGCACCGGTTGGACGTCCGTGAGGCACACCGCCTTCACGCCGTCGGTCAGGGCGCCGTACCGGCTCGGGTGGACCTTGGCGAGATGCGCCAACAGGCTCGGGAAGTCATCGAGCGAGGCGCCCTCGGTGGCGTACGCCGCCTTGCTGACCTCCTCGTCGGCGAACGGCGCCGGCGCCTCGGGCAGCCCTCGGTGGCGGTAGTCCTCGCCGTCGATGCGCAGGGGGCGGAAGCGTGCGGCGAGGCCCTGAATCTCGCGCAGGAAGTCGGCGGCCGCGAACCGGCCCTCGCCGAGCTTGCCCGGCAGGGTGTTGGAGGTGGCGGCGAGCGCCACGCCCGCGTCGACCAGCTTGCCCAGCAGGGTGGAGACCAGGACGGTGTCGCCCGGGTCGTCCAGCTCGAACTCGTCGATGCACAGGAGGCGGTGGCCGGAGAGCGTCTGGACCGTCTTCTGGAAGCCGAGGGCGCCTACCAGGTTGGTCAGCTCGACGAACGTGCCGAAGGCCTTGAGGGAGGGTTCGGCGGGAGTGGCGTGCCAGAGCGAGGCCAGCAGGTGGGTCTTGCCGACGCCGTAGCCGCCGTCGAGATAGACGCCGCGCGGGCCTGCCGGGGTTCTGGCCTCCTTGGGCTTCCCGAACGCCTTTCCGAAACCGAGGAAGCCGCGCTTGCCGCCGCCGACCGCGTGTGCGCCGGAGAGGCCTGCCGCGAAGCCCGCGAGGACTCGGACGGCCTCGGTCTGGCTGGGCTGGTTCGGGTCCGGGATGTACGTGTCGAAACGCACCGAGTCGAACCGCGGCGGCGGCACCATCTCGGCGACCAGCCGGTCCGCGGGGACGTGCGGCTCACGGTCGCACAGGGAGAGCGGGGCGGTGTCGGCCATGGAGCCGAACCCGGACGCGGCGGGGGAAGTAGACACGGTTCACCATGTTAAGGGCCGTGCCACACTGCACGACATGCGACGCCTGTTCCCTGTGACCGACGAGACAGCGACCCGGAGCTCCGAGGAGGCCGACCACGAGTGGGGCCTCGCCGAGCTGGCCGCCGCCTACGCGTATCCCGAGCTCGGGCCCGGCCCCGGGGCCCCGGAGGTGTGGCTGCGCGCCAACATGGTGTCCACGATCGACGGGGCCGCCCAGCACGACGGCCGTTCGCAGCCCATCTCCACCGCGACCGACATGCGGATCTTCGGGACGCTGCGGGCACTGGCGGACGTGGTGATCGCCGGTGCGGAAACCGTCCGCCAGGAGGGGTACCGGCCGGCACGCGTGCGTGACGAGTTCGCGGAGCTGCGCGAGGCGGCCGGACAGGGCCCGGTCCCGGCGATCGCGGTGATCACCGCCAGCCTGGACCTGGACTTCTCCCTCCCGCTGTACACCTCGCCCGTGGTGCCCACGCTGATCCTCACGGGTGCCGCGGCCGCCCCGGACCGGATCGCCGCGGCCGAGAAGGCGGGCGCGCGCGTGGTGATCGCGGGGGACGGCGTCGGCGTGGACCCCGCGCGGGCGGTACGGGCGCTCGCCGAGCTGGGACACACCCGGCTGCTGACCGAGGGCGGCCCCCGGCTGCTCGGCCAGCTGGTGGCCGCCGGAGTGCTCGACGAGCTCTGCCTGACCCTGTCCCCGATGCTCACCGCGGGGGACGCGCAGCGGATCGCCGGGGGGCCGTCGGTGGCGGTGCCGGCACGGTTCGCACTGGACTCCCTGCTGGAGGAGGACGGATTCCTCTACAGCAGGTACCGCAGGGCTTGACCACCCCGGACGCGGGTGCGATCGGTACCGCTGACGTCGACATCGGTGGAATCTGTCGTTCCGCTTGGTTTCCGGTGGGCGCACTGAATCCGGCAGTACCGTGCGACCACGGGGCAGGATGGTTTCCGCAGAGCATAGAGAAGGGGACGCACGGTGTTCACAAGCGTTTTGATGATCGAGAAGGCCCTGACGTCCGCCGATGTGGAGTTCGTCACCACCTTGCACGGTGATGAGTCGGTCGCGTTCCACGTGCTGCTCCAGCCGCGGGGGAATCAGGCCGACCGCCTGCTGCGGGCCATCGACGACGTGGCGCTGGGCGAGCTGGACGAGGCCGTACGGGAGCGGGAGACCCCCGAAGGCCAGGACGCGAAGCCCTTCGGGGAGCGGGCGCTGGAGGTGTCTCTCCAGGCGCTGCGGATTTCAGGGAGCGAGGCGGAGGGACGGCTGATCGAGGACCATCCGCTGGACGCGCTCAAAGCGCTGGTGGAAGAGACCGGAGCCGACGAGGTGATCGTGCTGACCGATCCCCACTACGTGGAGGAGTTCTTCCACCGGGACTGGGCGTCGAGAGCGCGGCACAAGGTGGGCGTACCGGTGCTGAAGCTGTTCTCGCACAGCAAGGAGTAGCCCGGCAAGGAGCAGCCGGCTCGTTCGTCGGCCGCGGGCCGGTGGGGGTGGGCGCGGTCGCCGCAGGCAATAAGCTGGGGCCTTCGCCGTAGCCGTATGCACAGGGAGACACCACATGGCCCCCGGCCTTCCTACCGCCATGGACCGACCGCACTTCATCGGGATCGGTGGGGCGGGGATGTCGGGGATCGCGAAGATCCTCGCGCAGCGTGGGGCGAAGGTGGCCGGCAGTGACGCCAAGGAGTCCCCGACCGCCGAGGCGCTGCGGGCGCTGGGCGCGACCGTGCACATCGGGCACGCGGCGGAGCACCTGGCGTCCGACGCCACCTGTGTGGTCGTGTCGTCGGCGATCCGGGCCGACAACCCGGAGCTGGCGCGGGCGGCCGAGCTCGGCATCCCGGTGGTGCACCGGTCCGACGCCCTCGCCTCGCTGATGGACGGCCTGCGGGCGATCGCGGTCGCCGGTACCCACGGCAAGACCACGACCACGTCGATGCTGGCCGTCTCGCTGAGCGCACTGGGCCTGAAGCCGTCGTACGCGATCGGCGGCGACCTGGACGCCCCCGGCTCCAACGCCCTGCACGGCGAGGGCGAGATCTTCGTCGCCGAGGCGGACGAATCCGACCGCAGCTTCCACAAGTACGCCCCCGAGGTCGCGATCGTCCTCAACGTCGAGCTCGACCACCACGCCAACTACGCGTCGATGGACGAGATCTACGCCTCCTTCGAGACGTTCGTGGACCGCGTCGCCGAGGGCGGCACACTGGTGATCTCGGCGGATCACGAGGGCGCGCGGGAGCTGACCCGGCGCGTCACCGCGTGCGACGTGAGCGTGGTGACCTACGGCGACGCCGAGGACGCCGACGTGCGCGTGCTGTCCGTCGTCCCGCAGGGGCTGAAGAGCGAGGTCACCGTGGAGATGGACGGCTCGCCGCTCACCTTCACCGTGTCCGTGCCCGGCCGCCACTACGCGCACAACGCGGTGGCCGCGCTGGCGGCGGGCGTCGCGCTGGGTGTCCCGGCCGCCGAACTGGCTCCCGCCCTGGCCGCGTACACGGGCGTCAAGCGGCGCCTGCAGCTCAAGGGCGAGGCGGCCGGGGTGCAGGTCATCGACTCCTACGCCCACCACCCCACCGAGATGACGGCGGACCTGGAGGCCATGCGGGCGGCGGCCGGTGACGCCCGCATCCTGGTCGTCTTCCAGCCCCATCTGTTCTCGCGGACGCAGGAGCTCGGCAAGGAGATGGGCGAGGCGCTCGCTGCTGCGGACGGCTCGCTGGTCCTTGACATCTACCCGGCCCGCGAGGACCCGATCCCCGGGGTGACGAGCGAGCTGATCATCGACGCGGCGCGGGCCGCGGGCGCGGACGTGACGCCGGTCCACGACAAGGCGGACGTGGCGTCGGTGGTCGCGGGAATGGCGAAGGCCGGTGATCTCGTTCTCACCATGGGCGCGGGTGACGTGACGGACCTCGGCCCGCTGATTCTGGACCGTCTCGCGAAGTAAGGGGCTGAGCTTCATGTCGTACGACGTCGAAAAGCCGGACGAGCAGTGGCGTGCGGAGCTGACCCCGGCCGAGTACGCCGTACTCCGGCAGGCCGGGACGGAGCCCGCCTTCACAGGTGAGTACACCAACAGCAAGACCACGGGCGTGTACTCCTGTCGCGCCTGCGGGGCCGAGCTCTTCACCTCCACCACGAAGTTCGAGTCCCACTGCGGCTGGCCGTCCTTCTACGACCCGAAGGACACCGACGCGGTCGAACTGATCGAGGACCGCTCCCACGGCATGGTCCGCACCGAGGTCCGCTGCGCCCGCTGCGGCTCGCATCTCGGGCACGTGTTCGAGGGTGAGGGGTATCCGACGCCCACCGACCAGCGGTACTGCATCAACAGCATCTCGTTGCGGTTGACGGCGGACGAGGGCTGACGGAGCGGTTCTGGTCACGTTTCCTCCGGACGCGTGCCGGGCGGTGGGGGCCGCCCGGGGTGACGCTGCCCGTGGCGGTCTGCCGGCTGTTCGGGGACCGCGGACGCCGACCGATCAACTCCGGCCACATGAGCCCTCTTTGTGATGCGGTGCCGGGGGCGTGGGCGGGAGTGTGAACCCGTTGCTGTCCACGCGGGTCGTCGGCGAGACCTTCCGGACCGGCAACGATCTCCAGGAGCAGGCGCTCTACGGCGGCCCCCTGGACGACACCGGCCCGGCGGGCCCGGGTCACCTCGTCGCCTCCGCGGACCGGCTGGGCTGGGACACGGCTCGAGTGACGGTCCGCCCCGCGGAGCGATGAATGACCGAACCATTGGCATGTTGACTTTCGGCTGGACGAGCCAGAGGATTCCGGGGGTGACCCACACCGAGCGCCAGCTTGCCCGCACCGCCCTGCCCGTCGACCTCGACGAGGCCGCACACCGCTGTCTCGTCGCCGGGTTCGAGGGCACCACGGTCGTCCCCGACACCCTGAAGCGGCTCATCGACCGCGGTCTCGGCGGAGTCATCCTGTTCACTCGCAACGTGCGCGACGCGGAACAGGTGCGCCGGCTCACCGACACGCTGCGGGCGCTGAGGCCGGACCTGCTGGTCGCCATCGACAACGAGGGCGGCGGCATCGGGCACCTGGTCGCCGCGGGCGCCCCGGAGGTCCCCGGCTCCTACGCACTCGGCGTCGTCGACGACCCGGACCTCACCGCCCGCTGCGCCGACGCCCTCGCCGGACATCTGGCCACGCTGGGCATCACCGCCTCCTACGCCCCCGTCGCCGACATCCAGCGACAGGCCGACAACCCGATCGTGCGCACACGGGCCTTCGGTACCGAGTCCGAGCTGGTCTCCCGGCACCTGGGCGCCTGGATCGCGGCCACCGAGGCGCGGGGCGTCGCCTCCTGCGCCAAGCACTTCCCCGGGCACGGCGGCACGCTCACCGACAGCCACCACGAACTCGCCGTCGACCCGCGGCCGTACGACGAACTGGACCTCGGCCCCTTCCGGGCCGCGATCGCCGCGGGCGTGCCGATGCTGATGAGCGCGCATGTCGTCTTTCCGGCGCTGGACCCCAACCGGCCGGCCACGCTCAGCCGGCGCATCCTGGGGGATCTGCTGCGGCACGAGCTCGGCTTCGACGGGGTGCTGGTCAGCGACGCGCTGGAGATGAAGTCGATCGCGGACCTGTACGGGGAGGCCGCGGGGGCGCGGATCGCCCTCGCCTCCGGAGCGGACCAGGTCATCGTCGCCGTGGCGGATCTGAGGGTGACCCTGGAGTGCCGGGACGCTGTGCTCGAGGCGTTGCGGGACGGGGTGCTGGGCGAGGAACGGGTTCGGGAGGCCGCGGGGCGGGTGGAGCGGCTGGCGGAACGGTATGCGACACCGGTGAGCGAGGTGGACGTATGGGATGCGGGGGCCGGGCTGGAGGCGGCTCGGCGGGCCCTGCGGGGGCAGGTTTCGCCGGGTGCCGTGTCCGGGGCGCATGTCGTGGACCTGTTCCCGGCGCCGCATCCGGCGTTGAACTGGGGTGGGGAGGATCTGCTGACCGAGGTGCTCGCCGTTGATCCGACGGCCACGGGGACGGCGGTCGCCGGGGAGCCGGCCGATCCTGCCGCGCTGGTCGACGTGATTCTGACCGACGCCGGGAGTGCGCCGCTGGTCGTGGCCACCTGTGATGCGGGCCTGTACCCGTGGCAGGCCCGCATGCGGGATGAGCTGGTGGCCCGGCGGCCGGGGGCGGTGCGGGTCGCCACGGGGCTGCCGGAGGGGGGTGCGTTGTGTTCTTACGGGCGGGGGCGGGTCAATTTGCGGGCGGTGGCTGAAGTGCTGGCGGGAGCGCGGTGATTCGTCTGCGGGCCGGTGGGGGCTGGTCGCGCCCACGCGGCGGAGCCGCATATCGACACAGCCCCGCGCGCCTAAAGGGGCGCGTTGATGATCTCCTTGATTCCCCGTGCCGCCAGGTACGCCTCGTCCTCCGCCCGGTCGGCCCGTACTACTGCCGGGCGCATCCCCTCCTGGCGCAGCTTCATCCACGCCTCGAAGTACGCCCCGCCCGGCCCCGACACCGATCGCGTGGACGGCGTGCAGTCCAGGACCAGGGCCGTGTCGCGCGGCTCAGCCGGCAGTGATCCGGCTCGCAGTTCGGCGATCGTCGTCGCCAGCGCCTCCGCGATCGGCTTGGGCCGCCCCTCCGCGTCGAACAACCCCAGCGTGTACTCCAGCTCCGGGAAGTCCGCCAGTGACCGGTCCACGTCGTGGGAGCACCACCACGTCACGCCCCACAGGTTCTCGCACCCCGACGCGTTCAGGATCGTCTCGCGGGCGAAGTGCGGGGCGTCGGCGGCCGGGATGTGGGGTTCGGGGGCGCCGGTTTCCTGGACCCAGACCGGGCGGGCGGGGTCCTCGGCGTAGGCCTTGGCCAGTTCCGTGCCGTATTCGGCGAGGTGCAGGACCTGGGGGGAGCGGGGGCCGTAGAGGCTCGCGCAGCCGCCGGAGAAGACCCAGGGGTGGACCGTGGTGAGGTCTCCCTTGCGGGCCGAGGCCTCCGGGGTGAAGGGGTGGTCGTCGCCGTACCAGGCCGCGTCGTACGCGGAGTGGGTGACCAGGCCCTGGGAGCCCAGGCCGTCCCGGGCGGCGGCCAGCAGGGTGTCCAGGTAGTGGTCGACCTCGGCCACCGTGGCCGGGTTGTGCTCGATGAGGTTGTTGAGCTCGTTGCCCAGCTGGAGGCCGATGAGGTTCGGGCGGCCGGCGAGAGCGCGGCCGAGGGTGCGGAGCAGGTCCGCCTGGGCGTCGATCGCCTCCGGGTCGGTGAAGACGTTGCGGTGGTGCCAGCTGCGGGTCCACTCCGGATAGAAGTCGAAGCTCGACAGATGGCCCTGCACGCCGTCCACCAGGACGTCGAGGCCCGCCTCGGCCGCCAGTTCGACCAGCTGCGCCAGCTGGTCCACGGCGGCGGTGCGGATCAGCGTGCGGTTGGGCTGCAGGAGCGGCCAGAGGTGGAAGACCCGGACGTGGTCGAGCCCGAGCCCGGCTATCTGGGCCAGGTCCTCGCGGGCGCGGCCCGGATCGAAGTCGTGCCAGGCGTGGAACCAGCCGTGGCGGGGCGTGTAGTTGACGCCGAAGCGGAGCGTGGGAATGGGATCCTCCTCGGGTTCGGCCCGGTCCGACCTCGGTCCGGCTCTTGTTCTGCTCTTGTCCTGCGCGAATGTATCAATCACCATAGTCATTGATGGGTAATGATTTGAACCACGAACTGCGCGACGGGCGCGACCTGGTCGTCGGCCTCGACGCCGGGGGCACCCGCACCCGCGCGGTCCTCGCCGCCGCCGACGACGGGCGCGTGCTGGGCGAGAGCACCGGTGGCCCGGGCAACGCCATGACCGTGCCGGTCCCGCAGCTCACCGACCACCTCGCCGAGGCGCTGGCCCGGGTGGTGCCCGAAGGTGCGCGCGCCCGGGTGGTGGCCGTGACCGGTGGTTTCGCGGGCGCCACGGCGGCCTCCGAGGAGGACCCCGGCACCTCCAGGGCCCGCACGGCCCTGACCGAGGCCCTGGGCCGCCTCGGCATCCCGACCGGCCGGGTGGGCGTCTGCAGCGACATCGAGGCCGCCTTCGCCGCCGCCCCCGGCACCCCCTCCGACGGCCTCGCCCTGGTGGCGGGCACGGGCGCGGTCGCCATGCGCATCACCGACCGTCGCGCCACGACCACGGTCGACGGCGACGGCTGGCTCCTCGGCGACGAGGGCAGCGGCTTCTGGATCGGCCGCAGCGCGGTCCGCGCGGCCCTGCGCATGGCCGACGGCCGCGGCCGTCCGACCGTCCTCGCCGGCTGGGTCGGCCGCACCCTCGGCCTGCCGGTCGACGTCCTCCCGAAGGGCGGAATCCCTTCGTACGACCGTGGCGGCACCGCCCTCCCGAGCGGTACCGGCGCCCACCCCACCGGCGTCCCCGGCTGGTCACGCGCCCGGCGTGAGGACTTCCGCCGCCATCTGCTGCCCGCCGTCATGGCCGATCCGCCGATCCGGCTGGCCCGCTTCGCCCCGCTGGTCGCCGACGCGGCCGCCGAGCAGGACGCCGTGGCCGAGGCGATCCTGAGCGAGGCGGCGGACCACCTGCTGGAGACCGTACGGGCGCTGGAACCGCGCCCCGGCGAGCGGATCGTCGCCACGGGCGGCCTGCTCGGCCCCCGGGGTCCGCTCACGGCCCCGCTGGCCGAACGGCTCCACACCCACGGCCTGCGCCTCGACTGGGTGGCCGACGGCTGTCCCGGCGCGGTGGCCCTCGCACGGCTGGCGCACCCGTCATGAGCGATGTCCTCTACCGCGACCCCACCGCACCCGTGGACGCCCGCGTCCGTGACCTCCTGTCCCGGATGACCCTGCGCGAGAAGGTCGGCCAGCTCAACCAGCGCATGTACGGCTGGGACGCCTACCGCCGCACGCCCGACGGCGGCTTCGAACTCACCGAGGCCCTGCACGCCGAGACCGACCGTTTCGAGGGACTCGGTGCCCTGTACGGCCTCCAGCGCGCCGACGCCTGGTCCGGCGTGGAGCACGGGAGCGGGCCCGGCGCAGAGGACGGAGCCGCCCTCGCCGAGCTGGTCCAGCGGCACGTCGTGGGCCGCAGCCGGCTCGGCATCCCCGCACTCTTCGTCGAGGAGGTCCCGCACGGCCACATGGCCCTCGACGGCACGGTCCTTCCGGTCAATCTGGCGATCGGCGCCACCTGGGACCCCGACCTCCACGAGCGCGCCGCCGCGCACGCCGCCGCCGAACTGCGTGCCCGCGGCGGCCACGTGGCCCTCGTCTCGGCGCTGGACATCGTCCGCGACCCGCGCTGGGGCCGTACGGAGGAGTGCTTCGGCGAGGACCCCTACCTGGCCGCCCGGCTGACGGAGGCGCTGGTCCGGGGCATGCAGGGCGTCCCGGACGACGACGTCTTCGCCGCCGACAAGGCTCCTGTCGTCCTCAAGCACTTCGCCGGCCAGGGTGCCACCGTCGGCGGCCGCAACTCCGCCGAGTCGGAACTCGGCCTGCGTGAACTCCACGAGATCCACCTCCCCGCCGCCCGGGCCGGTGTCCGCGCGGGCGCCGCCGCCGTCATGGCCGCCTACAACGAGGTCGACGGGATGCCCTGCTCCGGCAACCGCGCCCTGCTCACCGGGCTGTTGCGCGAGGACTGGGGCTTCGACGGGCTCGTCATGGCGGACGGCCTGGCCGTCGACCGGCTGGCGCGGATCACGGGGGACAAGGTCTCCGCGGGTGCTCTCGCCCTCGACGCCGGTGTGGATCTGAGCCTGTGGGACGAGGGCTTCACGCATCTGGAGGAGGCGGTCGAGCGTGGGCTGGTGAGCGAGAAGACCCTCGACGCCGCCGTCGCCCGGGTGCTGCGGCTCAAGTTCCGGCTGGGCCTCTTCGAACAGCAGGACGCGACGGCCCGCCCGCCGGCCGCCGGTGAGGCGATCAGCAGGGAGGCCGCCCGGGCGGCCGTCACGCTCCTGCGCAACGACGGCGTGTTGCCCATCGGCGCGCGCGTCTCACGGATCGCCGTTCTCGGACCCCAGGCCGCCACCACCGCACACCAGTTGGGCGACTACACGGCCCCGCAGCGCCCCGGCACCGGCAGCAGCGTCCTCGACGCCCTGCGCCGCCTCGCTCCGCCCGGCCTGGAGATCCGCCACGCCCCCGGCTGCGCCCTCACCGGCGCCGACCTCTCCCGGATCCCCGAGGCCATCGCCCAGGCGGCCGCGTCCGACCTGGCCGTCCTGGTGCTGGGCGGCAGCAGCGCCCGTACCCCCGGGACCGAGTTCGACGCCAACGGGGCCGCACGCACAGCCGTGTCCGAGATGACCTGCGGCGAGGGCGTCGACCTGGCCGGACTGCGGCTCGGCAGGGCCCAGTACGCGCTCCTGGACGCCGTCGTCGCGACCGGCACACCTACGGCGGTCGTCCTGATCCAGGGCCGCCCGCACCTGGTCCCCGACACCCCGGCCGCGCTGCTCACCGCCTGGTATCCGGGCCCGTGGGGCGGCGAGGCGATCGCCCGGGTACTGCTCGGGCTCACGGAGCCGGCCGGCCGACTGCCCGTCTCCGTCCCGCGCTCGGCGGCCCAACTCCCCGTCTATTACAACCACAAGGACACCGAGTACGGCGGATACGTGGACGAGAGCGCGCAGCCGCGGTACTCCTTCGGGCACGGGCTGTCGTACACGAGTTTCGCGTACGGCACGCCACGGCTGAGGGGCCTCACGGTCGAGGTCGATGTCACCAACACCGGTCAGCGCTACGGGCGTTCGGTGGTCCAGGTCTATCTGCGCCGTCTGCTCACTCCCACCTGGCCGCGCACCCTCGAACTGTGCGCGTTCGAGGGTGTCGGCCTGGCTCCGGGTGAGCGCCGTACGGTCTCGCTGACCCTGGACCCCGAGCAGCTCGCCCCTTCCCGGACGGTCGAGATCAGGGTCGCCGCGTCAGCCGGGGAGGCGCTCGGCGTGCGGGGTCACAGCTTGACGGCCCCTGACGAGACACCCTTGTAGAACCACCGCTGGGTGATCACGAACAGCACCAGCACCGGGATCACGGAGATCACCGAGCCGGCCATGACCATCCGCTGGTCGTAGCCGAACGACGAGTTCTGCAGGCGTGAAAGTCCCAGCGTCAGCGTCATGTTGCTCTCGGAACGCAGCACGATCAGCGGCCACAGGAAGTCGTCCCAGGCGCTGATGAAGGTGTTGATGACGACCACCAGGATCGCGCCCCACGCGGACGGCAGATACAGGTGCCGGAAGCGCTGCCACTCGTTCGCGCCGTCGAGCATGGCCGAGTCCTCGATCTCGCGCGGGACCGCGAGGAACGCGCCGCGCATGAGGAGGACGTTGATGGCGCCGACGAATCCGGGCAGCCACACCCCGGCCAGGTGGTCGACCAGGCCCATGTCCCGGATGCTCAGGAACAGCGACACCATGATCGACTCGAAGGGGAACATCATCGAGGCGATCAGGACCACCCAGACCGCCTTGCGGCCCTTCCAGCCGGGCTTGGAGAGCATGTAGCC
Source organism: Streptomyces canus (assembly GCF_030816965.1). Classification (NCBI taxonomy): domain Bacteria; kingdom Bacillati; phylum Actinomycetota; class Actinomycetes; order Kitasatosporales; family Streptomycetaceae; genus Streptomyces; species Streptomyces canus. The sequence continues at coordinate 7,698,299 of NZ_JAUSYQ010000002.1, forward strand.
GGCGGTGGTGGAGAAGACCAGCTGGCTGGTGACCGACAGGGCGACCACGATCAGGCTGTTCCTGATGTACGTGCCCACCGGCACCTGGTCGAAGACGGTCCGGTAGGCCCGCAGGGTCGGGTGGTGGGGCAGCAGGGTGGCGTTCGCGCCGAAGACGTCCTCGCCGGTGCTCTTCAGGGAGGCGAGGAGCTGCCAGAGCAGCGGGCCGACGGTGAGGCCGAGGACCAGAAGGAGCAGCAGATAGCGGACGACGAGTTCGCGGGGGCGGCCGTAGTCCCGCCAACGCGGCATCAGGCGGCGGCGCTTGGGTGCGACAGCGGTCGTCATGCCTCGTCCTCCTTCGTCAGGCGCTGCGCCAGCAGGGTCAGTCCCAGCGTCAGCAGGAACAGGGCCACGCTGACGGCCGAGCCGTACCCCGCGTTGCCGGTGATCGGGTCCAGGCCGACGTCCCGGATGTAGAAGGGCAGGGTGCGGTCGGCGCCACCGGGGCCGCCGGTGGCGCTGCCGAGCATGTAGATCTCGGTGAAGACCCTGAGCGATCCGATGCCGGTGAGGGTGCCGACGAGCATCATGGCCTGCCGTACGCCGGGCACGGTGATGTGCCAGAAGCGGCGGGCCGCTCCGGCGCCGTCCATGGCGGCGGCCTCGTGGAGTTCCTTGGGGACGTTCCCGAGGGCGGCCAGGTAGAACACCATGTACCAGCCGAGCCCCTTCCACAGGGTCAGGCCCATCGCGGACAGCAGGATCAGCCAGGAGTCCGACAGGAACGGGACGGCCGACCTGATCAAGTGGGCCTTCTGGAGCCAGGTGTTGACCAGTCCGTCGTCGGCCAGCAGCCACTGCCAGCTCAGTCCGACGACCACGCTGGAGGCCAGCACCGGTGTGTAGAAGGCGGACCGGAAGAAGCCGATGCCCGGCAGGTTCTTCTCCACCAGCACGGCGAGCAGCAGCGGCAGCAGCACCATCAGCGGTACGACGATCAGCGCGTACAGGATGCTGTTGCGGGTCGCCAGCCAGAAGTCCGAGTCGTCCAGCATCCGCGTGTAGTTGTCGAGTCCGACGAAACTCGACGCGCCGCCCAGCGGCTTGGCGTTGGTGAACGACAGCAGGACGGTGTTGAGGAACGGGAACACCCCGAAGATCACCGCGCAGGCGATCGCGGGCGCCGTCCACAGCCAGGGCAGCCACCAACGGCGGTACATGGCGGCGCCGTTGGCGCCGGGTGCGGGTCCCGGCAGGACGGCCCTGGCGAGTCGGCGGGCGCGGGACGGGGCCGGGCCCGGTGCGGAGACCTTCGCCTCCGCACCGGGCACGGACACCGGGTTCGTGGTGTGCGTCGCCGCCATCAGCTGCTCTGCTTCAGCATCTCGTTGGCCTTCGCCTGGGCGTCCTTCACCGCGTCCGCCGCGCTCTTCTTGCCCTGCATGGCCAGCTGCACCTGGGCGACGATGGCGTTCTGCATGGCAGAGGAGATGTTGGTCTGGTAGGCGGTGGCCGTCTTCAGCTGCTCGGCGACCAGCTTGCGGGCCTGTGCGAACGGGTCGTCACCGGTGACCTTCTGGAAGAACGGGTCGTCCAGCGAGGCCGAGGTCGTCGGGAAGATCACCACCTTCGGGTCCTTGCACCAGGCCGTCTGGTTCTCGGCGTTGGTGAGGAACTCGGAGAACGCCAGTGCCGTGGGGGCGTTCTTGCTGGTCGCCGCGGTGGCTATGTACTGCGGGGCGCCGGTGGTGTGGCCGAGCGCGTCGAAGGGCTGCTGGCCGACCGCGGTCTTGTCGTAGACCGAGGGGCTGTTCTGCTGCACGAAGCGCACGAAGCTCGGGTTGGTCGAGCCGTAGGCGACCTTGCCCTGGCTGTAGAGCGTGGAGGGGTCGTTGCTGGAGGACAGCGAGTCCTTCGGCATCGCGCCCTCCTTGTACAGCTTGGTCATCCACTCGACCCACTGGACCGTGCGCGGGTCGTCGGCGAAGACGGCGGACTTGCCGTCGGCGGACAGCGTCTTGATGTTCATCTGGTCCCAGTCGGACGGGATCCGCCACACCGGGTTGGCCATCGTCGCGTAGAACTTGCCGTCGCCCGCCTTGGCGACCTTCTCGTAGTCCGCGAACAGCCCGAACAGGGTCGTCGGCGGCTTCGCCGGGTCGATGCCCGCCTTCTTCAGCAGGTCGGTGTTGTACGTCAGGACGATGCCGCCGGTGTACCAGGGCAGGACCGTGTGGACCGACGCGCCGGAGGGGTCCTTCATGACGCTGGACTTCCAGAAGGCCGGGACGAAGGGCTTGGCGGCGTCGGGGTCCTTGACGCCCACGTTCAGCAGGTAGCCGGCCTTGGTGAGGGAGGTCGCGGTGGGGGAGTCGACGTTGAGGACGTCCGGCAGGGTGCAGGCCTGGGCGTCGGCGACCGTGCGCTGGCCGAACGTCGAGTCGCCCGGGTCGTCGATCCACTTGACCTTGGTGCCGGGGTGGGCCGTCTCGAAGTCCTTGATCACTCCGTTGAAGAAGTCCCCGAAGTCCTTCTTCAGGTTGGTGGTCTGGAAGGTGATGTCGCCCTTGACCTCGCCGGTGAGCTTGCCCGACCCGACGTTGCCCTTGTCGACCTTGCAGCCGCCGGCGGTGGCGTCACCGCTGTCGGATCCGCCGCCGGACAGGCCGCAGCCGGCGGCCGTCAGCGACAGAACGGCGAAACAGGTCAGGGTGCGGGTCAGTCTCTTTGCGCGCATGTGATGCCCCTCCACGGCTGGTTCAATGAACCAACTCCGACTCCGATTGATGAAAAGGTGGACCAGAATTCATCGGAGGTCAATGGTTTCCCGTGTTGCGTTTAGGTTCCGTGCGAGATCAGTGACGGTGTTCGTGGTCCGGGTGCGAGGGATCGCCGGGGTGTTCGTGCCCGTGGGCGTAGGTCACACCGCCGCGTGCCTGGTCCAGCCAACCGAAGAATGCCTTGCGGCCGGCTGCCTTGCGGAGCTCGCGTGAGATGCCTTCGCGGACCTCGTCGTACGGCAGCGTGTCGCTGGGCGCGGCCTCGTCGAAGGGATCGACGCCCCGCCTGAGGGCGTCCGGGGTGAGGAAGCGGTCCCGGTTGCGGTCGTAATAGTCCCGTACGGCGGTTTCCGGGACCGTCTGTTCGGACTCCAGGGCGGCGAGGAGGGTGCGGGCGGCGGGGGAGTGGGCGAGGGCTGCGGCGACGATGCTGCCGAGGTCTGCGACGTCTGTCTCGGCGACGGCCAGGACGGAGGCGGGTGACACCTCTTCCGGTACTTTCAGGCCCCGGTCGGCGCAGGCTCGGCGGGCGAGTTCGTCGGTGACGACGACTTGAGTGGCCCAGCGACGGCGTTGTCTCGCGGCAGAGGGTGCCTCTGGTTGCCGTCTGGCGGGTGCGGGTTCGTGGTGGCTGGTCGCGCCCCGCGGCGGAGCCGCAAATCGATACAGCCCCGCGCCCCTGCGGGGCGCTTTCAGGAACGAGTCGACCCGTTCTCTTGGTAGCGGCTCACCGTCTATCAGCGCCGCGTGTTCCGGCGTCACGGGGTCACCTCCAGGGCGATCGCCCTCGTGTAGGCCACGTGGCCGTTCCACGCCGCCTTCGCCATCAGCCAGTACGAGCCCGGTGGGATCGACGAGCCATCCACCTCGATCGCGCACTCCACCTCTTCCCCGCCCGGCACCGTGAAGCCCCGCAGCCCGGGTCCCACGCCCCGCCACGTGCCCCACGACGACACCGTCCACAGCTGGCCGCCGACCGGGCCCCGTGTGGTGTTGCGCAGGCTCACCGGAACCTGAGCCCGCTCACCCTTTCGCACGGTGACCCGGTCGGCGTTCAGCTCGCACACCAGCCCCTGACCGGCGGGCGGACCGCCGGGCACGTCGAGGCCGACGACGTCCTCGTAGTTCTGACCGCCGTACGACAGCCGGGCCGTGAGCCAGTGGCGGCCGGGATCGGCGTCCGGTGGCGGTGTCACCGTCACCTCGGCCAGCGAGAAGCCGCCGGGGCCGAGCGTGTACGGCAGTTCGGCGGGCTCCGCGGACCAGCCGGGCGGCACCTCGAAGACCACGGTGCCGTTCGTCGAGGTGTCGGTGAGCTCCGAACTGACCCGGACCGTCGCCGTGACGGGGCCGGAGGCGGTCAGCGCCGTGGGGGAGAGGTAGACGGAGACGGGCATGTTGCCGCGTGGGGCGGGCCCGGAGTTGTGCAGCCAGTAGCGGGTGTGGACGGGCTGGGCGGGCTCGTGGGCGGCGACCCCGGGATCGGCCGTCGGCTCGGGCGCCTGTGGGGGCGTGGCCAGGACGGTAGCCACCTCGAAGCCGGTCAGCTCCGCCTCCAGCGCCCCCTCGCCGTCCGGGATCAGCGACTCCCCGGGCCTTTCCAGTACGTCCGCCCGGGCGCCCTCCGTCCAGGCGACCGGCCCGCGCACCCGGGCCCGCACCGGCCGTCCGTTCACCTCGTGCACGCGGACGACGACCCCGCGCCCCGGGTCCGCCGGCGTCGTGCCGCCCCGGGCCAGCGGGGAGCCCAGCGGCTTGAGGGCGTCGAGGAGCACCTCGCGGGCGGGCTCGACCGCCAGCAGGGAGGTCTTCCTGGGCAGGAGCGGGGACGTGCCCTCGCCGCGCAGCCGGGCCGTGAGCGGATGGTTGAACTCATGGCCGCGGGCGGGGAGTCGGAGGTCCCGCCAGTCACCCTCGCCCGCCACGACCGCGTACTCGAAGGTGTGCGACCAGCGCTGGAGCTGGAAGCCCGACCCGTCGGGGGTCGTGCGGCGGGGCGGGTCGACCCAGATGCCGGACGGCCAGCCCGTGCAGGAGCGCATCAGGGACATGTAGAGGTCTCCGGAGGAGGTGACCACACAGCCCGGCGTGCCGCGGTTCAGGACGGCGAAGCCGCGCCCGTCCCAGGCGTCGCCCGGCGGCAGGGCCTCGCCACCGCCCGGCGCTGTGGCCGTGACGGTGAAGTCCTCCAGGTCGGCGATCAGCGCGTCGACCGCCTTGGCGTCACCCGAGGGGTCCGCGCCCGCGATCACCAGCAGCGGCAGGCGTTCCAGGTCGCGCAGGTCGGCGCCCGGTACCCACTCCTCGCGCAGAGAGGCGCGCGGTGCGACCCACACGGCCGCCACGCCCCGCTCGGCGACCTGGCGGCGCAGCTCGCGGTCGGCGGCCGGGTCCATGGCGAGCGCCTCGGCGACCAGGGAGTTGCGCTGCGGGCCGCCGACGGCGATCCGGATGTCGGGGAGGTTGGAGTCCACCTCCAGATCTCCGTAGCGGGGGCCGCCCGCGATGGTCGAGGTGGCGGTGACGCCGGCGCGGACCAGGGCCGCCGCGAGCGGGGTGCCCAGCTCACCGGCCTCGTCCCAGTCGGCGTACACCAGCTCCGCGACACCGATGGCCCGCCTGCCGAGCGGCGCACCGGAGTCGTCGTGCAGGAGGACCCGGGCCGTGGACCCCAGTGCGAACCAGGTGTTGGCCGGGTTGTCCAGCGTCCACGGGAACTGCTCGCTGTCCACCTCGACGAAGCCGAAGCCGCGCCCGATCACCGCGTCGGCGACCTCGTGCACGGGCAGCCCGCCCCGCACGTCGGAGGGCCAGCGGACCCGGATCAGGCGGTCGGCGCCGTCGTAGCCGTCGATCGTCGTGGAGACGTCGAGGCGGTCGACGCCCGCCCAGAGGGTCAGCCGCTGGGTGTACTTGAAGAGGCCGAGGTCGGCGCGGACGGTGATCCGGGAGCCGGCCGGGGGAGTGATCGACATCGACCTCGGCGGTCACGTCACGGCCGCGCGCGGCGGTCGTGCCGGTCGGGGTGAGGTGCCAGGGGCCCTCGCCGAAGCGCGGGTGCCTCGGGAACTCCTCCTGGACGACGAGCTCGTTGCCGATCTCCCCGGCGGGCAGGAGCTCCCGGCCGCCCTCGGTCACCGCCCGCAGACTGCTCACGGCACCACCGCGCGCTGCGTCGACCGTCACCTCGTAGAACTCGTTGCGGATGGTCGTCCCCTCGCCGGGGGTCCACCCGGGGAGGGAACCGGCCGCCAGGGGCAGGGTCTTGAGGCCCATGCCGGGCACCTGCGGGACGACGACCCGCAGGGTGCCGTCCCCTTCGCGCACGGCCGGCAGCGGCTGGAAGTCGTCGCCGACGGGCACCAGGCCCGGGTCGTCGACGGTCAGCACGTCCTGGCGTTCCCAGGTCGCCGGGTTGAAGACCACCAGGTCCGGGCCGGTGCCCGGCTCGACCCGGTCGGCCAGCGCCTTGGTGGCGTCCGCGTGCACGGTCTCGGCGAGGTCGGCCAACTCCCGCCAGCCGGTGAGGAGATCGATGTACACCTGGTCCGACTCGGAACCGGTGATGGCGTCGTGGTGGGCGCCGTAGACGAGGTGCCGCCAGGCCTTGTCGAGGGCCGCGTCCGGATAGGCGTGCCCGGTGACGAGGGAGGCGAGCGTCGCCCAGGCCTCCGCGTCGGCGAGGAGCGTCTCGCCGTGGCGCTGGGCCTGCTTGGTGTCGATGTAGGAGACGTCCTTGCCGGTGTAGATCGGGTTCATGTCCCGGGTCTGCGGCGAGGCCCTGCGGCCCTCGGCGTCCAGCTCCGCGCGCACGGCGGCGAAGAAGTCCCGGGGAACGGCGCTGATGAACCGGGGCCAGACGTAACGGGCGTTCCAGTCCCGGTGGATGTCCATCACCCAGCGGCACGGCGGCGCGTAGTCCCCGCCGACCGGGAGCAGCACATTGCGCGTGAGCGCGACCTTCTTGAGCCCCTGGAAGAGCTTGAACGCCTCCGCCTCCGCCTCCGGCAGCGTCGGCGCGTTGTCGATCCGCCAGCCGGCGCCGTAGTGGTTGACCATGTACGCGGTGAGGATCCCGCGCCCGGAGGGGGCGATCCAGTCGAACTCCGCCGGGAACTGCATCCGCGTCGGGTCCCGCGGCTCCTCGCCGAAGACGGACAGGGTGGGTCCCCACTGGTGGAAGGGACCGCGCGCCCAGGAGCTGGACGTCACCCCGGCGTCGGCCATCAGCCCCGGGAACTGCGGGTCGTGCCCGAACGCGTCCAGTTGCCAGGCCGTCTCCGGGGACGCCCCGAGGATCGCGCGCTGGTATCCGTCGCCGTACAGCGCATTGCGTACGGTCGCCTCGGCGCCGGTGAGATTGGTGTTCGGCTCGTTGTAGGTGCCGCCCATGATCTCGACGCGGCCGGTGCGGATCAGCTCGCGCAGGAAGCCGCGCTCCTCCGGGAAGGAGTCCCAGTACGGCTTGAGGTAGTCGACCTCGGCCAGCACGAAGGTGTACGCCGGGTCGCGCCGGGCCAGGTCGCTGTGGGCGCGGACCAGGCTCATGCCCGACTGGCCGCGCGAGTCGAAGGTGCGGGCCGGCAGGCCGGTGGTGGCCGGGTCGTCGGCGACGTCCCAGGTCTCGGTGTAGGCGCCCTGGGTGTTCCACCAGACGGGGTCGTAGTGGAAGTGGCTGACCATGAACATGGTCCAGCCGGGCTCGGCGACCGTGAACTCCCCGGTGCCGTGCGCGCTCTCGGCGCCGTCCGTCGCGGTGACCGTGATCGGCCCGCCGTCGCCGGTCACGGGTATCTCGGCGCGCACGGTGCCGTTCTCGCCGACGGTGACGACCGACGCTCCGACGCCGCGTCCCTCGACGGTGACGTGGACCGAGCGACCCGGAAGGTGCTCGATGCCGACGGCCACCACCTGGAGCGGCCGCTCGGGTGTACCGACGAACAACTCGGTCGACTCAACAGCGGTGACACGCATGGGGCTCCTACGAGATGACTCGGGGGAGCACCATCCTGGCACTGAGAGGATGATTCAAACAACCATCTTTGCGTTATCTCGGTGGTTCATCCATGCATGATCGGTCAGGGTCAACGCGTACGGCGTGCCTTCACCGCGTGCTGCGGGGTGATGTGGTCGGTGAGCGCGAGGGAGGCACTGGCCCGCTGGTAGGCGACCTGGCCGACGCGGACGTAGAGGCAGTCGACGATCATCAGGACGGAGTGCCGGCCACCGATGCTGCCGGTGCGGAAGCTGGTCTCCGAGGTCGCCGAGATGAGCCGGATGTCGGCGGCCTTGGCCAGGGGGGAGCGCGGGTCGGTGGTGATGGCGATGGTGGTCGCGCCCCGCTCCTTGGCCATCTCGAAGGGCTCGAGGGTCTCGCGGGTGGCGCCGGAGTGGGAGATGCCTATGGCCACGTCGGCGGGGGTGAGCAGGGCCGCGGAGGTGGCCGCGCCGTGCACCTCGGTCCAGCCGCGGACCTGGCAGCCGATGCGGAACAGCCGGGTCTCGGTCTCCTGGGCGACCGCGCCACTGCCGCCGACGCCGTACACGTCGATACGGCGCGCCTTGGCCAGCGCCTGGGCGGCGCGCTCCAGGGCGTCGAAGTCGATGCGCTCGATGGTCTGCTGAATGGCGCGCAGATCCGCGCTGCCCACCACCTGGACGACCCGCTCCAGGCTGTCGTCCGGCGAGATGTCGGGGCCGATCTCGGCCGAACCCCAGTCGGAGACCTCGCCGCGGCCGCGCTCCTGGGCCAGTTCGATCAGCAGATGCTGGTAGGAGTCGAGTCCGATGGCGCGGCAGAACCGGGTCACCGTGGCCTGCGAGGTCCCGGTGCGGCGGCCCAGCTCGGCGGCCGAGCAGTGGGTGACGGCGGCCGGATCCTCCAGGATCAGCTCGCCCACCTTCCGCAGGGAACCGGCCAGCCGGGGCAGCTCGGTGCGGATCAGGGTGGTGACGTCGGTCGGAGGCATGGAAAGAAGGTATCAGCCACCCTTAGGGCCACTGATTGAATACCAGGACCGCGCTGTGGTTTATTGATTCATCGATGGGTGATTGTATGGTGGTTCAATCCATCAGTGGGGAGTGTTGCGTGTCCGTCGAGTCAGTCAGCGCCCAGGGCTTCGCCGAACAGAGCCTGGACGTCCTCCGTCACGTCACCGAGTCCGCCCGCGAGGACGTGCGCCGCGCCGCCGAGCTGATCGCCGACTGCATCCGCGCCGACGGTGTGATCCATGCCTTCGGCACCGGTCACTCCCAGGCGATGGTCCTGGAGGTCGCGGGCCGCGCGGGCGGTCTCGTGCCCACGAACCGGCTCCAGATTTCCGACCTCGTCCTCTACGGCGGCGACGACCCGAGCGTCCTCGACGACCCGCTGCTGGAGCGTGAGCCGGGGGTGGCCGTCCGCCTCTACGACCTGGCCGCGCCGCAGGCCCGGGACCTGTTCGTCATCATCTCCAACTCCGGCGTCAACAACGTCATCGTGGAGATGGCGCTGCATGCCAGGCAACAGGGGCACAAGATCCTCGCGATCACCTCCCTCACCCACACCGCGGCCGTGCCGGCCGGGCACGCGAGCGGGAAGAAGCTCGTGGACCTGGCGGATGTGGTGCTGGACAACGCGGCGCCGGTCGGGGACGCGTTGCTGTCGTTGCCGGGGGGTGGGGCGGTGGGGGCGCTGTCCACTCTGACCGGGGTGATGCTGGTGCAGATGGCGGTGGCCGAGGCTTCGGGGCTGCTGCTCGCCGCGGGTCAGCGTCCGCCGGTCTACGTGTCGGCCAACGTGCCCGGTGGGTTCGAGGGGAACCTGGAGCTGGAGAAGCGGTACGCGGGGCGGGTTCGGCGTACGGCGAGTTAGTGCTTGGGCGGCGGTTTGCGGGGAAGCTGCGGGCCGGTGGGGGTCGGTCGCGCAGTTCCCCGCGCCCCTTCAGGGAGTCAGTGCCACCGCCAGCGGATAGGCGCCGGTGCTGAAGGGGGGCCCTGCTGTCCCCGAGGTGACGTCGATCGGTACCAGGGCGTTTCCGTCGGCTGTCGTCACGTACGCCGTGCTGCCGTTCCAGTTCAGGGCCACGTCGAACGCCGACTTTCCGACGGTCACCTGCTTGCCCGGGGCGCCGGTCACCGTGTCGACCGGGGTGATCGTGTCCCCGTTGCTGGGACTGACCCACAGGGTCCGGCCGTCCGGTGACAGGCCCAGGCCGTACGCCTGGCCGGAGACCAGGAAGGTCGGTTCGGTCTCGTTCGTCGTCGTGTCGATCGGGGTCACCGTCGAGCCTCCGGAGTTGGAGACGTACACCGTCCTGCCGTCGGGGGCCGCCACCACGTTGAAGGGGCTGGGGCCGACCGGGATCGGCGCGCCCGCCGTGCCGGTGGTGAGGTCGACCGGGCTCACCGTGTTGTCGTGGATGTCGGCCACGTACAGGGTTCTGCCGTCGGGCGTGATCGCCATGTTCTCGGGGCCGTCGCCGACCGGGACCGGAGTGCCGGTCCTCAGGGTGCCCGTGTCGATCGACTGCACTGTGCCGTCCGTGTAGTTGGCGACCCAGAGGGTGCCGCCGTCCGGGGTGAGCGCGAGTCCGGCGGGGACCTTGCCGACGGCGACCGTGGCGGTGACCGCGCCGCTCGCCACGTCGATCACGCTGACCGTGTCGGAGCCCTGGTTGGCGGCGTACGCGGTACGCCCGTCCGCACTCACGACGACCTCGCCGGGGTTGTTGCCGACGGCGATGTTCCTGGTCGTGCCGGAGGACAGGTCGATGGAACTCACCGACGCGCCGCTGAAGTCGGCGGTCAGGGCGCGGGGTGTGCCGGTGCCGTCGGTGACCCGGACCGGGAGTGCGCGGTCCAGGAGGCCGGTGCCCGACACGACGACGGAGTGGACGCCCTCGGTCTTCCCGGTGAGGGTGACGGTGACCTTGGCGTCCGGGGTCGTGGCCGTGCCCTCGGAGGGCGAGGCGGTGACACCGTCGGGCACGTCGAGCTTCCAGCTCACGGTCCTGGCCTGCGCGTCGGAGAAGTCGAGGGTGACCGTGGCGGAGGCTCCGGGCCTGAGCGACACGGAGCTGGGCGAGAAGGCGGCGTCCACGCCGGGATCGGGGGCGTTCTCCAGCATCGTGGTGTAGAGGAACTGGTCCATCACGCCCGGCGAGACCTGCTGCGGAATGGCGTCCAACTCCTTGCGGTCTTCCTGGAGTCGCTTCCAGTACGTGGAGACCGCGTCCGCGTCACCGCGCTTGTGGGCCAGCAGCAGATCCACGGCCGTCCCGCCCGCGCCGCCGTAGCGGCCGAGCTTGTCGAGCCAGGCGGAGGTCTCGTCGAGGAACCCGGGGTTGTCGAGCCGGGCGCGCAACTGGGCGGGGGTGGCGGCCATGTCGGCGAAGTAGGACGTCAACCGGGTCGCCGCTCGGTCGAGTCCGCTGTCCTGCTCGTAGGCCTTGCGGAAGGCGGCGATCAGCCGGGTGAGGGTGGGGGACTCGGTCGGGTCGAGCTGGGAGGAGTAGTTGTTCTCGGCGAAGATCCGCAGCCACTTGGCGGCGTGGGGGCCTGCCAGGTCCTGGACCGAGGCGGCGAACGCCTTGCGTGGGTCGTAGTGGGCCGGGTTCCACAGATAGGCGGCCGAGGTGAACAGGGCGATCCGGCTCGCCTCGCCCTGGACCATCGGGTTGGCGGTCACGCCGGTGGCGGCGCTCGCCACGCCGGGTTCCCGGCCCGTGTAGGGGCCGAGGAGGAGACGGCTGGTGACGTAGTCGTTGACCGGGTAGTTGTCCCAGACCAGGATCGGGTGGCCGTAGACCTCGCGGGCCTGCTTCAGCTGCTCGGTGGTGATGGTGGGCGCGATGACACCGACGCCGGTCCACTCGACGACCACGGACGGATCGAGCTGCTCCCTGAGGGCCTTCTTGTACGGGGAGTCGGCGAGGTCGGAGTACTCGGTGGGGACCATTTCCAGGGGCTGAAGTCCGGTGTGGTCGGCGGAGAACCGCTTCCACACGGTGTTCAGCAGATGGGCCTGCGCGGCACCCGCCGCGCCACCGCCCGTGCCGAACTCCTGCTCGTCCTCGGGGCAGTTCCACTTGGTGTAGCTGATGTCGTCCAGCGGGATCGCGAAGGAGCGCACGCCGATGGCGTACAGCGAGTCGAACTTGGCGGTGAGCGCCTTGATGTCGGCGTCCGACGAATAGCAGACCGACAGGCCGGGGGAGAGGGCGTAGGTGAAGCGGACGTGGTCGGTGTCGGCCCGGTCGACCAGTTCCTTCAGCCGGTCCAGCGCCGCGGCCGGGTACTCGTCCCGCCAGCGGGCGCGCAGGTAGTCGTCGTCCTTGGGGGAGTACACGTAGACGTTCTGCTTCGTCCGGCCGTAGAAGTCGAGTTGGGCGAGTCGCTCGGCGTGCGTCCAGGGGGTGCCGTAGAAGCCCTCGATGACTCCGCGGAGCGCGGCGGTCGGCCAGTCGCGGACCTTGATCACGGGCAACTGGCGCTTGCCGTCCAGGAGTTGGCGCAGGGTCTGGGCGGCGTAGAAGGTGCCGGTGGTGTCGACGCCGGAGAGGGCGAGGAGGGCCTGGCCGTGGCTGCGGCCGGAGGCCAGGACGTAACCGCCGGAGGCGAGACCGGACGGGGAGGCGACGCCGAGCTGTTTCAGTGCACGGGCGGTGCCGCTGTTCTCCCCGGGGCCGCCGAGGTAGACGGTCAGGTCGGACGCGGATCGCCGGTCGCCGGCGTCGACCCTCGTGATGCGGTCGGCTCCGGCGGCCTTGAGGGCCGCCTCGACGACCTTTCGGGCCGAGGGATCGGTACCGGGGCCGACGACCTCGACCACCCGGTCGGGAACGGGGAGCCGGCCGGATCCGACGGTGATCTTCTGAGGGGTCGGCCATACCTCCGGCACCGTCTGCCGGGGGTCGGCCGAGGCGGGGGCCGTCGGCGCCGCGAGGCCCAGGGCCAGCAGCAGGGCGGCGACCACACATCTGAGATTGATGAATGAATCCACCTGGGAATGCTAGGAGTGTTGAATGCATCATTCAATGGTGCCGGTGTGTCAGAGTGCCTTTCGGTGTACGAGGGCCGACATGCACAGCACACCCGGCAGCAGGGGCAGCCACACCGTCAGGACGCGGTAGCCGATGAGGGTCGCCGTGCCGAGGGCCACGGGGACGCCGTAGGCGGCGAGGGTGAAGACCATGGCCGCGTCCACCGGACCGATGCCGCCCGGCGCGGGTACGGAACCGACCGCGCTGCTCGCGGCGAGGTACGCGAACGCGACCTGTGCCCAGGACAGTGTCACTCCGAGCGAGGCACCGACCGCGTGGATCACACTCGCCTGGAGCAGGGGTGCGGCGGCCGCGCCGCCCCACAGGGCGAGGATCCGGCTGGGCATGGTGTGCAGTCGGCGGGCGTCGGTCAGGGCGGTACGCACGAACGTGACCGCCGGGCTGCGCAGCGGGCGGACGAGGGTCAGCACCAGGAGCGTGCCGGCGAGCCCGAGTCCCGCCGCCGCCAGGGGCAGGAACAGCATGCGCCGGTCCGGGACGAGCTCATCGAGCCGCAGCAGACCGGGCATGACGACCAGGAAGCCGATCAGGACGAGCGTCTTGGCGATCGGCCTGACCAGCGCGTACAGGGCGAGCGAGGCGGTGGCGCGGCCCAGCGGGATGCCCTGCCCCTGGAGGAAGCGCAGGGTGACGGCGTGTGCGCCGAGACTCGCCGGTAGCACATGGTTGGCCGCGCCGGCGGCGAACTGCGAGGCGACCAGCAGTCCCGACGGCAGCCGCTCGGGCAGGGCGCCCTGCCGGACGACGGAGGCGGACACCCAGCCCAGGCAGGTGTAGAAGAGCCCGATGAGCAGCCACCAGGGGTCGGCAGTGGCCAGCCGCGCGGTGCCGTCGTACAGGGCACGCCAGTCCAGTGCCGCCCAGATGCCGATGAGCAGGACGGGGAGCAGGGTGAGCAGGCGGCGGGTGAGACGGGTCAGGGAGCGGCGGGAACCGGCGGGAGCGGGAGCCGGAACACGGACCGGGCGCGGAGCCCCGGCCGGGGCCGGGAGTGGCCCCGGGGGACCTTCGATCGGAAGCAGGGACACGGCGCACGTCGTCCTTTCGCGTCATGCCCCGTGCGGGACACGGGGCATGACGGAGGCAAGGCGATGCAGAGGGGACGAGGGAAACGTTCCCTCTCGGTGTGACGTTCAAATGTCAGGCAGCCGAAGAGGGGCGGGCAGGCGGGCGAAACGGGGTGGGGCGTCGGGGCGGACCCGCTGGTTCCCACCGCGCAGGGCCTCCCGCTGTCGCTCGAGGTGCAGGTCGGTGCCGTATCCGTGCCGGGCGGGCCCACCCCGTCCTCATGACACGTGACGCACATGGAATTCCGGCGCGAGAAATATCGCAGAGCCCTCATACGAGCGCCCCCGATCAGCCGTCCCTCAGGGGAGGGGTATCTCTGGGCACCGCCGAAATCCAGCCAACCGTCGTCCGGGGGGAAGCCAGGCGTCCGGCTTCTGCGCACTGGGCGCAACCCGCTGTTCGGGGACCGCCGCCCTGCGGCCCCCTGGCCGGATCCGGCCAGGGCCGCCCCGATCTCGTCGTCCACCGGCACCACCCGTCGATATCGTCGAACACGCATCCGTGGGGCGGGCGGTACGGCGATCGGGGAACGATGCTCCAGGTACGTCTTCTCGGTCCGGTGGAGGTGTGGGAGGGGAACCGACAGGCGCCGCTCGGCGGGGTCAGACCCCTGGCGGTGCTGTCCGCACTCGTCGTCCATCTGGGCGAGGTGCTCTCCACGGAACGGCTCGTGGACTGTGTCTGGGACGAGCAGGCGCCCGCCACCGCCAGCGCCCTCGTCGCCACCCATGTCTCCGCGGTACGACGCGCGCTCGCCCGCGTCGGTGAGGCGGAGGTGATCCGAACCCGGCCGCCGGGATACGTCGCCGACCTCGACCCCTCCCAGGTCGACGCCCGCCGCTTCGAGGAACTGCTCACGTCGGGCCGGGCCGAGGCCGCCCGGGGCCGCGCGGACGACGCCGCCGAGCTGCTGTCCGAGGCATTGGGGCTGTGGCGGGGGCAGGAGGCCATGGAAGGACTGGGCCAGTCGTTCGCCCGGATCGAGGCGGCCCGGCTGGGCGAACTGCGGCTGGTCGCCCAGGAGGAGTCCTTCGGCCTCCAGTTGGAGCTCGGCCGCGCGGACCGCACCATCGCGCCCCTGCTCGCGCACGTCGCCGCCCACCCCCTCCGGGAACGGCCGCGCGGCCAGCTGATGACCGCGCTGTTCCGCACCGGACGGGTCTCCGACGCCCTGCGCACCTACCAGGAGGGCCGCGAGGTCCTGCGCGAGGAGCTGGGCATCGACGCCGGGCCGGAACTGCGGGCGCTGCACAAGGCCGTACTGACCAACGACCCCTCGCTGCTCGGCGCCGGCTCCCGGCCCCACGACCCCGCACTCCTCGGCACCGGCTCCAGACCCCACAACCCCGCTCCGCCGGGCTCCGGCTACCGCCCCCACGACCCCTCACCGCTCGGCTCCGGCTCCGGCCCGTCGGCACAGGAAGCGGCCGCCGCTGCCGACCGGGCCCGGCAGCGGACCACGAGCCGTACGACGGCGGTCGGCACCGGAGCGGACGCGCCGTCCCCGAGACCCGCCCCGTCCCATCTCCCCCCGGACATAGCCGACTTCGTCGGCCGGTCGGACCAGATCGACTGGGCCGTCTCGCTGCTGGGCCGGGTCGACGACCCCGGCCGTACCGCCCCGCCGATCGGGGTGATCTCCGGACGCTCCGGAACGGGCAAGACCGCCCTCGCCGTCCACGTCGGCCATCGCACCGCGGAACTCTTCCCGGACGGCCGTCTGTTCGTGGACCTGCGGGCCGCCGACACCGCCCCGCTGCAACCGGCCGACGCCCTCGCCCGGCTGCTGCGGGCCATGGGCGCCGAACCGGCGACGCTGCCGAGCTCCGTCGAGGAACTGACGGGGCTGTACCGCACGTACACCGGCCACCGCCGCATTCTGCTGATCCTGGACAACGCCGCCGGCGAGGCGCACGTACGGCCGCTGCTGCCGCCCGGCCCCGGCTCCGCGGTGCTCGTCACGAGCCGGCGCCGACTGGTGGCGCTGGAGGGCGCGGCCCATCTCGATCTGACCGTCCCGGACGAGGAGGAGGCACTCGAACTCCTCAGACGGGTCGCCGGAGCGGACCGTGTCCGCGCGGAGCCAGAACAGACCGCCGAGATCGTCGCCCTGTGCGGGCGCCTGCCGCTCGCCGTGCGCATCGCCGGAGCGCGGCTCGCGGCCCGGCCGCACTGGGTGCCCGGCCGGCTCGCCGCCCGCCTGCGGGACGAACGCCTTCGGCTCAACGAACTCCGCGCCGGGGACCTGGAGTTGCGCACCAGCCTCGAACTGGGCTACGCCGACCTCGATCCGCAGGAGCGTCGCGCCCTGCGCCGGCTGGCCCTGCTCGACCTGCCCGACTTCGCGGCCTGGATCGCCGCGCCCCTGCTGGACATCGGCACGGAGGAGGCCGAGGAGGCCGTCGAGCGGCTGGTGGACTGCCACTTCATCGACGTGATCGGGGTGGACGGCACCGGCCGCAGCCGCTACCGCATCCATGACCTGGCCCGTGAGCACGCCCGCGAACGCTGCCTGTCGGAGGAGAGCGCCGAGGAGCGGGCGGGTGCAGTACGGCGCCTGGTGGAGTGCTGGCTCGGGCTGGCCGAGAAGGCCGCCGCACGGGGCCCCGGCGGCACGGCACGCTACTTCCCCGAACCGGCCGCCGTACGGCCCGTCGACCCGCTCGATCCGCAGGCCGACGAGGATCTGCTCAGCCGCCCCACGGCCTGGTTCGCCGCCGAACAGGCCGGTCTGCTGGCGGCGGTGGAGTACTGCGCCGACCACGGGATGGACCGCGCCGCCCGGGACCTCGCCGGCGCCCTGATCGCGAGCTCGGTCGCGCTGTACAACCAGTTCGACGCATGGTCCCGCTCGCACACCGCGGCGATGGCGGCGGTGCGGCGCAGCGGCGACGGCGAGGGTGAGGCGTGGCTGCTCACGGGGCTGGGTCAACTGCGCTACGAACAGGACGAGTTCGAGGAGTCGTACGCCTACTACCGCGACGCCCTGAGGCTGTTCGAGGCACAGGGCGACGGGCCGCAGGGGACGGCCCAGGCCCTTCTCGGCATGGCAACGGCCCGGCGTGAACAGGCCCGTTACTCCGAGGCGTTGGAGCTGCTCGGCGCTGCGCTGGAGCGGTACAGGGGGCTCGACGACCGCGGTGCCCGGGCCCGGGTGCTGTACGGCCTCGGTTACGTGTACCGGGAACAGGGCGACGGCTCCGCGGCCCGGGAGGCCTTCGCGCAGGCCCTGGAGCTGTACCGCGCGGAGAACGACCGGCACGGCGAGGCGCTGATCCTGCGCGCGCTGGCCCTGTGCCACCGGGCCGAGGGGGAGTACGAGGACGCCGAACGGTTGCTGCGGGGCGCGTTGCGGGTTTTCGTCGGCCTCCACGACACGTTCGGCGTGATGTACGCGGAGCAGTCGCTGGCGAAGGTGGAGCTGCGTCTGGGTCTTCTGGACGAGTCGCGCGAACGGCTCGGGCGGTGTCTGGAGCTGGCGCGGGAGCGACAGGACCGGTTCGGCGAGGCACTGGTGCTGCGGACGCTGGGGGAGTGGTGTCTGGCCTCCGGTGACGCCGGGAGCGCGCGGGGGCCGCTGGAGCGGGCGCTGTCGCTCTGGGAGACGCTGCGGCTGCCGCTGTGGCGGGCACGGACCCTCTGGGACCTGGCTGAGGTGTGGGAGGCCGACGGGGAGGCGGGGGCGGCTTCGGGGGCACGAGCCGAAGCGATGGGGGTTTTCGGGGAGTTGGGGGCTCGGGAGGCGCGGGAGCGGGCGTAGGAGCGAAGTGGGCGCGACGTGGGCGCTGAGCGAGCGAAGCGGGTGCGGCGATGCCGCTGCAGACCCCTTGGTCCGCTGCTTGCAGGCGATCTGCAGAGCATTTGCAGAGGACCCCGCGACGCTCTTCTCGTGACAGACATCATCACGCTCGCGGATCCCAGGGTTGCCGCGGTGACGCACGACGAGTGCGGGGAACCGCTCGTCGATCTGCGGGAGGACGGCCAGTTGAGGCTCGATGCCCGGCAGGCCGACGACGAGGGGAGCTACGCCCATCTGCGGGTCGGCGCGCTGCGGCGGCTCGTCCGGGCGCAGCGGCTGCTGCCCGCGGGGATCCGGTTTCTGGTGGTGGAGGGGTACCGGCCGCCGGACCTCCAGCGCCGGTACTTCGAGCAGTATGCGGCGACCATGCGGCAGGCTCACCCGGACGCGGCTCCCGAGCGGATCCGTGAGCTGGCGAGCGCGTACATCTCGCCGCCGGAAGTCGCCCCGCACGTCAGTGGCGGCGCGGTCGACCTGACCCTGTGCGACGACACGGGCCGGGAACTGCCGCTCGGCACGGAGGTCAACGCCACTCCGGAGGAGAGCGCGGCTGCGCCTGCCGCACCGACGCGCCCGGCATCGGCGCCGAGGCACGCGAGTACCGGGCCCTGCTGCGCCGGGTGCTCACCCGGACCGGGTTCGTCAACTACCCGACCGAGTGGTGGCACTGGTCCTACGGCGACCGGTACTGGGCCCTGCTGCGCCGCGTGCCGGCCGCCCGCTACGGCCCCGCCGACCCGCCCCGCTCTCCGGCCTGACCACCGGAGCGGGACAGCGCACGAAGAACACCACGAGGGGATCACCGCAAGGGATCACCGCGAGGATCACCGCAAGGGGGAATGAAATGCACAGCCACGCCACCTGTCCGCCACCGCCGCGCGAGGCCGACAGCCGGACGAGCCCGGACAACCGGATGACCCCGGGAGACTTCGACGCGTCCTTCACGGCCGACATGCCACGTCTGCGGAGACGGCTGCTGGCACTGACGGGCAATCCGCACGACGCCGACGACCTGCTCCAGGAGACCTATCTGCGGCTCTCCCGGCGGGCCCGCTCCCAGAGCCTGACGCGGCAGCGGCATCCGTACGCCTACACCTGCGCCGTGGCCCTCAACCTGCTGCGCGACTCCTGGCAGCATCCCTCCCGCCGCGAGCGCACCACGGACCAGCTGCCGGAAGCCGGCTGGGACGGCGGACTCGCCTCCTACGAGGCCTCCGCGACGGCGCTCGCGCTGCTCGGCATGCTCTCCGAGAAGGAGGCCGCCGCGGTGATCCTCGTGGACCTGGAGGGGCTCACTCACGACACGGCCGGGGAGCGCCTCGGCGCCCACCGCGGCACGGTCCAGCGCAACCGCCTGCGCGGCCTCGCCAAGATGCGTGCCGCCCTCCACAACTAGGGCCGGACCGGCCCTGGCCGGGTGGCACTCCCCCACGGGGGTGGGGTGTGCCACCCGGGTCTCCGCGTGTCCCACCGGTGTCACCGGCCTCCCGCTGACGCCACCTCGACGAAGGAAGAGTCCCTTGAAGACCATCAGTACGCGCCGTCGGACCAGCGGCGCGCTCCTGGGCGCCTCGGCGCTGGCGCTCACCGCTTTCTTCTCCGCCCCGGCCCACGCCGCCCAGGACGCCACCTGCGGTGTCCTGGCGCCCGGCGCCTCGGCCACCGCGCAGGCCGCCGTCGACGCGGCCTGTTCGCAGATCGGCGTCTGGTACAGCTGGGGCGGCGGCCACGCGGCCACACCCGGGGCCAGCTACGGCTACTACGACGGCTCCGACCCGGACAGCCTCCACGACGGCGAGCGCAAGGGCTTCGACTGCTCGGGCCTGATGCGGTACGCGTACTACCGGGCGACCGGCAAGGACCTGCTCAACGGCACGGCCGACGACCAGTTCCACAGCTCGCAGGCCACCGCCCGGTTCTCCGCCGGACAGGGCACCGCCCCGCTGCTGCCGGGCGACCTGATGTTCTGGGGCAGCGGGCACATCCACCACGTCGCCATGTACCTGGGCGGCGGCCAGATGGTCGAGGCGTACGAGTCGGGCACCCACATCAGGGTCACGTCCGTGCGCACCGGCGGCGACTACGCGGGTGCGATCCGGATCAACGGTTCCGGCTCCCCCGTCCCGCCACCCGCGAACGGCGGCACGGTCTTCGAGACCTGGGGCACCGGCGTGCGCACGCACAGGACGCCGAGCGTGGGCTCCGCCGTCGTCGACACCTTCCCCGGACCGACCCAGGTGTCCGTCCAGTGCCAGCAGCACGCGGAGACCGTGACCGCCGAGGGCTACACCAACGACGCCTGGGCCAAGCTCGCCGACGGCTCGTGGGTGACCAACATCTACATCAAGGGCCCGGCATGGCTGCCCGGCATCCCGGACTGCGGCGGCAGCAGCACCCCGCCGCCGTCCGGTGGCAGCAAGGCCTTCCAGACCTGGGGCACCGGGGTGCGCACCCACAGCGAGCCGAACGTCAACGCCGGCGTCGTCGACTACTTCGCGCAGCCGACCACGGTCAACGTGGTCTGCCAGAAGCACGCCCAGGAGGTGACGGCCGAGGGCTACACCAACGACGCCTGGTCGAAGCTGACCGACGGCTCGTGGATGACCAACATCTACATCAAGGGCCCGGCCTGGCTGGACGGCGTGGCCACCTGCTGACCCCTCCCCTCCCCTCCCGACCGGACCGGCCGTGCGGGTGGGCCGGTCCGGTCGCGGCACGACCCGGTATCGATGGGCGTGTCCGCGCCCGACAGGTGTTGTGATGTGCGTCACAAGGGGTCTACGGTGTAGGGGCTCGGAGGGCGCCGGGGGGCGAGCCGAGTGGCGGTGAGCGACCGGGCCGCCTCCGGGTGAGGGAAGTGATTCCGTTGTCCGTCACCTGGGACGACATCGGCGGGCTGGTCGATGCCCACGAACGATTCCTGACCGGTGCCCGCGTGGACGCGGACGTCCGGGGCGCGGTGCTCGACTCCTGGAAGCGGTGCAGGTCCGGCGGTCTCGAGCCGGACCGGCTGCTGGTGTCCTACGCACCCGATCTGGCCCTGGACGACACCTTCCTGCGGGCCGCCGAGCCGGTGCTGCAACGGCTCACCGGCTCGCTGTCCGAGGTCGGCATGACCATCGCGCTCTGCGACGGCCAGGGCCGGATGGTCCAGCGGCTCGGCGGCGACCGGCTGTTGCAGGGGCGCCTGGACGACGTGCGGTTCGCCCCGGGTTTCGACGCCTCCGAGCAGGTCGTCGGCACCAACGGTGTCGGCACCGCGCTGGCCGAGCGTGGACCCGTCTACGTCGTCGGGCGTGAGCACTTCGCGGACTGCCTCCAGCCCTTCGCCTGCGCGGGCACGCCGGTGCGCAACCCGCTCAGCGGGCACATCGAGGCCGTACTCGATCTCACCTGTCTGCGGGACGACGGCGACCCCCTCATGCTGCGGCTGGTCCGCGAGGCCGCCCGGGACATCGAGGCGCGGCTGCTGGAACAGGCCACGCAGCGGGAGCGGGCGCTGCTCGCCGCATACCGGCGCGCCGGGCGGGCCGCCGACGGGTGGCCGCAGCAGCCCACGGCCACGCGGTCGGGGCGGAACGGCGAGGGAGCGGGCGCTCGCCTCGGGCGGATCGATCTGGCCGTACTGCGGGAGAAGGCCGAGGAGCTCATCGCCGCACCGCACCGGACCCTCGACGAAGTGATGCTGTCCGGCGGCCGCAGCGCCCTGTTGCTGCGCCGCCAGGTGCGGGGGGAGACGGGGGTCGTGGTCGAGGCGCGGATTCTCGGCGGGGCGGATGTGGGACCGGTCGGGCTCGCGGGACCGGCCACCGTGGCCGGGGTGGTGCCGGTGCCCGCGTCCGCGACGGAGGCCACCGTCACGGTGCCGATCCCCAAGATCACCCCGCCGCCGAAGAAGCGGTCGGCGGCCACCGGCCCGCCTGGTTCGCCCACGTCACCGCCCATCTCCACGCTTCACCTCCCGCCCCCGCAGCCCTCCGCCCTCGAGCCCGTGATGGACGACCGCCTGCTCCTCCTCGGCGACCCCGGCGTGGGCCGGCTCGCCGTACTCGCGCGCAGGCGCCTGGAGTTGCTGCACGAGGCGGGGATCAGGATCGGCACCACGCTGGACGTCGCACGGACCGCGGAGGAGCTCGCGGAGGTGGCCGTACCGTGGTTCGCCGATTTCGCGGCCGTGGATCTCCCGGACCCGGTGCTGCACGGCGAGGAGCCCGGACCGCTCGGCGCGGACATCCCGCTGCGCCGGGTGGCCGTGGGCAGCGTGCGCGAGGAGCCCGACCTGTACGGCGTCGGCGACCAGGTCGGTTACGTGCCCTCCACCCCGCAGTCCCGCAGCCTGGAGACCGGGCGGGCGGTGCTCGAACCGGTGCTCGCGGAGGCGGGCGGCTGGCTCGCCCAGGACCCGGCGCGGCTCTCCCGGGTGCTCACCGCCGGCATCCACTCCCTGATCACCGTGCCGCTGCGGGCGCGCGGCACGACCCTCGGCGTGGTCAGCTTCTACCGCTCGGGGCACCCAGCCCCCTTCGAGGAGGACGACCTGTCCCTCGCCCAGGAGCTGGCCGGACGCGCGGCGATCTGCATCGACAACGCCCGCCGCTACACCCGCGAGCACAACACGGCGCTCGCCCTCCAGCGCAGTCTGCTGCCGAAGGGCCGCCCCGAGCAGAGCGCCGTCGAGGTCGCCTACCGCTATCTGCCCGCGCAGGCCGGTGTCGGCGGCGACTGGTTCGACGTCATCCCGCTGTCCGGGGCGCGGGTGGCGCTGGTCGTCGGGGACGTCGTCGGCCACGGCCTGCACGCGGCCGCCACCATGGGCCGGCTGCGCACCGCCGTGCACAACTTCTGCTCCCTGGACCTGCCGCCCGACGAACTCCTCACCCATCTCGACGACCTGGTGGGCCGCCTGGACCGCGGTGAGGGCTGGGCGGTGGACAGCAGTCAGGCGGACTCCGGCATCGTCGGGGCCACCTGCCTGTACGCCGTCTACGACCCGGTGTCCCGGCGCTGCGCCCTCACCCGCGCCGGACACCCCCTGCCCGCGGTCGTCGGCCCCGACGGCACCGTCGAGTTCGTCGACCTGCCCTCGGGACAGCCCCTCGGGCTCGGCGGCATGCCCTTCGAGACGGTGGAGCTGGAACTCGCCGAGGGAAGCCAACTGGTGCTCTACACCGACGGGTTGGTCGAGGACCGGCACCAGGACATCGACGCCGGGCTGGAGCGGCTGCGTACCGTCCTGGCCCGTGCCGACCGGTCACCGGAGGAGACCTGCGAGGCCGTGCTGGACGCGCTGCTCCCGGATCGCCCCAGAGACGACGTGGCCCTCCTCGTCGCCCGCACCCGCGCCCTCGGCCCCGAGCGGGTCGCCCAGTGGGAGCTGCCGAGCGACCCGGCGGTCGTCTCCCGCTCCCGCGCCGCGGTCACCGAACAGCTCGCCGCCTGGGGCCTGGACGAACTGTCGTTCACCGTCGAACTCGTCGCCAGCGAACTGGTCACCAACGCCATCCGCCACGCCACGGGCCCGGTCCAGCTACGGCTGCTCCGCGACCGCGCCCTGATCTGCGAGGTGTCCGACGGCAGCGGCACCTCACCCCGGCTGCGCCGCGCCCGCACCGAGGACGAGGGCGGCCGCGGCCTCTTCCTCGTCGCCCAGCTCACCGAGCGCTGGGGAACCCGCTACACCCCCGACGGCAAGATCATCTGGACCGAAATGCCGCTGCCGCGAGGGCTCACCACCCCGTGAGCAGCAGATGGTTCAGGAGCAGTGCGAGTACGGCCTGCCCGACCAGCCAGCCCCGCACCCCCGTCAGAAACGCACACGCGGGCAACAGCCATGCGGCGAACGGCAACCAGATACGTTCCGTCTCCGCCTTGCTCATCCCGGAGAGATCGGCGATGAGCAGGGCCAGCACGGCGGCGAGCACCAACACCGCCAAGGGGCGCGGGGAACTGCGCGACCAGCCCCCACCCGGCCGCAGCCGAACGACGACCCGCCGCACCCCCGCCACCGTCGCCGGCCCCACGATCAGCACCGTGCACGCCAGATTCGCCCACACCCAGTACCCGTACGGCCGCACTCCGCCCGCCCCCTGGTAGTAGCGGGTGACGAGAATCCGATACCCCTCCCACCACTCGAACCCCAGCGCGGTGAAGATCGCCGGCATGACCACGAAACCGGCCAGGGCGAACAACAGGGGCCGACGGGAGGACCCCACGCACACCACCGCCCCCGCGACGACGACCATCAGCGTCAGGCCGTACGACAGATAGACGGTCACCCCGAACAGCAACCCCGAGCAGAAGCCGTTCAGCCCCGGCCGGACCCCCCGCACCGCAAGGGCGAGCAGTGCCACCGCCCACGCGGCCACCGCCGCGAAGTACCCGTCGGCCGACGTGCCCACCCAGACCGCGGCCGGGGCCAGGACCAGGAAGGGCGCGGCGCGGCGGGCGAGCGACTCGTCGGCGAGGGCCCGTACGGCGACCAGGACCGCGACCGCCGCGGTCGTGCCGACCGTGATGCACCAGGTCCCCGCCCAGCCCCCGCCGCCCAGCCCGATCCGGTCGAGCAGGACGAAGGTGAGGGTGGCGCCCGGGGGATGCCCCGCGACATGGGCGCCCCAGTTGTCCGGCGAGTCGATCAGGATGTGCCGGGTGAAGTCCCGCAGGGCCGCCGGGATGTCGTGGAAGCGACCGACGGCCGGGAGGTACTCGTTCCTGGTGGTCAGCTGCTCGGCGACGCCCCGGTGCCAGCCGTCCACGAGGGCCAGGGACCACGTCCAGACCATCCCCGTGCCCCAGCCGGCGAGCAGCAGCGGGCGCCAGGGGAGCCGGGCGGCGAGCGAGGGGCCGTACGCCACCACGGCGGCCGCGACGACGACCGCGGCCGGGGTACCGGGGCCGACATGCGGGTCCCAACTCGCCAGCAGGGGCGGCCGGCCGACGCGGAGCGAGCCGTCCCGGTGCTGGATCGCCGTGCCGACCAGTGCGGCGGTCAGCACGAGGAGCGCGGCGCACACGGCCGCGTACAGGTCGCGAAGGAGGTCCCGGTTCACGCGGACGACGCTAGGCCGCACGACCTCCCCCGGACGGCTGACATGCGAGGACGTCAGAGTTTCGTCATGGTTCGCGGGCCCGTTTCCACGGTGGCGCGGGCCTACCGTCGGGGCATGGCACGGTCTCCCTTCGCACCCTCCTTCTGGCGCAGTCCGCTGCGCGGCCCCTGGCTCACCTCTGTCCTCGGGGTCGTGCTCCTCGGCGGGATCACGCTGCTGTTCGTGACGGGGCTGCTGTCGTACGCCGCCTACAACCCGGACCTCTCGCCGGTGAACGACAAGACCCCGGACAAGGGCGTCCTCGGCTTCTACCTCTTCTCCTGGCCGACCGACCCGCGCTGGCTGTACCGGCTGAACCAGGGCGTCCACGTCACCCTCGGCATCACCCTGATCCCCGTCCTGCTGGCCAAGCTGTGGTCGGTCGTACCGAAGCTGTTCACGCTGCCGCCCGCGCGGTCGCTCGCGCACGCCCTGGAACGGATCTCGCTCCTGCTGCTGGTCGGCGGTGCCCTGTTCGAGTTCGTGACCGGCGTGCTCAACGTCCAGTTGGACTACGTCTTCCCGGGCTCCTTCTATCCCCTGCACTTCTACGGGGCGTGGGTGTTCTTCACCGCCTTCGTCGCCCATGCCGTCCTGAAGACGCCGCTCGCCTGGCGGAATCTGCGCACACTCCGTGAGGAGAAGACCGAGTTGGTGTCGCCGAACCCCGCCCGGCCGACCGTGTCCCGGCGCGGTGCCCTCTGGTTCGTCGGGAGCGGCTCGCTGCTGTTGTTCGTCACCACGGCCGGGCAGAACTTCGACGGCGTGCTCCGCAGAACCGCCCTGCTCGCCCCGCACGGAGGCGCCGAACCCGGCTCCGGGCCCGGAGGGTTCCAGATCAACAAGACCGCCGCGTACGCGGGGATCGATCCGGGTGAGACGAGCGAGGAAGCCTGGCGGCTCGTCATCGTGGGGCGTGCGGGGCGCACCGTCCGTCTCGGCCGCGCGGAACTCCTCCGACTTCCCTTGTACAGCTCGGCGTTGCCCATCGCCTGTGTGGAGGGCTGGTCCACCTCCGACCAGTGGTGGCGCGGGGTGCGGCTGCGGGACCTCGCGGCGCTCGTCGGGTACGAGGACGATCCGCCGGACGTCTTCGTGGAGTCGCTGCAACGGCACGGTGCCTTCCGGCGGGCCGCCCTGCGCGCCAACCAGGTCGCCGATCCGCGGTCCCTGCTGGCCCTGTCCGTCAACGGCGAGGACCTGACCCCCGACCACGGCCACCCGGCCCGGATCATCGTGCCCGCGGCGCCCGGTGTGCTCAACACCAAGTGGGTGGCCCGGCTGACGTTCGGAGACCTGTGATGCGGATCCCTCTCGGCAACACTCTCCAACTCCTCCTGCTCGTCTGCTCGTTCGCCCTCGCGGGGTACGCGGGGGTGCGGCTGCTGGCGGGGGACTGGTTCGGGGTCGCGCTGTGGTTCGTGGGGGCGGCCGTGGTCCACGACGTGGTGCTGCTGCCGCTGTACGCGGCGGCCGACCGGGCGCTCGTGAGGACGGCGGGGCAGCACGTGATGTACGTGCGGGTCCCCGCCGCCCTCTCTCTCCTGCTCCTGCTCGTGTGGTTCCCGCTGATCAGCGGGCAGGTCGCGGACCGTTACGCCTCCGCGACCGGCCTGTCCCCGGACGGCTTCCTGGCCCGCTGGCTGCTGGTGACGGCCGTGCTGTTCGGTGGTTCGGCGGTGGTCTTCGTCGTACGGCGGCGCAGGGAGACGAAGGAACGGCCGCCCGCCGTCCACTGATCCACGGGCGCCCAGCCGGTGCGGGCCGCGTGCCGCAGCAGGGCCAGGCTGCCCAGCCGGGCCCACGGGAACGGGTTGCCGGTGGCGCCCCGGGCATCGGTGACACGCACCTGCACCCGCTCGTCGATGTCCGGGTCGGTGACCGTCTCCACGATCAACAGGCCGCCAGAGGTGAGGAGTTGGGACATCCGGTCGAGCAGGGCCGGTGGGTCGCCGCCGATGCCGACGTTGCCGTCGATCAGCAGCGCGGTGCCCCAGCGGCCCTCGCCCGGCAAGGACTCGAAGACGGACCGCCGAAGGGCCCGCCCGCCGAGCGCGAGGGTCCGTGCGACGGCCGCCTCGCTCACGTCGATGCCGAGCACCCGTCGGCCGTCGGCACCGAGCGCGGCGACGAGCCGCCCCGGACCACAGCCGACGTCCAGCACCGCGCCCTCGCAGCGGCGCAACACCTCCAGGTCCGCGGCATCCGCGGCCGCACACCACCGTTCCAGCTCGAGCAGGAGCAGCCATCCGTCGGAGCGGCGCAGGAACAGGGGGCCCTGACCGGTGCGGAGGGCCTGGGCATAGGGGTCGGCGGACCAGGTGCCGTCGTTGGACGGGCCGCCCGCGGCGTGCGGCCAGGCTCCGGGTCGTGTGTCGGTCGCGGCGGCCGTGGCGGGCTTGCGCCTCTGCTCGGTGCTGTTCGTCTGCGGCCGTGGGGTGTCGGCTTGGGCTGCGGTGCCGGGCGGCCGGGCCCCGGGCGGTGCGTCGGTCGCGGCGGCCGTGCCCGGCTTTCGGCGTTGCTCGGTGCTGTCCGCTGGGGCTTGCGTGCCGGTGCCGGGCGGCCGGGTGTCGGGCGTGGGGGGCAGGTTCGGTTCTCCCGGTGCTCGGTCGGCGTCTCGCTGTCGGCCGATCCCGCCGCGCCGCGGGCTGCCGGCCTCGCCGCGCGACTCGGGGCCGGCGCCGCTCTCGCAGTCCGCCCGCAGGCGCCCCACCTCCGTGATCCGTGCCGCGACGTCTGCCCCCGGCCCCCTCATCGCCCCGCCCCCGTGAGTCGTTCCAGCTCCGTCGCGAACCGTCCGCCCGGGGCCGCCTTCGCCACCAGCTCCGCGTCGTACGCCGTGTCCACGTCCCGCAGCGGCGGCAGCTGCCGTACCCGCAGGCCGGTCAGGCGGGCGCGCTGGGCCGCTCCGGTCTCGGGTGTCGACATCGGCACCCCGCGCAGCCGGGCCGGATCCGGTCGTGCCAGACCCAGTGCCCAGAAGCCGCCGTCCTCGGCCGGCCCGAAGTACGCCTCGCAGTCGGCGAAGTCCACCGTGAGCAGTTCCGGAGTCACCTGGGGCGTGTCCATGCCGATGAGGAGGGCCGGGCCGTCGCAGCCCGCGAAGGCCGCGGCCAGCCGTTCGTCGAGGCCGCCCGCGCACTGCCGTACGACATCGAAACCCGGCGGCAGCCAGGGGCCCGGCGCGCCCTCCAGGACCAGGACCCGGCGGCGGGCCGGGGTGCGGGCCACCACGTCGAGGGTGTCCGCGAGGGACGCCTCGGCCAGCGCGGCCGCCTCCTCGGGGGTGAACGGCGGGGTGAGCCGGGTCTTGACCCGCCCCGGCCGCGGTTCCTTGGCGATGACGAGCAGCGTGGTCACGCCCGCACCCCCGTCCCGGACTCGGACAGGACCTGGCTCATGTCCCGCACCGCCTGCCACGTGCCCCGCCAGGTGCCCGTCACCTTGGAGGCACCGGTACGCGGTCGGTACGGGACGTCGTGCTCGGCGATCCGCCAGCCCGCGTCGGCCGCCCGCACCACCATCTGCAGCGGGTAGCCGCTGCGCCGGTCCGTGAGGCCGAGGGCGAGCAGCGGCTCGCGCCGGGCGGCCCGCAGTGGGCCCAGGTCGTGCAGGCGCAGACCGGTGCGGCGGCGCAGCAGCCGGGCGAGCGCGAGGTTGCCCGCCCGGGCGTGCGGCGGCCAGGCACCACGGGCCTGTGGACGGCGCCGGCCGAGCACGAGGTCCGCCTCGCCGGCCAGCACCTCGCCCACGAACGGCACCAGCTCCGAAGGGTCAAGGGAGGCGTCGCAGTCGCAGAAGCACACGATGTCGGCCGTGGCCGCGGTCAGCCCCGCATGGCAGGCGGCGCCGAAGCCGCGCCGCTCCTCGCGGACGACGGTCGCGCCGAGGGCCCGGGCGATGCGGGCCGAGCCGTCCGTGGAGCCGTTGTCGACGACGAGCGCGCGCCAGCCGGGCGGGATGCGTTCCAGCACCCACGGCAGGGCCCGGGCCTCGTCGAGACAGGGCAGCACGACGTCCACGGACGTCGCCGGTTCGTTTGCGGAAGGGGTCGTCACGACGTTCACCCTACGAGCGCAAAACGGACGAACCCGACTCCGGCTCCTTACGAAACAAGGACGTCGGCGCCCGTCGGCGGCACATGCGCACGCGCGGTGCGAGGCTTGCGGCATGGAGCAGCAGCAGTACCCACAGACCCGGCCCCGGGTCCTCGTCGTCGACGACGATCCCACCGTCGCCGAGGTGGTCGCCGGCTATCTCGACCGGGCCGGATACCTCGTGGACCGGGCCGCCGACGGCCCCGACGCACTCGCCCGCGCCGCCGCCAACCGCCCGGACCTCGTGGTCCTCGACCTGATGCTGCCCGGCATGGACGGCCTGGAGGTGTGCCGCCGGATGCGGGGGCGCGGGCCTGTCCCGGTCATCATGCTCACCGCGCGCGGCGACGAGGACGACCGGATCCTGGGCCTGGAGGTCGGCGCCGACGACTACGTCACCAAGCCGTTCAGCCCCCGCGAACTGGTCCTGCGCGTCGAGTCCGTGCTGCGCCGCTCCCGGCCCTCCCAGCCGTCCGGCCACCTGGGTGCCGCCGGACTCTCGATGGACCCGGCGGCCCGCCGCGCCCTCAAGAACGGAACCGAACTCGCCCTCACCATCCGGGAGTTCGACCTCCTCGCCTTCTTCCTGCGGCACCCGGGCCGGGTCTTCAGCCGCGAGGACCTGATGCGCGAGGTGTGGGGCTGGGACTTCGGCGACCTGTCGACCGTCACCGTCCATGTGCGCCGGCTCAGGGGCAAGGTCGAGGACGACCCGGCCAGGCCCCGCCTGATCCAGACCGTGTGGGGCGTCGGCTACCGTTTCGACGGCTCACCAGCGGAGGTGTGACCCGTGCGCGACACGCTCCTCATCGCCCTCTACGCCTTCCTCGGCGCCGTCACGGCCGGAGTCCTCGGCGCGTGCGTGCTGCTGCTGATCCGGCGGCGCTCGCTCTCCCTGCACCTCACCGTGGTCGCCGCCGTCGGCGTCACCGCGATGCTGGCCGGCACCCTCGCGGTCGCCCAGGCCATGTTCCTGTCCGGGCACGACCTGAGCGTCGTCACGACCGTCGTCCTGATGGCCGCCGTGGTCTCCCTGGCCACCGCCCTGCTGCTCGGCCGCTGGGTGGCCGCCCGCAGCCGGGCCCTCGCGCTCGCCGCCCGCTCCTTCGGCGACGGCGGTGACTTCACCTCACCCGGCGGGCCCACGACCGCCGAACTCACCGAACTCAGCCGGGAGTTGGAGGCCACCAGCGCCAAGCTCGCCGAGTCCCGGGAGCGGGAACGTGCCCTGGAGTCCTCCCGGCGTGAACTCGTCGCCTGGATCTCCCACGACCTGCGCACCCCTCTGGCCGGCCTGCGCGCGATGTCCGAGGCACTGGAGGACGGTGTCGCCGCCGACCCCGCCCGCTACCTGAGGCAGATCCGCACCGAGGTCGAACGCCTCAACGGCATGGTCGGCGACCTCTTCGAACTCTCCCGCATCCACGCGGGGACACTGGCGCTGAGCCCCAGCCGGATCTCCCTGTACGACCTCGTCTCCGACGCCCTCGCGGGCGCCGACCCGCTGGCGCGCGAGCACGGTGTACGGCTGGTCGGCGACCGGGTGGCGGCCGTGCCGGTCGAGGTGGACGGCAAGGAGATGAGCCGCGTGCTGGGCAACCTCCTCGTCAACGCCATCCGCCGCACACCCGCCGACGGGACGGTCGCGGTGGCCGCCGAGCACCGCGCCGAGGGGGTAGTCCTGTCCGTCACGGACGGCTGCGGCGGCATCCCCGAGGAGGACCTGCCCCGCGTCTTCGACACCGGCTGGCGCGGCACGCACGCCCGGACACCGCCCGCCGGGGCGGGACTCGGGCTCGCCATCGTCCGGGGCATCGTCGAAGCCCACCAGGGCCGCACCACGGTCCGCAACGTCCCCGGCGGCTGCCGCTTCGAGGTGCTGCTGCCCGAAGCCGTCTCCTGACCGAGGACGCCCTGTTGCCCGCTTCCCGGGTCAGAGGTGGTGCCGCCCGCGGCCGCTTTCTTTCGCGGGCGGCACCACCGGTCCACCGCAGGCTAGGCGCCCCGCATGCCCGCGCCCGCGAACTCCCGCATTCCCTCGGCGAATCCGACCTCCGCCTTCCACCCCAGCTCCGCCCGCAGCCGCGCCGAGTCCGCCGTGATGTGCCGTACGTCCCCGAGGCGGTACTCCCCGGTGACCACGGGCTCGGGCCCGCCGCGGGCCCCGGCCAGCGCGCGGGCCATCTCGCCCACCGTGTGCGGCTCGCCGCTTCCGGTGTTGTACGAGGTGAGCGCGCCGTCCCTCGAACTCGCCTCCAGCGCCGCCACGTTGGCCGCGGCCACGTCCCGTACGTGCACGAAGTCCCGGCGCTGACAGCCGTCCTCGAAGACACGCGGGGCCTCGCCGCGGGCGAGCGCGGAGCGGAAGAAGGAGGCGACGCCGGCGTACGGGGTGTCGCGGGGCATGCCCGGTCCGTAGACGTTGTGGTACCGCAGTGCCACCGCCGACCCGCCCGTGGCCCGTGCCCAGGACGCCGCCAGGTGCTCCTGAGTGAGCTTGGTCGTCGCGTACACGTTCCGGGGATCGACCGGGGCGTCCTCGCCGACCAGGCCGGGCGAGAGGTCCGCGCCGCACACCGGGCACGGCGGCTCGAAGCGCCCCGCGTCGAGGTCGGCGACGGCTCGCGGGCCCGGCCGTACGGTCCCGTGCCGGGCGCAGGTGTAGCGGCCCTCGCCGTACACCACCATCGACCCGGCCAGCACGAGCCGCCGTACCCCCGCCCCGGCCATCGCGGCGAGCAGCACCGCCGTGCCGAGGTCGTTGTGGGAGACGTACTCCGGGGCGTCGGCGAAGTCCACGCCCAGGCCGACCATCGCCGCCTGATGGCACACCGCGTCCACGCCGGTCAGGGCGCGGCGGACGGCGTCGGGGTCCCGTACGTCGGACGCCGGGTCGGCCCGGACGTCGTAGAGGACGGGCTCGTGACCGTGTGCCACGAGCGCCTCGACGATCTGGGACCCGATGAAACCGGCACCGCCGGTGACCAGTACGCGCATGCCCTCACGCTAGGGCCGTGAGCTGCCCGGACGGCCGGACCGCGCCCGTCACGTCACGGCTTCGTAAGACTCACGGCCGCGGGAGGCTCAGCGGGAGCGCCACCGTGAACACCGTCGAGCCGGGCTCGGTGGCCAGCTCGATCGTGCCGCCGTGCGCCCGGACCAGGGACCTCGCCACCGCGAGGCCCAGGCCGCTGCCGCCCCGGTCCCGGCTGCGGGCCTTGTCGACGCGGTAGAAGCGGTCGAAGACCCGCTCCTGGTCGGCGGCCGGAATGCCGGGACCCGCGTCCGCGATCCGCACCTGCGCCCGGCCGTCCCGGACACGCACCCCGACGGAGACCGCCGTGCCCGGCGGAGTGTGCACGGCCGCGTTGGTGAGGAGGTTGTCGAGCACCTGCCGGACGCGTTGCGGATCGAGCCGCAGCTTCAGGGACCGGGGGCCCGGCGTCACCGTCAGCGGACGGTCGGGGTGGCTCGCGCGGAAGGCGTCGACCGCGTGCTCCATCAGCTCCACCAGGTCCACCTCGACGGGCCTGAGCGGGGTCTCCACCTCCGCCGCGTCCAGGCGGGCGAGCAGCAGCAGGTCGTCCAGGAGAAAACCCATGCGGGCGGCCTCGGCGCGCAGCCGGGCCAGGTGCTTGTCGCGCTCCTCGGGGGCGTTCGCGGCGGCGTACTGGAAGAGGTCCGCGTAGCCCCGTACGGACATCAAAGGGGTGCGCAGCTCGTGCGAGGCGTCCGCGACGAACCGGCGCAGCCGCTGCTCGGCCTCCGCGCGGACCGCGAGCGAGTCGTCGATGTGCTCCAGCATGGTGTTGAACGCCGTCCGCAGCTCCTCGACCTCCGGACCGCCGCCCCGCTTGTCGGCTCGCAGCGGCAGCCGGGCCGCCGACTCGGTCAGGTCGTGCGAGGCGATGCCGTGCGCGGTGTGCGCCATGTCGCTCAGCGGCTTCAGGCCCCGGCGCAGCAGCTTGCGGCCGACCACCACGAGCGCCAGCAGCGCGAGCCCGAAGGCGACGACCTGGACCGTGATCAGCCGCCGTACCGTGGCGTCGATGTCGTCCATGGGAGCCGCGCTGACCAGGACCACACCGGGCTCGACCTCGCAGGCGCGCAGCCGGTACTCGCCCTGGCCCCTCAGGTACTCGGTGGCCAGGACCTCGGTGTGCGCGACGGTCTGCGTCTTCGCGACGACGGTCAACTCCTCGACGTCCTCCGGCAGGTCGGAGGGGTCCTCGGGCTTGCGCAGCCGCGGGGTGCCGTCCTTGACGTCGTACACCGCGTAGTACCAGGCCCAGTACTTCTTGCCCGCGAGCGTGCCGGACTCGGCGATGCTCTTCGACTGGGCGACCTGGGCGAGCGACAGCTGCTCGTTGAGCTGGGCCGACAGATAGTCCCGCATGTACGTGGTCAGCGCGGTGCCCACCACCGCGAACACCACCAGGGCCAGCGCCCCGAGTCCCAGCGCGAGGCGGGTACCGAGCCGCATCCTCCGGTACGCCGAACGCAGGCGGCCGAAAAAGGATCTCATTCGGCCGCCTGCCGGATGACGTATCCGAAGCCCCGCACGGTGTGGATCAGGGGCTCGCCCGTGTCGTCCAGCTTGCGGCGCAGCCGGCTGACGACCAGCTCCACGACGTTGGAGCGGCCGCCGAAGCCGTACTCCCACACGTGGTCGAGGATCTGCG